>NZ_JBQQCA010000002.1:0-306786 GCF_052246635.1 Streptomyces sp. 6N223 | reverse complement strand
GGCCGTAGGTGGCCAGCAGTGCCTCCGCCTCGATGGGGTCGCCCAGCGTTGTGCCGGTGCCGTGGGCTTCGACGGCGTCGATGTCGGCCGGCTTCAGGCCGGCGTTGGTCAGGGCGGCGCGGATGACTCTTTGCTGGGAGGGGCCGTTGGGGGCGGTGAGCCCGTTGCTGGCGCCGTCCTGGTTGACCGCCGAGCCGCGCACGACGGCCAGCACGCGGTGGCCGTTACGCCGGGCGTCGGAGAGGCGTTCCACCAGCAGTACGCCGACGCCTTCCGCCCACCCGGTGCCGTCCGCCGCGGCCGAGAAGGACTTGCAGCGGCCATCAGGCGACAGCCCGCGCTGACGGCTGAACTCGACGAACGTCCCCGGGCTCGCCATGACCGCCACGCCCCCGGCCAGGGCCATGTCGCACTCTCCCGTGCGCAGGGCGTTCGCCGCCAGGTGCAGGGCCACCAGTGAGGACGAGCACGCCGTGTCGACCGTCACCGCCGGGCCCTCCAGCCCGAAGGTGTACGCCACACGGCCCGACGCCACGCTCGCCTGAGTGCCTGTCAGCACGTGCCCCTCGACGCCTTCGGCCCCGGCGTCGACGCCCACCGCGTAGTCGTGGTACATCAGCCCCGTGTACACGCCGGTGCGGCTGCCGCGCAGCGTGGTCGGGTCGATCCCGGCGCGCTCCAGCGCCTCCCAGCTCGTCTCCAGCAGCAGCCGCTGCTGCGGATCCATCGCCAGCGCCTCGCGGCGCGAGATCCCGAAGAGGCCGGGGTCGAAGTCGCCCGCGTCGTAGAGGAAATGCCCCAGCCTGGCGTACGTCGTGCCGGGGTGGTCGGGGTCGGAGTGGAACAGCGCGTCGAGATCCCAGCCGCGATCGGCCGGAAAGGCTCCGACGCTCTCCCGGCGTTCCGCCACCAGCCGCCACAGGTCCTCGGGCGAGGCGACGCCGCCGGGGTAGCGGCAGGCCATGCCGACGATGACCACCGGATCGTCCGTCCCGGCACCGCCGCTCTGCTCCTCGCCAGCCGTCGCCTCGCCCAGCAGGAAACGGGTGAGGGCGTCCGGGGTCGGATAGTCGAACGCCAGCGTCGTCGGCAGGCGGCGGCCGACGGCCTCGGAGAGGCGGTTGCGGAGTTGCACGGCCGTCAGCGAGTCGAAGCCGAGGCTCTTGAACGTCTGGGTGGGCGCGATCGGTTCGGGCGAGGCGTGGCCGAGCACGGCGGCGGCCTGCTCGCGCACCAACAGCAGCGCCTCGCGCTCCCGCTCGGCCGGCGTCATGCCCGCCAGGCGACTCGCGAACGCCCCCGACGCGGCCGCCGCCGCACCAGCACCAGCACCAGCACCAGCAGCCGCAGCCGCAGGCGCAGACGACGGCCGGACGGGGACCCGCACCAGGCCCCGCAGCACCGCCGGGACGGCCTCCGGATCGGAGGCGAAGGCGTGGAGGTTGAGGCGGGCGGCGACCAGGTGCGGCGTGTCGTGCTCACCTGTGGCGGCGTCGAAGAGTCCGAGCGCGTGCCGGGTGTCGAGCGGCGCGACGCCGTTACGCGCCATGCGCCGGACCTCGGCGGCGCCCAGGTGCCGGGTCATGCCGCTGGCCTCGCCCCACAGGCCCCAGCCGATGGCGACCGCCGGGAGCCCGGCCGCGCGGCGGTGCTGGGCGAGCGCGTCGAGGAAGGCGTTGCCCGCCGCGTAGTTGGCCTGGCCGGGGGTGCCGAGCGTGGCAGTGGTGGAGGAGAAGAGGACCAACGCCGTCCCCGGCAGGTCGGCGGTGGCGTGGTGGAGGTGGAGCGCCGCGTCGATCTTGGGGGCCAGCACGGCGTGCAGCCGCTGCGGCGTGAGGTTGGTGATCAGGGCGTCGTCCAGCACGCCGGCGGCGTGGACGACGGCCGTCAGCGGGCGCGCCTCGCGGACGGCGCCGATCAGATCGCGCGCGGCGTCGGGGTCGGTGAGGTCGCAGGCGGTGAGGGTGACCGTGGCGCCGAGGGCGACCAGCTCGTCGCGCACGCGGGCGGCGTTCTCCGCTTGGGGTCCCTGGCGGGAGACGAGGTGGAGGTGGCGGACGCCGTGGCGGGTGACGAGGTGCCGCGCCAGGAGACCGCCGAGGGTGCCGGTGCCGCCCGTGATCAGGACGGTGCCCTCGGGGTCGGCCGTCCAGGTGGTGGGGGGCTGCGCGGTGTGGCGGGCGAGGCGGGGCACGGCCGCCCGTCCGGCGCGAAGGGCGAGTTGGGGTTCGCCCGTGTCCAGGGCCGCTGGCAGGGCCGCCATGGACGCGGGGGCGTCGTCGAGGTCGAGCAGCACGAAGCGTCCGGGGAACTCCGACTCCGCCACCCGCACCAGCCCCCACACCGCCGCGCCCGCGAGGTCGTTCACGTCCTCGCCGGGTTCGACGGCCATCGCGCCCTGCGTCACGAACGCCAGCCGCGAGCCGTCGAACCGTTCCTCCGCGAGCCACTCCTGCACGAGCCCCAGCGCCCACGCCACGGACTCCCGGATCGCGGCGGCGTCTGCGGAGCCTGTAGGGCAGCGAACGGTCACAACGCCGGGGACCGGGCCGTCGAGCAGGGACCTCAGGGACCCCAGGGAGGCGGGATCGGCGTGGACCGGAGGCTTCGGGCCCGGGCCGTTCCCGTCGCCGTCGCCGTCTCCCGAGCCGAGCGTCAGCCGCCGCCACTCCACCCGGTACAGGCCGTCGTGGCGCGCGGCGGCCATGCCGCGCAGCCGCTCCGTCTCCACCGGGCGCAGGGACAGGCGTTCCACCGTGGCGACCTGTGCGCCGGCGGTGTCGGTCATGGTCAGGGCGACGGCGTCCTCGCCGACCGGCGAGATGTGGACACGCAGGGCGGTGGCGCGCGTGGCGTGGAGCCGTACGCCGGACCAGGCGAACGGCAGCAGCGTCGCGTCGCCGGTCGTCGTCGAGCCGAGGAGCACGGCGTGCAGCACGGCGTCGAGGAGGGCCGGGTGAACGCCGAACGCCTCGGCGTCGGCCAACGCCTCCTCCGGCAGCGCCACTTCGGCGAGGGTCTCCTCGCCGCGCCGCCACAGCCGTCGCAGGCCCTGGAACGTCGGCCCGTAGTCGTAGCCTCGTTCGCCGAGCCGCAGGTAGCCGTCGGCGGCGGTTGCGTCCGGGGGCGAGGGCGGGAGGTTGAGGTCGACGTGGGGGCGACCGGCGTCCGGGGACGGGGACAGCGTCCCCTCGGCGTGGTGGGTCCAGGGGGCGTCGTCGGCGTCGTGGTTGGCGGCGTCGGCCGGGCGGGAGTGGAGGCTGAGGGTGCGCCTGCCCTCGCCGTCGCGGGCGCCCACGGTGAGCTGGAGGCGTATCGCGCCGGTGGGCGGGAGGAGCAGAGGAGCGGACAGGGTCAGCTCGTCGAGGCGGTCGCATCCGGCCTGGTGGGCGGCGTGCAGCGCCAGCTCCACCATCGCCGTGCCGGGGAGGAGAACGGTGCCCGCCACGGCGTGGTCCGCGAGCCAGGGATGTGCGGCGAGCCCGATCTCGGCCGTGAAGAGCACGCCGTTGGTGTTGGCGAGGGGGACGGGCGCGCCGAGGAAGGGGTGGCCGTCGCTTCCGGAGGCGGCGGCCGTCCTGGCCTCCGGGGCCAGCCAGAACGACTGGTGCTGGAAGGCGTAGGTCGGCAGGTCGGGCGGGTCACCGGCCGGGGAGGGCGGGGTGGGTGGCGGCTGGTCCAGGCCGTGGGTGTGGGTGTGGGCGAGGGCGTGGGTGAGGCGGGTGGGGGTGTCGTCGTCGCGGAGGAGGGTGGCGTGGGTGACGGCCGTGGTCTGGGTCTGGGTCTGGGTCTGGGTCTGGGTTTGGGTCTGGTCGATGGTGTCTTCGATGGCGGTGAGGAGGCCGGGGTGGGGGCTGGGTTCGAGGTAGTGGGTGTAGCCGTTGGCCAGGAGGGCTTGCACGGTGTCGTGGAAGCGGACGGGGGAGCGGAGGTTGGTGTACCAGTAGTCGGCGGTCAGGGTGGTGGTGTCGATGGGGGTGGCGGTGACGGTGGAGTAGAACGGGATCTGCGCCGTGCCCGGCTTGATCCCAGCCAGCCGCTCGCGCAGCTCCGCCTCCAACGGCTCGATGAGGGGGGTGTGGGAGGCGTAGGTGACGGGGATGCGGCGGTGGCGTATGTCGCGGCGTGTGCACTCGTCCTGGAGGGCGTCCAACGCCTTGGCGGGGCCGGCGACGACGGTGGCGGCGGGCCCGTTGAGGGCGGCGATCGTCACGTCGTCGGGCAGGAGTTCGCGGGTGTCGGTGGCGTTCAGCGCCACGGAGAGCATGCCGCCGGTGTGGGCGAGGGTGGTCAGGGCGCGGGCGCGTTGGGCGACGATGTGGGCGGCGTCCTCCAGGCTCAACGCCCCGGCGATGTGGGCGGCGGCGATCTCGCCCTGGGAGTGGCCGATGACGGCGTCGGGGTGGATGCCGTGCTGCTGCCACCAGCGGGTCAGCGCCACCATCACGGCCCACAGCGCGGGCTGGACCACCTCCACCGGCTCCAGCGCCGAGGGGTCCTCGCTCGCGAGCACGTCGAGCAGGTCGAAGTCCGTGTGGGGGGCCAGGGCGGTGGCGCAGTCGGTCAGGGCCTGGGCGAAGACGGGTGAGTGGTCCAGGAGCCGGGCACCCATGCGGGTCCACTGCGAGCCCTGACCGGGGTAGACGAACACCGTCCTGCCGGGCACCGGGCTGCCGGTGGTCAGGCTCGGGTGCGGCAGGCCCTCCGCCAAGGCCTCCAGCCCGGCGAGCAGTTCGGCCCGCTCGGCCCCGACCACCACACTCCGGTGGTCGAAGTGCGTGCGGCTCGCCAGTCCGGCGGCCACCCCTCGGGGGTGCAGCTCGGGGCGTTCCGCCAGGTGCGCGCGCAGCCGCGCGGCCTGGGCGCGGAGTGCCTGCGCCGTGCGACCGCTGACGGGCCAGGAGACGACACCGGGCTCCTCGGGCGCTTCCTCGGCTTCCGGCTCGGCTTCCGGCGCGGCCTTCGGCTCCGCCGCGATGGCCTCTTCGAGGATGACGTGGGCGTTGGTGCCGCTGACGCCGAAGGAGGAGACCGCCGCCCGGCGGGGGCGTTCCGCCTCCGGCCAGGGCCGGGCCTCGGTCAGCAGCGCGACCGCCCCCGACGACCAGTCCACGTGCGGGGTCGGCTCGTCGACGTGCAGCGAGGCGGGCAGTCGCCGGTGGCGCATCGCCTCGACGATCTTGATGACGCCCGCGACGCCCGCCGCCGCCTGCGTGTGGCCGATGTTGGACTTGATCGAGCCCAGCCACAGCGGCCGGTCGTCCGGCCGGTCCTCGCCGTACGTCGCCAGCAGCGCCTCCGCCTCGATCGGGTCGCCCAGCTCGGTCCCCGTGCCGTGCGCCTCCACGGCGTCCACGTCGCCCGGCTTCAACCCGGCGTTGGCCAGGGCGGCCCGGATGACGCGCTCCTGAGACAGGCCGTTGGGGGCGGTGAGGCCGTTGCTTGCGCCGTCCTGGTTGATCGCCGAGCCGCGCACCACCGCCAGCACACGGTGCCCGTTGCGCCGCGCGTCCGACAGGCGTTCCAGCAGCAGTACGCCGACGCCCTCGGCCCACCCGGTCCCGTCGGCCGCCGCCGCGAAGGGCTTGCAGCGGCCGTCCGCCGCGAGGCCGCGCTGGCGGCTGAACTCCACGAACATGCCCGGCGTCGACAGCACCGTGACGCCCCCGGCCAGGGCCATGTCGCACTCGCCGCCGCGCAGCGACTGGGCCGCCAGGTGCAGCGCCACCAGCGAGGACGAGCAGGCGGTGTCGACGGTCACCGCCGGACCCTCCAGCCCGAAGGCGTAGGCGATCCGGCCCGAGGCGACGCTGGGCGTGGTGCCGGTCAGCACGTAGCCCTCGACGCCGTTGGCCGCCTCGTGCATGCGCGGGCCGTAGTCCTGCGCGGTGGCGCCCACGAACACGCCGGTGCAGCTGCCGCGCAGCGCCCCGCGCGCGATGCCGCCGCGTTCGAACGCCTCCCAGCTCGTCTCCAGCAGCAGCCGCTGCTGCGGGTCCATCGCGAGTGCCTCGCGCGGCGAGATGCCGAAAAAGTCCGCGTCGAAGCCGGCGACGTCGTCCAGGAAGCCGCCGCGCGTGGTGGAGGAGGTGCCCGCCCGGTCGGGGTCCGAGTCGGGGCCGGGGGCGTGTAGGGCGTCCACATCCCAGCCGCGATCGGTGGGGAAGGCGCCGGTGGCGTCCCGCTCCTCCCGCAGCAGCCGCCACAGCTCTGCGGGGGAGGTGACGCCGCCGGGGTAGCGGCAGGCCATGGCCACGATGGCGATGGGGTCGTCGCCGAACGCGGATGCCGGACGTGCCGGCCGCGCCGGGGCTGCCTGGGCGGCCGGGGCTGTCGGTTCGGCCGCCGCGCCGCCGAGTTCGGCGTGCAGCCAGGCGGCCATGGCCGAGGGCGTGGGGTGGTTGAACAGGGCGCCGCTGGCCAGGCTCACGCCCGTGGCGGAGGCGAGGCGTTTGCGCAGCTCGACGGCGCCGTACGAGTCGAGGCCGAGGTCCCGGAACGCCCAGTCGGCGTTGACGGCGTTCGCCGTGTCGTAGCCGAGCACGGCGGCGGTGTGGGTGCGCACGAGTTCGGCGAGTTCGGCGAGTTCGACGGGGTCGGCGGGATCGGCGAGTTCGCCGGCCGCGCGGCCCGGCGCGCTCTGCGGCGCCTCGGGAGGGGGCGCCGCCGGCGACGCCTCCCCGGTCCTCTCCCCGGCCCAGTGCCTGGTCCGCTGGAAGGGGTACGTCGGCAGCTCGACCCGCCGGGTGCCCGCGTCGGCGAAGAGGGCGTCCCAGCCGACGGCCGCGCCGCGCACGTGCAGCTCGCCGAGGGTGGTGAGGAGCGACCGTTCCTCGGGAACGTCGCGCCGGAGCGCGGGGAGGACCAGCGCGTCGGTGTCCCGGACGAGCCCGCTGAGGGTGGCGCCCGGGCCGATCTCGACGTACGCCGTGATCCCGGCCTCGGCGGCGGCCCGCGCGCCGTCGACGAAGCGGACGGCCTCCCGCGCGTGCCGGACCCAGTAGCCGGGGGTGCACAGCTCATCGGCCCCGGCCGGGACGACGGGGATGCGCGGCGGGCGGAAGGTGAGGCGTTCGGCGACCCGCCGGAAGGCGTCGAGCATGCCGTCCATGTGGGCGGAGTGGAAGGCGTGGCTGACGCGCAGCGCGGTGGTCTTGCGGCCGCGTTCGGCCCAGGCGGCGGCCAGCGCCCGTACCGCCTCCGCGTCACCCGAGATGACCGTCTCCGTCGGGGCGTTGAACGCGGCGATGCTCACCGGGCCGCCGGCCTCGGGCAGGGTCCGCTCCACCTCCTCGCCGCTGGCCTCGATCGCGGCCATGGCGCCGCCGGCGGGCAGGGCCTGCATGAGGGCGCCGCGGGCCGCGACCAGGGTGGCGGCGTCGGCGAGGTCCAGGACGCCGGCGCAGTGGGCGGCGGCGATCTCGCCGACGGAGTGGCCCAGCAACAGACCCGGCGTGACGCCCCAGCGCTCCAGCAGGCGGTAGAGCGCGACCTCGACGGCGAACAGGGCGGGCTGGGTGTAGCCGGTCTGGTCCAGCAGCGCCGCCTCGGGCGTGTCCTGCTCGGCGAAGACCACCTCGCGCAGCGGACGGTCCAGGTGGGCCTCCAGCTCGGCGCAGACGGCGTCGAACGCCTCGGCGTAGGCGGGGAACGCGGCGTGCAGCGCGCGTCCCATGCCCGCGCGCTGGCTGCCCTGCCCGGAGAAGAGGAACGCCACCCCGCCGCCCCCGGGTCCGGGTCCGGGTCCGGGTCCGGATCGCGGCGCGACGCCGCGCAGCACGTTGGGGGCGTCCCGGCCCTCGGCGAGGGCGGCGAGGCCGGAGTGCAGCGCCTCGCGCCCCTCCCCCAGCACGACGGCGCGGTGCTCGAACGCCGAGCGGGTGGTGGCCAACGAGCCCGCCAGGTCCGCCGCATCGGAGTGCTGGTCGGCGTGCTCGGCCTGGTCGGCGAGCAGCCGCGCGGCCCGGGCGCGCAGGGCGTCCTCGCTGCGGGCGGAGACCAGCCAGGGGAGCACGCCGGGCAGGCGCCGCTCCCTGCCCTCCAGGGCTGGGGCCGGGGTCCAGTTGGCCAGCACCACATGACAGTTGGTGCCGCCCATGCCGAACGAGCTGACGCCGGCGATCAGCGGATCCCCCGGCCGGGGCCACGGACCCAGCCGCCGCCCGACCGTCAGGTTCAGCTCGTCCAGCGGGATCTTCGGGTTCGGCCGCTCGAAGTGGAGGCTGGGCGGCAGCCGGCGGTGCTTGACGCACAGCAACGCCTTGATCAGGCCGACGGCCCCGGCGGCGCCCTCCAGGTGCCCGATGTTGGTCTTCACCGAGCCGACGACCAGCGGACGCCCTTCCGCCGCGGCGCCGAGGGCCGCCGCCTCGACGGGGTCGCCCACCGGCGTTCCCGTGCCGTGGAGTTCGACGTACTGCACGTCGCCCGGCGCGATCCCGGCGTTGCGCCACGCGGCCCGGATCACGCTCTCCTGCGCCGCCGGGTCGGGGGCGGTGAGGGTGTGGCCGGTGCCGCTGCCCAGGGCGCTGCCCAGGATGACGCCGTGGATCCGGTCTCCGTCGGCGAGGGCGGCGGACAGCGGCTTGAGGACGACGATGCCGCCTCCCTCGCCGCGCACGTAGCCGCCGGCCCGCTCGTCGAACACGCGGCAGCGGGCGTCCGCGCCGTCGGGCGCGAGGGCGCCGAAGAGTTCGGCGGAGGCGAAGCCCTCGGCGATGAGGTTGAGGTGGACGCCGCCCGCGAGGGCGACGGCCGACTCGCCGTCGAGCAGGCTGCGTACGGCCAGGTGCACGGCGGCGAGCCCGGAGGACTGGGCGGTGTCGACGGCCAGGCTGGGGCCGGACAGGCCCAGCAGGTACGACAGGCGGTTGGCGATGACGGCCCGGCTCAGGCCCGTCGCGCTGTGCGCGGAGAGCGCGCCGGCGGCGTGCTGGAGCTTCGCGTAGTCGTCGGCCATCGAGCCGATGAAGACGCCGGTGCGGCTGCCGCGCAGCCGCTCGGGGCGTAATCCCGCGTCCTCCAGCGCCTCCCAGGACAGTTCGAGCGCCAGCCGCTGCTGCGGGTCGGCTGCGGCGGCCTCGCGCGGGGACATGCCGAAGAACGCCGGGTCGAACTGGTCGACCCGGTCGAGGAACCCGCCGTGGACCCCCTGGGCCAGACCGCGCCCCGCGGGGGCCGGCGTGATGGCGTCGACGCCGTCGCGAAGCAGCCGCCAGAAGGCGCCCGGGCCGGCCGCTCCCGGGACGCGGCAGGCCATTCCCACCACCGCGACACGGCGGTCTGTCCCGGCCAGTGCGGCGGCTTCGGCGGCCTCGGCGGCTTCGGCTGGTACGGCTGGTACGGCTGACAAGTCGGTCATGCGGTTCTCAGACTTCCCGAACGGTCCAGAAAGACGACAGGAGTACGGGCACGGGTCCGAACGCACGCCGCGCAGGACGGCGCCCCGCAACGTCCCCGCTCGGCGCTCGTCGCTCGGCGCCCGGCGAGGATCCGGGGGCTCCGTCCCGCGCCGACCAGGGACGCCGCCATGCGACGCCCGGTCAACCGCCGGAGGCGACCCGCACCGGAAGCTCCTTCAGCCCGCGCATGATGATGTACGGCGCCCGGGCCGGCGTGGTCGTCTCCAGCTCCAGGTCGAGCGCGGACAGCGCGGACACCGCGACCTGCGCGGTCAGGCGGGCCATGGGGGCGCCCACGCAGAAGTGCGCGCCGAGGCCGAACCCGAGGTTGCGAGTGGACTGCCGGGACAGCACCAGCGCGTCCGGGTCGTCGTAGACCTGCGGGTCGCGGCTGGCCGCCCCCAGCATCAGCATCACCTGCTCGCCGGCGGCGATCGGGGAGCCCGCCAGCTCGGCGTCCTCCAGCGCGGTCCGGGAGATCATCTGCGTGGGCGCGTCGTAGCGCAGCATCTCCTCGACGGCGCCGGCCACGCCCTCCGGGTTCGCGCGCAGCCACGCCCGCTGCTCGGGGTGCTGGAGCAACGCCAGCATGCCGTTGCCGATCAGGTTCACCGTGGTGGCGTAGCCGGCCGACAGCAGCAGGGTGAGGGTGACCAGGAGCTCGTGCCCGCCGAGACGGTCGCCCGCCTCCTCGGCCGCGACCAGCTCGCTGACCAGGTCGTCGGCGGGCGCGGCACGGCGTTCCTCGGCGAGCCCGGCGAAGTACTCGCCGAGCTCCGCGCGGGCGTTGTCGCGGCGGGCGACCTCCTCGGGGGTGAGGAAGAAGCTCGGGTCGAGGCCGTGGGCGATGTCGTCGGAGAGCGTGCGGAACCGCTCGTACCGCTCGGGGGGGACGCCGAGCAGCTCGCCCAGCAGCATCGCGGGCAGCGGGTGGGCGACCGCCGACATCAGGTCGAGGGGGCCGTCGCCGGCCTCCGCCCTGGCCGCCTCGATCAGCTCGGTGACCAGCTCGTGCGCGCGGGCGCGCATCCGGTCGACGCGGCGCGCGGCGAACGCCTGGCTGACCAGGCCGCGGACGCGGGTGTGGTCCGGCGGGTCCATGAAGAGGAAGGGCCGCACGGTGGTGCCGTCGGGTGCCTGGCTGAAGTGCTCGGCGACGGTGGCGCCGTCGCCCCAGCCGAAGCGGGCGTCGCGCAGCACCGCCGAGCACTCGGCGTGTCCGGTGAGGACGACCAGGCCCGCGGGCGTGCGGACGACGGGGCCCTGCTCGCGGATCTTGTGGTAGACGGCGTAGGGGTCGGCGTGGAAGGCGGGGTCGAACGGGTCGAAGGGCAGCAGCTGCGAGAAGAAGCTCGGGTCCATGGCCGGGGCGTCAGCCCCCGCCGCGCTTCCCGTCTCGGTCCCCGTCTGCGTGCCCGGTGTCTCTGCCATGGTCGGTGGCTCCTGCGGATCCGGTGATGGGGCGGCGCGCCCGCTGGTGGCTGGGTGCGCCCGGTGATGGTGGCTTGTGGCCTGAGGCGTACGCCCCCGGGCGTTCTGCCCGGAGGCGTACTGCCTGTGGCGTTAGGCGCGGGCCGGCACGAGCTCGACCGGCATGCGGAGGATGACGGTGTGCTTGTTGCTGGGGGCCCAGGTCACCTCGCCGGCGACCCTGATCTCCTCCACCCGGTCGAGCAGCTCCTCCAGCAGCAGGCGCGCCTCGATGCGCGCCAGCTGCTCGCCGAGGCAGGAGTGCGTCCCGTGCCCGAACGCCAGGTGCGGGTTGGGCGAGCGGCGGATGTCGAACCGCGTCGGGTCGGTGAAGACCGACTCGTCGCGGTTGGCGGAGGCCCACCAGAAGGTGATCTTTTCGCCGGCCTTGATGGCGGCGCCCCCGAACTCGGTGTCCCGCGTCGCGGTCCGCCGGTTGTAGGGGGTGGGGCTGGACCAGCGCAGGATCTCCTCGACGGCGCCGGGCAGCAGGGAGCGGTCGGCGCGCAGGGCGTGCCACTGCTCGGGGTGCTCGGCGAGGGCGAGGATCCCCGTGGCGAGGGCGTTGCGCGGCGGCTCGCTGCCGGCCAGCAGCACCAGGTTGAAGAACGCCTCGCGCTCGTACTCCGACAGCGGCGGTTCGCCGGCGTCAGCGGGGATGTTCTGGCAGGCCATCACGGACATCAGGTCGCCGGTGTCGGACCCGGCGGCGCGCTTGTCCGCGATCAGCTTCTTGCTGTACTCCCAGATGGCGTACTGGACCTCCTGGGAGGACTGGTTGATCCTGCCCGTGGCCCGCTCGTCCAGTCCGGCGACGGCGGTGGCCCACTCGATGAGCTGCGCCATGTCCGCCTCGGGCGCGCCGAGCACCCTGGCGACGCACTCGATGGTGTACGGGGCGGTGACGTCCGGCTGGAAGTCGGCGTGGCCCTTGTCGAGCGCCTGCTGCACGAGCCGGGCCGCCACGGAGCGCAGCTCCGGTAACCGCGCCTCGACGGCCTGCCGGGCGACGGGCGGGCTGACCATGTCCTTGATGAGCTCGTGCCGGGGGTCGTCGACCATGTTGATCAGGATCCCGGCGTGCACGCCGGTCTTGAGGTCGTCGATGTGGGTGCCGCCGCCCTCGCGTCCGCCGCCGCCCTGCGAGGAGAACACCTCGTCCTCCGCCGCCGCCTTCATGTCGGCGTACCGGGACAGGACCCAGAACCCCTCGCCGTCCTTGGTCTGCCCCCGCGGGTGCCACAGCACCGGCGCCTCCTGGCGGAGGCGGGCGAAGACCTCGTGGGGGAAGCCCTCGGCGAACCGCGACTGGTCGGAGAGGTCGTAACCGTCCAGCACGGACGGAAGCTCGGTGGACATGGACGTGTGTGGCTGATGGCCCGTCATTCACTCCCCCGCAGCGGGCGGAAGTCAAGCCGCCCTGCTTGAGACTTCGTCAGCAAAAATCGCATAGGAGTCTGCGTGATCACTCGTCCGATTGTCAATCAATAAGTCTCCTTTTGGGGCGTCGGCAACCCCCGCCGACGTGGCCTTTATGCGCCGTGCGTACGCGTCCCGCGCCGCCCGGGAAAAGCCCGTGCGCGCGGGGCGCGGGCGTGTCAGGCTCCGCCGATGCGACGCGAAGAGATCTCCCGTCTCGCCCACGCGGATCACCCGATCGCCGCCCCGCTCGACGACGACGCGGTACGCCGCATGCTGGAGCACGGCCTCCCGCGCGGCGACGAGCGCGTGCTCGACCTCGGGTGCGGCGGCGGGGAGTGGCTGCTGCGCGCCCTGGCCCGGCACCCGGGGCTGCGGGCCGAGGGCGTCGACGCCTCCGCCGGCGCGCTGGCGCGGGCACGGGAGGCGGCGCGGCGACTCGGCGTTCACGAGCGCCTGGTGCTCCATCGCGGGGACGCCGCGGACACCGCGGAGTTCGCGGCCTCCCGGGCGTACGACCTGGTGCTGTGCGTCGGGGCCACGCACGCCTTCGGCGGCCTGCTGCCCACGCTCGCGGCGGCGCGCGGGCACCTGGCTCCCGGCGGGCGGGCTGCGCGCCTACCGCGAGGCGTTCGGCTTCGTCTGCCTGGTGCTGCGCAGGACCGAGGAGTGACGTGCGGGCGTGGCGTCGGGCGGGCGTGGCATGAGCATGATTAAGACGAGCGCTTCCCCCCACAGCCCCACAGGAGGATCAACGTGACACTCAGGAACGCCGCGCGGGCGCTGGTCACCATGCTCGTGGTGGCCCTGACCTGGACGGCCGGCCAGGCCTCGGCCGCGCCCTCGCCCTCGCCCGCCCCGGCCCCCGCCCAGGCCGTCGTCGTGACGTACGACACCAGCGGGGCCGAGGAGTTCGTCGACGCCGTCCACAGCGGCGCCGACGTCTGGAACGAGAGCGTGGCCAACGTCCGCCTGGAGCCCGCCGAGCCCGGTGCCGCGGCCAACGTCGAGATCCTCGCCGACGACGGCTGGCCGCGCGCCCAGACCACCAGCCTGGGCAACGGCACCGTCTGGATGGGTCGGCAGGCGGTGAACGAGGGCTACGACGTGATCCGCATCGCCGCCCACGAGCTCGGCCACATCCTCGGGCTGCCCGACATCAAGCCGGGCCCGTGCAGCAGCCTGATGTCCGGCTCGACGGCCGGCATCGACTGCACCAACCCCTACCCCGACGCCGCCGAACGCGCCGCGGTGGAGGACAACTTCGCCGCCACGACCGCGGGCGCGGGCTCCGCGGCGTTCGAGCCGCGCATGTTCCGCGACTGACGCGCGACGGACAGGAGGCCGCCGTCCCCCCACGCACACGCAGGCGGCGGCCTCGCGTCACGGCACGTGGTCGCGCCAGCTGTGCCGGGGCGCGTAGCCGAGCAGGCGGCGGGCCTTGGCGGTCGACATCAGCGACTCGTGGCGGCCGAGCTCGCCCCTGACCTCGACGCCGGGGAACTCGGCGGCGGCCAGCTCGGCCGACGGCGTGGACATCACCGTGTCGGGGCTCGCGATGACGAAGATCTCCCGCCCCGCCGCCTCGTACTCCAGCCCCTTGCGGACCGCCTGGGCGCCGTCCCGGGCGTCGATGTACGACCACAGGTTCCAGCGCCGCAGCCGCGGGTCCGCGTCGAACGCCGGGAACCCGGCGTAGTCCGCGACCTCCATCACGTTGGAGAACCGCAGGCCGACCATCGTCAGCTCGGGGTCCCACCGGCACAGCTGCCCGGCGAGCTGCTCCTCCAGGTACTTGGCCAGCGAGTAGTTGCTCTCCGGCCGGCCCGGATACTCCTCGTCCACCGGCAGGTAGGGCGGCGGCGTCTCGAACGGCAGGCCCAGCACCGTCTCGCTGGAGGCCCACACCACGTTGCGGATCCCGGCCAGCCGGGCGGCCGAGAAGACGTGATAGGTCGCGGCGATGTTGTTGCCGAAGACGGCGGTGTTCGGCACCAGCCCCGGCGCCGGCACGGCCGCGAGGTGGGCCACGGCGTCCACGCGGGCGTAGCGGTCGTCGACCGCCGTGAGGGCGCCGACGGTCTGGCCGTAGTCGGTGAGGTCCACCCGCACGAACGGGCACAGTTCCTCGGCCGGGGGCACCCGGTCGAGGTTGACCACGTCCCAGCCGTGGTCGAGCAGTTCCCTGACGACGGCGCGGCCGAGCTTGCCGCTGCCTCCGGTGACGACGACGCGGGAGCGGGACATGGGCACACGCTACGCCCCCGGCCGCCGTTCAGCGGTGATCGGTGGTGATCGGCGTTGATTCACGTTGATCACCGGTGACGTCCCGGCGGCGACTCGCTACGGTGCTCGGGGCAGGCGAGGAGAGGGAGGAAAGGGAGGGGCGTGGCGCAGTTCCAGGAGTTGGCGGCGGAGGATCCGCGGCAGGTGGGGCGCTACCGGGTGCTGGCGCGGCTGGGGGCCGGGGGCATGGGCCGGGTGTTCCTGGCGCGGTCGCCGGGCGGGCGGCCCGTCGCGGTGAAGGTGGTGCGGGCCGAGCTGGCGGACGACCCGGAGTTCCGGCGGCGGTTCGCGCGGGAGGTGGCCGCGGCCCGGCGGGTCAATGGTTTCTTCACCGCGGGCGTGGTGGACGCCGACCCGGACGGCTCGCCGCCGTGGCTGGCGACGGCGTACGTCGCGGGCATGCCGCTGGTGGAGGCGGTGACCGCGTACGGCCCGTGGCCCCAGGGGGCGGTGCGGGCGCTGGGCGTCGGGCTGGCGGAGGCGCTGGAGGCGATCCACGGCGCGGGCCTGGTCCACCGGGATCTGAAGCCGTCGAACGTGCTGCTGGCGCCGGACGGCCCGCGCGTCATCGACTTCGGGATCTCGCTCGCCGCCGACGCCACCGCGCTGACGCAGACCGGGGCGGCGGTGGGAACGCCGGGCTTCATGTCGCCGGAGCAGCTGACGGGCAAGGGCGTGACGCCGGCCAGCGACGTGTTCGCGCTGGGCGCGGTGCTGGCGTACGCCGCGACCGGCGAGGGGCCCTTCGGCACGGGAGCGGCGCACGCGGTCAACTTCCGCGTGGCGTACGAGCCGGCCGAGCTCGCGCGGGTGCCGGAGGGCGGCGGGCTGCGGGAGCTGCTGGCGGCGTGCCTGGAGAAGGACCCGGCGCGGCGGCCGGGCGTCGCCTCGCTGCTGGAGCGGCTGGGCGTGGGGGCGGGCGGTGGCGCGGCGGCGGCGCTGGACTGGCTGCCGGAGCCGGTGGCGCGTTCGGTGCGGGAGCGGACCGATGCCGCGCTGCCCGCGACGCCGCCCTCGCCGACCGTGCCGACCGTGCCGAACGCCGGCGGCGCCTTCGGGCCGCCGGTTCCTCCCCGGCCCCACCACCTGCCCGGCCCTCCGCGTCAGGGCGGCGGGCCGTCGCGGCGCGGCCTGCTGGCCGCCGGCGGCGGGGCGGCGGCCCTGGCGGGGCTCGGCGCGCTCGCCTGGAGCTTCGGCGGGGGCGGCGACGGCTCCTCGGGCGGCACGGCGGGCGGCACGGACGGCGGGAACAGCGGGAACAGCGGGAACAGCGGGGATCCGGGCTCGCCGTCGACCTCGTCCTCCCCGGACGACGGCAGCGGGCAGACCCGCACGGTGCGGATCGCCGTGCAGGCGCCGCTCACCGGCGGCAACGAGGCGTTCGGCCAGGACCTGCTCGCCGCCGCCCGCCTGGCCGTTGACGAGGCCAACGCCAACGGCGGCTATCCCGGCCTCCGCTTCGAGATCGCCGAGGCGGACGACCAGGGCCTGGCGGAGAGGGCCACGGCGGCGGCCCAGATGGCGATCGACGACACCGGCGTCCTGGCCGTCCTGGGCCCGGCGTTCTCCGGCACGGCGGACGTGGCGTGCCCGCTCTACGCCGACGCGGGCCTGGCCTGCGTGACCCCCTCGGCGACCAACTCCACGCTCACCCAGCAGGGTTACGCCACCTTCCTGCGCGCGGTCCCCGACGACCGGCAGTCCGGTGTGGCCATCGCCGAGTTCCTCGCGCAGCTCGACGTCGAGGACGTGATGGTGGTGGACGACTCCTCCGCCTACAGCGTCGACGTGGCCGACGCGGTGGAGGAACGTCTCGCCGAGCTGTCCGTCTCCGCGCTGCGGGAGAGCGTCCCGGGCGACGCCGCCGGCATGGACGCCACCGCCCAGGCGGTCGTCTCCTCGGGCGCGACCGGGCTGGCGTTCCTCGGCTACTACGACCAGGCGGCCGACCTCGCCGGCGCGCTGGCGGAGCGCGGCTTCGCCGGGGTCCGGGTCAGCGGCGACGGCGCCATGGACCCGTCCCTCCCCGATCTGGGCGGCGGCGCCGTGGAGGGCTGGTATCTCGTCAGCTCCGGCTGCGACGTGACCGACAGCTCCGGCGGCCGGGAGTTCATCCAGCGCTTCCGGACCGAGCACGGCCGGGTGCCGGGCCTGTACGCGCCCCGGGCGTACGACGTCACCGCGGTGATCATCGAGGCGGTGGCGGCGCTGGGGGCGGGGGCGGACCGCGAGGGCGTCTTCGAGGCGCTGGCCGGTGTCCGCTACGACGGCATCACCGGCGAGATCGAGTTCGGCGAGGGCGGCGAGTACCGCGGGGTCGGCCCCGACCTCTACCGGGTCGACGGCGGCGAGTTCGCGCCGCACGGCCCGGTCGAGGACTTCCGCGACTGACACCGGCCGGGGTCCGTCACGCTGTCGGTACCGTAAGGCGCGACGAGCGGCGAGAGGGGGACGGTGGTGGCGGAGTTGCAGGCGCTGGCGGCGGGGGATCCGCGGCAGGTGGGGCGCTACCGGGTGCTGGCGCGGCTGGGTGTCGGCGGCATGGGGCGGGTGTTCCTGGCGCGGTCGCCGGGCGGTCGGCCGGTGGCGCTGAAGGTGGTGCGGGCGGAGTTGGCGGAGGACCCGGAGTTCCGGCGGCGGTTCGCTCGGGAGGTCGCGGCGGCGCGGCGGGTCGGCGGGGTGTTCACGGCGGCGGTCGTGGACGCGGACACGGAGGGCGTGCCGTCGTGGCTGGCGACGGCGTACGTGGCGGGGCCGTCGCTGAAGGACGCGGTCGCCGAACACGGGCCGTGGCCGGAGGAGTCGGTGCGGGCGCTGGGGGCCGGGCTGGCGGAGGCGCTGGAGGCGATCCACGCCGCCGGGGTGGTGCACCGGGATCTGAAGCCGTCGAACGTGCTGCTGGCGACGGACGGCCCGCGCGTCATCGACTTCGGGATCTCGCTGGCGGCCGAGGACACGGCGCTGACGCAGACCGGGGCGATCGTGGGGACGCCGGGCTACATCGCGCCCGAGCAGCTGCGGGGCGCGGGCGCCGGCCCGGCCAGCGACGTGTTCTCGCTCGGCGCGGTCCTGGTGTACGCCGCCACCGGTGCGGGGCCGTTCGGCACGGGCCAGGGGCAGGAGGTCAACTTCCGCGCGGCGTACGAGCCGGCGGAGCTGGCGGCCGTGCCGGAGGGGCTGCGAGGGCTGGTGGAGCGGTGCCTGGAGAAGGAGGCGGGGCGGCGGCCAGCCGTCGGGGAGCTGGTGGCGTGGCTCGTGGGCCGGGGCGGTCAGGGGGGCCGGGGCGGTCAGGAGGGCCACGGGGGCCACGGGGGCCACGGGGGTCAGGGCGTCGCGGCCGGGCTGGACTGGCTGCCCGAGCCGGTCGCCCGCGCGGTGCGCGAGCAGACCGACAACCCGCTGCCCTCCACCCCGCCCCCGTCTGCCGCCCCCGCCTCACCCGCCCCGCACAGGGCGCCCGTGACCGGCGCCTTCGGGCCGCCGCTGCCCGTGCCGCCGCCGCCCCAACGCCCCCCGGGCCGGGACACGTCGCGGCGCCGCCTGCTGACCATCGGCGGCGGCGCGGTCACCGTCGCGGGTCTCGGCGTGCTCGGCTACGTCCTCACCTCGGGCGACGGCTCGGGTGGCGGCACCACGGGCGGCACCTCCGGCGGCGGGGACACGGGCGGAGCGAACGCCGCCGGCGGCGACGCGGGCGGCACCAGGGGCGGCGGGCCCGGCGGGGACGCGACGACCGTGCGCATAGCCGTCCAGGCGTCCCTGAGCGAGACCGGCACCGGCACCGGCACGGCCATCGGCCGGGACCTGCTCCGGGCGGCCGAACTGGCCGTGGCCGAGGCGAACGCGTCCGGCGACCACCCCGAGCTGTGGTTCGAGGTGTTCGAGGCCGACGACCAGGGCACGGCGTCCGAGGCCGCGACGGCGGCGCAGCGGGCCGTCGACGACGAACGGGTCCTCGCCGTGCTCGGCCCGGCGCTCACCGACACGGTCAACGAGGCGGGCCCGCTCTACTCCGAGGCCGGACTCACCTTCGTCACCGCCTCCGCCACCGACCCGTCCCTCACCCGGCAGGGCTTCAACGCCTTCCTGCGTGCGGTGCCGCACGACCTGCAGACCGGCAGGGCGATCGGCGACCTCCTCTACGACTCGCCGGCCATCAGCGTGACCGTGATCGACGACGGCACCCCGTACGGCACGGACGCCGCCGACGTCGTGCATGACCGCGTCGAGGACCACCTGCTGATGTCGGCGACGCGCAGATCCACCGCGGACACCTCCCTCACCAGCATCGCCCAGGAGGCCACCGACAACGGCGCGGACGCCGTGGCGTTCCTCGGCCGCCACGAGGACGCGGCCGAACTCGCCTCCCTCCTGGGGAGCGCGGGCTACGACGGCCTCCGCATCAGCGGAAGCGGCACCATGGACCAGGCGTTCATCGACGCGGGCGGCACGGCGACCGAGGGGTGGTACGTCGTCTGCCCCTGCTACGACGCGTCAGCGACCAACGGGGGCCGCGACTTCGCCCAGCGCTTCCGGGAGGAGTACGGCGAAGCGCCCGGCCAGTACGCGCCCCGCGCCTACGACGTCACGCAGATGATCATCGAGGCGGTGGCCGGGCTCGGACCCGGCGCGGACCGGGGGCACGTGCTGGCGAAGCTGGTCGTCGCCAGCCACGCGGGCATCACCGGCACCGTCAGCTTCGACGGGGATGGCGAGTACGCCGGCACCGGCCCCAGCATCTACCGGGTCGCCAGTGGCGCGTTCGCGCCCCTGGGCCTCGCCGAGGAGTACACCATCGACAGTCTCGACTGACTCTCGAATGACTGACTCTCGAATGACGCGACCCGCACGCTTAGGCTAGCCTTCCCTAAGTTTGTCCTGGAGGAGGCGTGGTGAACGGTGGCCGGGTCCTGCGGAACGCCGTCGCCGGACAGCGGCGCGATGTCGGGCTGGGGGCGTTGCTGGGCATGGGCCACCAGGCCGGCGAGGCCCTCGTCCCCGTGCTCATCGGCGTCATCATCGACCAGGCCGTCGCCGACGGCGGCGGCGGCGACGCCGCCGACCTGCTGCGCTGGCTCGCCGTCCTCGCCGTCGTCTACCTCGCGCTCTCCTTCAGCTTCCGCTACGGCGCCCGCGCCGCCGAGCGCGCCGCCGAGCGCGCCGCCCACGCCCTCCGCCTCGAACTCGTCGGCCGCGTCCTGCACCCCCGCGGCGGCGCCGAAGAAGGCCGCCTCCCCGGGGCGCTGACCTCCACCGCCACCGAGGACGCCCGCCGCGTCGGCGCCGTCAACCTGGCCATCGGCCTCGGCGTCGCCGCCCTCACCGGCCTGCTCGCGGGCGCCGCCATGCTGCTGCGCATCTCGCCCACGCTCGGCCTGCTGGTGCTGCTCGGCACCGCCGCGCTGCTCTACCTCGGCCACCTCCTCGGCAAGCCCCTGGAACGCCGCAGCGCCACCGAACAGGAGCGCGCCGCCCACGCCTCTGGCGTCGCCGCCGACCTGGTGTCAGGCCTGCGCGTGCTGAAGGGCATCGGAGCCGTCCCCGCCGCCATCACCCGCTACCGGCACACCAGCCGCGCCTCGCTCGACGCCACGCTGCGCGCCGCCCGCGCCGAGGCCTGGCAGCGGGGCATGACGACCGGCCTCACCGGCGTCTTCATCGCCGTCCTCGCCCTGCTGGGCGGGCGGCTGGCCATGTCGGGCGACATCAGCCTCGGCGAGCTGGTCTCGGCCGTCGGGCTGGCGCTGTTCCTCCTCGGGCCGCTGGAGACGCTGTCCTACGTCAACGCCGAGCTCGCGCAGGGCCGCGCCTCGGCCGCCCGCATCGCGGAGGTGCTGGCGGCGCCCGGGGCACCCGCGCCGGGCACCGACGCCGCGGCGGGGCCGCGGCTGAGCGGCATCGGCCTGGCGGCCGTCCCCGGCGAGGTGCTGGGCATCGCTGTCACCGACTCCGCGTACGCCGCCCGCCTGCTGCGCGGCCTGGCCCGCGACGCCGAGGCGGCTCCGGACGCGGGCGTCCTCGTCGCCGCCCACGACGCCGACCTCTTCGCCGGGACCGTGCTGGAGAACGTCGCCGCCGGCGCCGCCGACGGGGCCGACCTCACCCCCGCCCTCGCCGCCGCCGCCGTCGACGACCCCCACGCCCCCGTCGGCGAACGCGGCCGCTTCCTCTCCGGCGGCCAGCGCCAACGCGCCGCCCTCGCACGGGCACTGGCCGCCGACCCGCCCACGCTCGTGCTGCACGACCCGACGACCGCCGTCGACGCCGTCACCGAGGCCCGCATCGCCGCCGGGCTGCGCGAGGCCCGCCGCGGCCGCACCACGATCCTCGTCACCACCAGCCCCACCCTCCTGTCCGCCGCCGACCGCGTGGCGCTCATCGACGGCGGCCGGATCGTCGACACCGCCCCCCACGCCGAACTCGCCGAACGCCACGCCGCCTACCGCGAGGCGGTGCTGACATGACCACGGGCATAGGAACAGATACAGGCATAGGAACAGGCACAGGTACAGGCACGGGCGCAGGCCCCGACCTCCTCCCCGTCGCCCGCGCGCGGCGCGTCCGCGCCGCCGTGCGCGAACTCCTCCGCGCCCACCGCGGCCTCGCGCTCGCGGCGTTCGCCACCATGACCGCCGCCACCACCGTCGGCCTGCTCATCCAGCCGCTCCTCGGCCACATCGTCGACCTCGTCGCCGACCGCCGCGGCGCCGACGCCCTCGCCCTCCCCGTCACGCTGCTCGCCGCCGTCGCCCTCGCGCAGGGCCTGGCCACGGCGTTCGGCCTCTCCCTCGTCTCCCGCCTCGGCGAGACCCTCCTCGCAGGCGTCCGCGAGCGGTTCGTCGAACGCGCCCTGCGCCTGCCGCTCAGCCGCGTGGAGAAGGCAGGCAGCGGCGACCTGACCTCCCGCGTCACCGACGACGTGGTGGTCGTGGCGCAGGCGGTCCGCAACGCCCTGCCCGAGCTGGTGCGTTCGCTGCTCGCGATCGCCCTCACCCTCGCCGCCCTCGCCGTCCTCGACTGGCGCTTCCTGCTCGCCGCCCTCCTCGCCGTCCCCCTCCAGGCCCACACCGCCCGCTGGTACCTGCGCCGCGCCGTCCCGCTCTACGCCGCCGAGCGCGTCGCGTCCGGCGCCCGTCAGCAGCAGCTCCTCGACACCATCGGCGGCGCCGCCACCGTCCGCGCCTTCCGGCTCCAGCGGCCCCACACGGCCCTGGTCTCCGACCGCTCCGGCGAGGCCATGTCGGTGACGCTGCGCGGCGTCCGGCTGGTGCTGCGCTTCTACTGCCGCCTGCACCTGGCCGAGTACATCGGCCTGGCCGCCGTGCTGGTGACCGGCTTCCTGCTGGTGCGCGAAGGCGCCGTCAGCATCGGCACCGCCACCGCCGCCGCGCTGTACTTCCACAGCCTGTTCACGCCGGTCAACGCCGCGCTGGTGCTGATGGACGACGCCCAGAAGGCGCGCGCCGGCCTCGCCCGCATGATCGGCGTCGCCGACCTGGACCTGGACCTGGACCCGTCGACCAGGCCACGGCGGGACCCGGAGACGGACCCGGAGACGGACCCGGGCACCGTCACCATCACGGGCCTCACCTACGCCTACGCCCCCGGCCGCCCCGTCCTCCACGGCATCGACCTCACCCTCCTGCCCAAGGAGCGCGTCGCCCTCGTCGGCGCCAGCGGCGCGGGCAAGACCACCCTCGCCAAGCTCGTCGCCGGCATCCACCGGCCCGACACCGGCACCGTCCGCACCGGCGGCGCGGTGGGCCTGGTCACCCAGGAGATCCACGTCTTCGCCGGCCCGCTCGCCGACGACCTGCTGCTGGCCAGACCCGGCGCGAGCGACGCGGAGCTGCGCGAGGCCCTGGACCGCGTCGGTGCGCTGGCGTGGGCCGAGGCGCTGCCCGACGGCCTGCACACCGTCGTCGGCGAGGGCGGCCACCGCCTCAGCGCCACCCAGGCCCAGCAACTCGCGCTCGCCCGGCTCGTGCTGGCCGACCCGCCGATCGCCGTGCTCGACGAGGCCACCGCCGAGGCGGGCAGCGCGGGCGCCGCGCTGCTGGAACGCGCCGCCGAGCGGGCGCTGGACGGCCGCACGGCGTTGATCGTGGCCCACCGCCTCACGCAGGCCCGCGGCGCCGACCGGATCGTCGTCCTGGACGGCGGCCGGGTCGCCGAGTGCGGCACCCACGACGAACTGGTCGCCGCCGACGGCGCCTACGCCGCGCTGTGGCGCGCCTGGTCCAGCACCCGCCCCTCCACCTCCTTCTCCTCCTCCCGACCGTCCCCCGCTCCTCTCACCTAGTGACGCACGACAAGGTAAGGAAACACCTGATGCCCCGCTCAACCCGCCCCCGGTTCAGACTGGCGGCCACCCTGGCCACCGCCTCCGCCCTCCTCCTCGGCGCGACGCTCACCGCCTGCGGCAGCCCCGAGGAGAACGAGCCGGACAACGCCGGCGGCAACCCCGGAAACTCCGCCGACCAGGGGGCGTTCCCGGTGACGATCGAGCACCGCTTCGGCGCCACCACCATCGAGGAGGAGCCGCAGAAGATCGTCACCGTCGGCCTGACCGACCAGGACGCGGTGCTGGCCCTCGGCAAGGTCCCCGTGGGCGTCACGCAGTGGCCCAGCGTGCAGGAGGCCGCCGTCGGCCCGTGGGCGCAGGACGAGATGGACGCGATCGCGGGCGCCGAGGAGCCCACCCTGCTCAAGGACAGCGGCACCGGCCCGCAGCTGGAGAGGATCACCGAGCTCGGCCCGGACCTGATCCTGGCCCTCTACGCCGGGCTGACGCAGGAGCAGTACGACAACCTCAGCCGCATCGCGCCCGTGGTCACCGCGCCCGAGGAGTTCGAGGACTGGGGCATCCCCTGGCAGGACCAGACCCTCATCACCGGCCAGGCCCTCGGCGTGGAGGACGAGGCGCAGCAGCTCGTCGACGACGTCCAGAGCTCCTTCGACACCGCCCGCCAGAACCATCCCGAGTTCGAGGGCGCCACCGGCATCGTCGCCACCCCGTACGAGGGCTACTTCGTCTTCGGCAGCCGGGACCAGCGCTCCCGGCTCCTGACCGAGCTGGGCTTCACCCTCCCCACCGATCTGGACGAGGCGATCGGCGACTCCTGGGGCGCGAACATCAGCAACGAACGCACCGACCTGCTCGACCAGTCCGCCGCCGTGTGGATCGTCCCCGACCCGGCGACCGCGCCCGACGAGCTGCACGGCGACGACCTCTACGCCGACCTGCCCGTGGTGACGGAGGGCCGCGAGGTCTTCATCGGCGAGACCACCGACTACGGCGCGGCGCTCTCCTTCAGCACCGTGCTGGCCATGCCGTACGTCGTCGAACGCCTCACCCCGCAGCTCGCGGCGGCGGTCGACGGCGACCCCGGGACGGCGGTGGAGCACCCGGCCGACTGACCGCACCGGGGCGGGCGGGCCTGCAACCGGCCCGGGGCCGGGACCCGTCCCGGCCCCGGGCCGCTAGACATGGCCCATGACGAATCTGCGATCGCACCGCTTAGCCGCGACAACGGTCGTCGCTGCTCTCGCGGCCCTCACCGCCCTCACCGCCCTCACGGCGTGCGGCGGCTCTTCGGAGCCCGAAGCCTCGGTGGATGAGCTGTTCCAGGAATACGTCGACTCGACCGACGTCAAGAACGACCCCTACGGGGACTACGGCACCACGAGGGAGGACCGGCTGGCCCAGTTCGCGGCGTATGGAGACCCGCAGCAGATGTTCAACAGGCTGCTGTCCACGGAGCCGTGCTCCGCCGACTACTACGAGGAATCGGCTTGCCCCGATGACCTGGACTACCGGCGTTACGTCCTCGTCAAGCACGAGGACGAGTCGCTGGAGGTGATGCCGCTGTACGTGCTGGACCGCTCCGTTGGGGCCGACGTCCTGTTCGACTCCACCGGAGAGTCGTACGAGGGCGGTCTCGACGACTTCCGCGAGAACAACGACCTGCTCGACGCCGGCGACCAGCTCCTCGCGCCGCGCGACATCACCGCCACGGATGGCAGCAAGGTCGTGGTCGTCTCCGGCCACACATCCTCGGCCCTCGACGCCTGGCGCCCCTGGCTCATCGGCGCCTCCGCCACAGCCGTCGCCGTCGGCATCGGGGGACTGGCCACCTTCCTCGCCGTCAGCCGCCGCAGCGGAGCCGCACGCGCCAGTGACTCCACGTCGTGACCAGGAACTGCCCGTGCTCCAGCCCGCCTTCGTGCGCGTGCAGCACCGCCCACACGGCCGCCGCCTTCGCGTGCTGGCCCGCCGACTCCGATTCCGCCCCGCACGCGAGGCACCGCACGACGCAGGCCGCGTCCCGCTCTGTGCTCAGCACCAGCTCCGCGCCCCGGAGGACGACGTGCCCGGTCGCTGCCGTCGTGTTCACGCCCTGCCCCCGCCCTTGCTGAGCAGGTTCGCCGCGCTCTGGGCGTTGGCCTCCCGCACCGCGTCGAGCAGCCGGTCCGAGAGCTTCTCCGCCTGATTCGGCTGACCCGGCTGATTCTGTCCCTGCGCCTGCCCCTGCTGATCCGGCGGGGAGGTAGTTTGGCTCATGTCGTCAGCCCTTCGTCACTCTTCCGTGCCGCGGTTGATGGCCACGCCCCCGGACCGGTCGCGTCGGTCGCGGGGGCCACCGAATGTGGTGAACTTGGCACGCCCAGCTACCACTTCCCCTAGGCTGACGAGCGGTCGATAGGTGTCGCAAGGCTTCAAGCGAGCCGTTCGACCGAAAGAAAATCGAACAGTTGACGAGCATTACGCAGCGAGCGTCCGGGGCGTTACGAAGCGAATCTCGTCGGGAGGGGTGGCCCTGTGACAACGGCGGAACGAGCCACAGGATCGACCGTGCCGAGGCGACAACTCGGGCGGTACCTGCGCGAGCTGCGCGAGAGCGCACGGATGTCGGTCAGGCTGGTGGCGGAGCAGCTGGAGTGGTCAACGCCGAGGATCTGGCGCATCGAAACCGGCCAGATCGCGATGCGCAGCCTGGACGTGCGGAACATGTGCGAGCTGTACGGCGCGCCGGAGGAGACGACCAAGGCGCTGATGGGGCTCGCGAAGGAGACGAAGGCGAAGGGCTGGTGGCACGCGTACGGGGACGTGATCCCCGAGGGCTTCAACCTGTACGTGGGCCTGGAGGAGGCGGCGGTCAGCCACGCCTCGTACGAGAGCGAGCTGGTACCGGGCCTGCTCCAGACCGAGGGCTACGCCCGGGACATCATCCACACGCACTATCCCCATCTCAGCGATGAGGGAGTAGAGGGCCGTGTGCAGCTGCGCATGGACCGGCAGGCTCTCCTCACCCGGGTCACCGCCCCGCTGGACCTGAGGGTGGCGCTGAGCGAGACGACCCTACGACGCCCTGTAGGCGGGCCGAAGGTGATGGCCCACCAACTCGCGCATCTGGTCTACATGTCGGAGCTTCCCAACGTCGCCCTGCGCGTGGTGCCCTTCGCGGCCGGGGCCCATATCGGCGTCCTCAGCGGGCCGTTCGTGATCCTCCGCTTCCCGCTCAAGACTG
The DNA here is from genome assembly GCF_052246635.1 of Streptomyces sp. 6N223. NCBI lineage: Bacteria > Bacillati > Actinomycetota > Actinomycetes > Kitasatosporales > Streptomycetaceae > Streptomyces > Streptomyces sp. 6N223. The sequence continues at coordinate 280,679 of NZ_JBQQCA010000002.1, read as the reverse complement.
ACGGGAGCGAGACCGAGCCCCCGGTCGTCTACGTTGATGGGTACACGGGCGGCCTGTACCTCGACAAGCCGCAGGAAATCGAACAATACGACGGCGCCTTCCGGGGTATCTGGGAGGCAGCACTCGATGAGCAGGCGTCGCGGCGCCTGATCGCAGAGGTGGCAGGAAGCTATGAGCAGGGTTGATCTACTACACAACGCACAGTGGTTCACGTCGAGCCACAGCAACGGCAACGGCAACTGCGTCGAGGTGGCGTTCGTCCGCTCCAGCTACAGCAACGGGAACGGCGCGTGCGTCGAGGTCGCCGACCTCGGCAGCGGCACCGTCGCCACCCGCGACAGCAAGTGCCAGGACGGCCCGGTCCTGACAACCCCGGCCGCAGGCTGGCAGGCGTTCATCGCGGGCGTGGCCAGCGGCCGGTTCGGCGAGCGCTAATCCACACAGATCGGGGACGAACAGGCTGGCCGGCTGGTCTGTTCGTCCCCGATCTCTCTCCTCTCAGTAGCTGACCGTCGGCGCTGTGGTGCGTAGGCACCAGGACGCCAGAGTGGCTGATCCAGGTGCACCAGGCGAAGACGGCAGCGGGAGACGATGCCCGGCGGGGCGCCGGAGGCAAGTATGGGGGACGCGTGAATCTCGCGCATTCCTCACACTTGCTCGAAACCAACGATGAAAAGGACTTCTATGTCCGAAGCTGTGGTTTCCCCGGTCCGCGTCGGGAGGCTTTCGATCGGTGCCCTCGGCATTTTGGCACTTGCTCTCGGCACCCTGCAGACAGTGGTGGAGCCTGCGCTCCCGCAGCTGCAACGTGAGCTGGGGGTCAGTCCTGGCGAAGGGGCATTGATCGGCAACACTTTCCTCGTCACCGGCGCGGTCGTCGCACCCGTCGCAGGCAAACTCGGCGACCGCTACGGCGGAAAGCGGGTGCTGATCTGGCTGATGGCCGTGGTCTCGGCCGGTGGTCTGTTGGCCAGCCTGGCGCCGAACCTGCCGGTGTTGTTACTCGGTCAGGTATTTCAGGGCGCCATGGTGGGTGCGCTGCCCCTCTCGTTCATCCTGGTGCGCACACATCTCTCGCCCCGAGAGTCACACCTCGCGATCGGGGTGGTCATGGGGCTGTTCACGGGCGGCGGCATGGTGGGAACGGTGATTCCCGGGCCGATCTCGGAAAACCTGTCGTGGCATTGGATGTTCGGGATACCGACGATCGCGATCGTTGCGACGACGTTGGTCGTGACTCGGCTGATGCCGCACGATCCGCCGATCCCATCGGACCACAGGATCGACTGGCCCGGCGTGGTTCTGCTGAGCGCCACGTTGCTCACGTTCATGCTCGGGCTCGTGAAGGTGACGGGCTCCGGCCTGCCGCCACTCGCTGTCGTTGCCGTCGCGGTGGTCGTGGCCGCCCTCGCGACCGGATGGGTCGCCGTCGAGCGCCGGGCAGCCTCGCCGATGGTCGATCTGCGCATGCTGGCAAGGCCTGCCATGTGGAATGCGTGCGTGCTCACCCTCATCATCACCATCAGTTCCGGGATGGTGAGCTTTCTTCTCCCGCAGCTGTTCGGGATACCGGGCGACGGGTACGGCTTCGGGGCCAGCACCACCGACATCGGACTGTTCCTGCTGCCCGGCGCCATCGCCGGGTCGGTGAGCGATTCGGTCGGCGGGATCGCGGCGCGGCATTTCCATCCGCGTGCCCTGGTCATCGGGGGCTCGGTCGTCACGGCGGTCACCCTGATCGCCCTGGCGTCGCAGCACACCGCGGAATGGCAGCTCGTCCTCGCGAAGGTGCTGACCGGGCTCGCCGCGGGCATCGCCAGCACGGCGTTGCTTGCCAGCAACGCCACCGCCGTCGAGACCAGGGACACCGGCATCGCCACCAGCATGCTCGTGGTCACACGCGTGGTCGGCGTCGCCCTGGGCGCCCAGATCGGCGCCGCGATCCTCGACGCCGGGACCGACCCGATGACGGGCCTGGCGACCGAGTCGGCCTTCGTCACAGCTTTCGCCGTCGCCGGCCTCGTCGCCGCATTGTCACTGCTCGTTGTCCGTATCACGAAGAAGGAGCCCAGGCATGACACCTATCGGTCCGTCGATGGACGTGAGTTCGAGCGCGAAGCCGAAGCGTAGCGTTCTGATCTCCGGGGCCAGTATCGCCGGACCCGCGCTGGCATACTGGCTGCACCGGTCCGGATTCGCGGTCACAGTGGTGGAGAAGGCAGGCGCACTGCGCGCCGGTGGTTACGCGATCGACATCCGCGGTACCGCGATAGAGGTGGTCCGGCGGATGGGGATACTGCCGCAACTGCGGGACGCGCACGTCGACTCGCGTCGCTACACGTTCCTCAACGCCGATGGCAGTGAAGTGGCCTCGCTCAGCCCGAGCGCCGTCGCCGGCGGTGTCGAGGGACAGGACCTCGAGGTGCGTCGTGGGGATCTGGCTGCGATTCTCTACGCGATAGTTCGCGACGACGTGGAATTCCTGTTCGGCGACTCCATCGACACGCTCGACCAGTCCGAACAAGGCGTTGACGTTGCTTTCCGCAGCGGGCAACGGCGCGCGTTCGACCTGGTAGTCGGCGCCGACGGTATGCATTCACATACCCGGGAGTCCCTGTTCGGCCCCGAAGAGCAGTTCCACCGCTACCTCGGCTACTGCTTCGCCATATTCACCATGCCGAACACCTTCGGGTTCTCTCGCGAGCTCATGCTGTGGAACACCCCGGGGAAAGCCGCGGCCCTCTACGCCGTCGGGGACAACGAGGAACTGCACGCCTTCCTGAACTTTCACCAACCAGAACCGCCGTTGAATGCCCTCCGGAACCCCGACGCCCAGCGGGACCTGGTCGCCACCACCTTCGCAGGCGCGGGATGGGAGGTCCCTGGCATGGTCCACGCCATGCGCGACGCGGATGACCTGTTCTTCGACACGGCCGGTCAGATCCGCATGCCCCACTGGTCCAGCGGCCGCGTCGCGCTCGTCGGCGACGCCGCGTACGCGCCCTCGTTCCTCACCGGACAAGGCTCAAGCCTCGCGCTGGTCGGTGCCTACATGCTCGCCAACGCCCTGGCCACGAACCGGGACCACACCGCGGCCTTCGCCGCCTACGAACGCGACGTTCGCGAGTTCGTAGCCATGAATCAGGCACTGGTCGACAACGGCGCGGCCACGCTCTTCCCCACCACGGCGCGGGCCCTGGAGCAGCGCAACGCCATGCTGCGTGACCTCGTCACCATGCCCTCCGCGACGGCACGACCGGCCTACTCAGCCCTTACGCTCCCGAATTCGCCCCGATGACGTGACCTGGGCCGACGGCCTTGACGGCGGGAAGGAGGTGGGAGGGCGTTACGCCTCGCGTGCCCGCGCTGTCATGCTGGGGTCCGTGCACGACGTGGCAGACCTCGCGGAGCTGGGCGGGGACGGGCTGCTGGTCTGGGCCGCGCAGGGGCGGGGGGACGGTGGCCCGGGGACGGGCGTACGGGCGTGGCGGCTCGGCTCCGCGCTCGCGGTGGCCAGCCCCAACCCGCAGCTCGACCGGCTGATCGTCAGCGGCGCGGGCCCGGATGCCCTCGCCCTCGCGCGGCGCGCCCTCGCGGAGGTCGGGCCCTCGTACCGGCTGCTGGCCGCGCCCGAGGTCGTCGTCGCGCTGGCGCGCGACGACGTGCCGGGCCTCGCGCCGCTGCACCGCCTGTACTGGATGGACACCCAGAGCCTGACGGGGGCCCCGGCGCCCGGCGTCGGGTGGCTGGACGCGGAGCAGGAGAAGGCGGCGCTGTCGCTGTTCGACCGCTTCTTCCCGCTCTCCCTCGCGCGGCCGGGCGGCGAGGGCGTACGCCGCTGGGCCGGGATCGTGGAGGACGGGGAGCCGCTGGCGGTGGGCGCGGACGCCTGGTCGGCGGCCAGCTGCGGGTTCGTCTCCGGCGTGTTCACGCACCCGGCCGCGCGCGGGCGCGGCCTGGCACGGGCCGTGTGCGCCTTCCTCCTCAACGCCCTGACCCGCCGCCACGGCCGCGCCGGACTGCTGGTCTTCGCCGAGAACGCCCCGGCCATCGCCACGTACGAACGCCTCGGCATGACCAAACGCCCCCTCGCGGCGGCGGAGATCAGAGCGCTTCTATCGCCTTGAGGATCAGCGCCCGCGCCTGCGCGCCGTAGACCGCCACCTCGCGTAGCCGCTCGAACGCCTTGAGGTAGAGGGCGATCTCGCTGCCGCTCTCGATGCGGTGCTGCTCGACCAGCTCCTCGAACCGCCCGGCGGTGGCGTCCCCCTCGCGCACCGCGACGGGCCGCGCCGCGCCGAGGAGGGCGCGGACCCGGTCGGCCACCTCGGCGGCCCGTTCGTCCGACGCGATGACGCCCAGGACCAGGCACTCGCGTCCGCGTCGTCCAGGGCGAAGCTCCAGGGGACGTCGCACGGGGGCGGCGGCCCGGGACGGGCCGGCTCGCTACGGGCGCTCGTACGCCTCGATCCGCAGCGTGCCGTCGCCGCCGCTGTCGGGCTCGGCGAGGACGTAGACCGTGGCGTCGTCGGCGGCCATGGTCCAGGTGAAGCCGGCGTCTTCGGGCAGGACGCCCTCCACGGTCCAGGTGCCGTCGGCGGCGTTCAGGCGGGCGATGTGGGTGGGGGCCCCGCCGGTGCCGTCGGCCACGGCGGAGTAGGCGGAGAGGACGTGGTCATCGCCGCCGACGAACCCCTCCGCCGGTCCGTCGGGGGACTTCTGCCACGCCTCCTCTCCCGTCGTCAGGTCGATGCCGACGAATTCCTGGGCCGAGTCGTCGAAGGTGGTGACGAGCGTCGACCCCTGGACGGCGAAGTTGCCCGGCTCGACCGCGAGGTAGCCGTCCTGGCGGTCGAGCGGCAGGTCGGCGGCCACCTGGCCGTCCTCGCCGAAGGAGACCAGCCGCTCCTGGGTGGTGACGGTCAGGGGCGCGCCGGCCACGATCTCCGCGATGTCGTCGTCGGCGCCGGTGGCGTCGGGCGCCGTCCACAGCTCCTCGCCGCTGGCCGCGTCGAACGCCGTGATCTCGGACTCGGCCTCGGTCATCTCGTCGCAGGAGGTGACCGCGACGAGGTGTTCGGCGCTGTGCCGCCAGTCGGTGTAGAAGTCCTCGCACACCTGCTGCGCGGGCACCTCGGGCACCGGCAGCTCCGCGCCGTCGGCGACGGCGAAGCGGTGCAGGCCGTCCTCGACCAGTTCGGCCGTGACCGTCTCCTCCCCGACGGTCACCGGGGTGTAGGAGGAGCCGGGCGCGGCGTATTCCGGGTCGGGGGTGGTCAGGTCGTGGCTCCACAGCAGCTCGCCGGAGGCGGTGTCGACGACGCCCAGCACGGAGCAGGTGTCGGGCGAGGCGGCGTTGACGGGGCGGTAGAGCACCGCGCCGATGCCCTGGGCGTTCACGTCCGGGGCCGCGCCGCAGGGGGCGTCGGCGCCCTCGGGCGGCGGCAGCTCCCAGCGGTCCTCGCCGGTGGCGGGGTCGTAGCCGCGGACGCCGCTGGAGGTGACCGAGACGACGGCCCGGTCGGTGGCCCAGAGGCGGGGCTGCGGCAGCGCCTCGTCGTCGGCGGTGACTGGCTGGGTGCGCCAGGTCGCCGCCAGCTCGTCGGCGGCGGCACCGTCCTCGCCGGACGCGTCCTCGCCGGAGTCGCCGCAGGCGGCGGTCAGGAGCATGCCCCCCGCGACCAGAAGGGCTGCCGCGAGGCGGCCGCTACGCGCGTTGTATGGGGTATGCGATGTTATGTGCACTATTCCTCGAACTTTCTGATCGGCCTTGATTGTTCTTGATCGTCGAGAGATGCCTCTCGCAACTCCCCCCGGAGGAAGCCAAGTTAACTGTGCACGCGCGCCGGGGTCACATGCCGATGGCATGTCGGGGCCACTTTTCCGTGCGTTTTCCGCGCGCACGAACATGTGAACGTTGTGAGGGAGTGATCACGCTCCTACACTCAGTGATGAGGTGCAAGCGCGATGAAGCGCGCATGCCTACATGTCGACGTGGAGATTTTCATGGACCGCGGGTGGGAGGTCGACCCCTCGGCGTCGTTCGCGCGCCGGCTGGGGAAGTCGGCAAAGGAACTGGAGGACTCGAAGAACGTGAACGGCTGCCCGGACATCTGGGAGATGGACAACGGCGATGTCGCCGTCATCGGGCGGGACCACACGGAGACGTACCGCTCACGGCTGCCGGCGGGTGTCACGGTCGCTGCCGACGAACGCCTGGTGATCATTCCCGGCAACATGCTCAGGGCGGCGAAGCCGGACATCCCCGATGCATGACCTCGGGCTCGACGAGCTGTGTCTGGACCGCTCGCGGGGAGAGCGGCTCAACCAGGAGGACTACGACCGCGACTTCTGGGAACGCGAGAGCGCGATCCGCGACCGCGGCTCCTGGAAGTTCGAGCGGCTCCAGCACTTCGAAGAGCAGAACGACCCCAGCCGGGACGCTCTCGGCCGAGGCGAGTGGGAGGAGTCGCTGAGGCTCCTCGAAGCGGAACGCGACGACCTGCTGGCCATGGTGCGGGCGGAGGAGGCGCGCGGCGCGCCCTTCCACCGGGTGCGCGTGGTCGAGGAGCCGCCCACGCCGTATCTCCAGTGGGAGCTTCACGCCCTGCGCGTGCAGGCGGAGTGCGGCATGGGCGTCCGCGTGGTCGACGCCGGGAAGGTACGCCCGCTGGAGGCGGACGGGCTGCTGCCCGAGGTGGTGGTGCTCGGCGGGCAGACCCTCTACGAGGTCGTCTACACCGACACCGGGGTTCTGGACGGCGCGGTTCGCTTCACGGAGCCGCGGCTCGTCGAGAGCTGGGAGCGCTTCATCAGGGACCTGTACGAGGGCGGCGAGGACGTGATCTCCTACGTCGACCGGTACGTGGCGCAGCTGCCGCCGCCCCGACTCGCGCGGCGTACGGAGTGAGCGGGCGAGACGAGGAGGAGGAACGCTCCGGCGGCGACCGGTCCGGTTTCCGGTCCGAGCTGTCCGGGGCGTCCCACGAGGTGGTGCAGGCCGGGAGCGTCAGCGGCGGCGTCCACTTCCACGACCACGGCGAGGGGCGGCATCGCAGCGGCGGCGGGCGCGGCGCCCCGCCCCGGCAACTCCCCGGCGACGTGCGGGTCTTCGTCAACCGGGCGGCCGAGTTGGAGCGGCTGAACGCCGTCCTGCCCGCCGCCGACGGCGAACCCCTCGTCATCACCGTCTGCGTGATCGCCGGCACCGCCGGCGTGGGCAAGACCTCGCTGGCGCTGCGTTGGGCCCACCAGGTGGAGGCGCTCTTCCCCGACGGCCAGCTCTACGTCAACCTGCGCGGCTACGACCCGCAGGAGCCCATCGGCGCCCACGAGGCGTTGCACCGCTTCCTGACCGCCCTCGGCGTCGCCTCCGACGCCGTGCCGGCCGACCCCGAGGCCGCCGCCGCGCTGTACCGGTCGCTGCTGGCCGACCGCCGGATGCTGGTGGTGCTGGACAACGCCGCCACGGTCGGGCAGGTCCGGCCGCTGCTGCCGGGCAACGACCGCTGCCTGACCATCGTGACCAGCCGCAATCGCCTCTCCGGGCTGGCCATAAGAGACGGGGCACACCGCGTGACGCTGGGCACGCTCAGCGAGCAGGAGGCCGTGGCCCTGCTGCGCGTCGTCACCTCCGAGTTCCGTCCCGAGGACGACGCGGAGAGGCTCGCCGACCTGGCGCGGCTGTGCGCGCGGCTGCCGCTGGCGCTGCGCATCGCGGCGGAGCGGGCCGCGAGCAACCCGCACATGGGGCTGGAGGAGCTGATCGGGGACCTGCGGGACGAGTCGGCGCTGTGGGACGCGCTGAGCGCGGGCGACGGGGGCTTCGGGCGTGGCGGTGGCGAGGCGCAGCAGGACGCCGACACAGACGCGGACGCGGACGCGGACACCGACGCCGACGCGGACGCCGACGCCGTGCGGACGGTCTTCGCGTGGTCGTACCGGGCCCTGCCGAAGCAGGCCGCCCGCCTCTTCCGGCTGCTGGGCCTGCACCCCGGCCCGGACTTCGGAACCGGCGCCGCCTCGGCGCTGGCGGGCGTCAGCACGCGCCGCGTCCGGCAGCTGCTGGACGTGCTGGCAGGGGCGCACCTGCTGGAGCAGACCGCGCCCGACCGGTATGAGTTCCACGACCTGCTGCGCGTGTACGCGGCCGACCGGGCCCGGCGCGAGGAGAGCGGCGAGGGCCGCGCGGCCGCCCTGCGGCGGCTGCTGGACTGGTACCTGCACACCGCCGACGCCGCGCAGGGCTGGTTCGAGCCGGAAGCGGACCGCGTGCCGCTGGAGCCGCCGCGCGACGGCGTCCGGCCCCTGGCGTTCGCCGACTACAACGCCGCCGTGGACTGGGCCGAGCGCGAGCACGCCAACTTCCTGCCCGCCGTGCGCGCCGCCGAGGCGGCCGGGTTCGACGGGCACGCGTGGCGGCTGGCGGCCGTTCTGTGGAACGGGCAGGCGCCGTCCGCGCCCGTCGCGGACTGGCTGGCCCTGGGCGACATCGCGCTGCGCGCGGTGCGCCGGTGCGGCGACCGGGCCGGGGAGGCCACGCTGCTGGAAGACCTGGGCATCGGCCTCCGGCGGCTGAACCGGCTGGCGGAGAGCCGCGACCTCCAGGAGGAGGCGCTGCGGATCCGGCGGGAGCTGGGCGACCGGCGCGGGGAGGCCGTGACCCTCAACGCGCTCGGCCTGCTGCGTCTGCGCGCGCGGGAGCTGGGCGAGGCGGCGGAGCTGCTCGGGCAGGCGCTGGCCGTCTTCCGGGAGGCCGCTGACGCCGGGTGGGAGGCCATCGTCCTCTCCAACCGCGCGCGCGTGCGGTGGGAGGCCGGGCTCCTGACCGAGGCGGCCGAGGACGCCGGCCGCGCCCTCGCGGCCCACCGGGCGCACGGCGACAGGGCGAGCGTCGGCGACGTGCTGTCGATCCTGAGCGCGCTCCACCGCGAACGCGGCGAGCCGGAGGAGGCGTTGCGAGTGGCGCGGGAGGCGGTGGAGATCGCGCTGGACCTGCGCGACCACACGCTGGAGGGGTACTGGCTCCTCGCGCTCGGCGACGCGCAGCGCGAGCTCGGGGAGTTCGGCGAGGCACAGGCGTCCTACCACCGCTCGGCCACGCTGCACCGGAGGCTGGGGGACCGCGGCCGCGAGGCGCTGGCCTGGCAGGGCGTGGGCGAGGTGTACGCCAGGCTGGGGCGCGACGACGAGGCCGCCGCGTTCCAGCGACGGGCCGCCGCCGTCCACCACGAGCTGGGCGACGCCTGGCAGGAGGCCACCGCCCTCGACGCCCTCGCCCGCGCGGTGAGCGGCGGCGGCGAGGACGCGGAGGACAGCGAGGAGGAGCGGAAGGAACGGGCCCGCGCGCACTGGGCGGAGGCCCTGCGGCTCGTCGCCGGATACGACGACGCCCGCGCGGCGGCGCTGCGGCGGAGCGCCGAGACGGGCTGTGCGAGTCTGGCCGGTCATGGAGACGGCGACGCGCGCGTGGGTGGAGAAGGTGCTGGGGGACGGGGCCCGGGTGGTGGGCGTTGAGCGGCTGCGGGGCGGGTGGACGGCGGAGATGCGGGCCCTGCGCGTCTCACGGGAGGGGCACACCGAAGGGGTGGCCGGGGCCGGGGCAGAGGACGTGGTGCTGCGGTCGTTCGTCAAGCCGTTCTTCGTGCGGCACGCGGCGGGGCTGCTGACGCGGGAGGCGGCGACGCTGCGGCTGCTCGCGGGGACGGATGTCCCGGCGCCCGCGCTCCACGGGGTCGATGCGGCCGGGGAGCTGTGCGCCCACCCCTCGCTGCTGATGTCGCGGCTGCCCGGCAGCGTGCGGGTGGGCCAGGAGGGGCACGAGGCGCGCATCCCCCTCCTGGCCCGGGAGCTGGCGCGGATCCACCGGGTGAGGGTGCCGGAGGCGGAACGCCCCCGCACGTATCAGGCGTGGACCGGCCCCGAGCGGGTGGTCCGGCCGCCCGCCACCGAGCGGCCCGGCCTGTGGGAGCGGGCGGAGGCGGCCATCCGGCGCGAGCCCCCGGCGTATGAAGGGTGCTTCCTGCACCGCGACTTCCACCCGGGGAACGTCCTGTTCACCGGCCGGGAGGGCGGCGACGGGCTCGCGGTCCGCGGCGTCGTGGACTGGGTGGAGACCTCCTGGGGGCCCGCCGACCTGGACGTGGCGCACTGCTCGACGGCGCTCGCGCTGCTGCACGGCGTGCCGGCCGCGCTGCGCTTCGCCGACGCGTACGCCGCCGCCGGGGGCGAGACGGCGGCGGACCCCGCCGCGCGCCGGTACTGGCGGCTGCTGGACGCCCTCGCCTTCGCGCCCGACGCCGAGAAGGTCGCCGTCTCCTGGCGCGCGCTGGGCAGGACGGACCTGACGCCCGGCGTTCTCGCGCGCCGGCTGGAGGCGTACGTGGCCGCGCTGATGGCGTGACGTGACGTGACGTGCCCGGGGGCGCGGGCTACTCCCCCCGGCCCTCGATGAGGCTCTTGGGGCGCATGTCCGTCCAGTTCGTCTCGACGTAGTCCAGGCAGGACTGCCGGTCCGCCGGGCCGTGGACGGCCCTCCAGCCCGCCGGGACGGGGGCGAAGTCGGGCCAGAGGCTGTGCTGGCCCTCGTCGTTGACGAGGACGGTGAAGGTGCCGTCGGGGTCGTCGAAGGGGTTGGTGCTCGTGCTCATCGGGAACCTTCCGATCCTTTCGCTGCATGAGTGATCAGGGCGCGGAGGGCCGCGAACCAGGCGGTGGCGAGGCCCGTGACAGTGTCGCGGTCGAGGACGGCGTCCGGCCAGGCCCAGCGGGCGGACAGGACCGGGCCCTCGGGGCGGTCCTCGGTGACGACGTTGAGGGTGAGGGCGTGGCCCTCCCGCATCTCCGGCTCCGGCCCGATGTCGGCGGCCTCCTCCTCCGGGGCGTACGACCAGTCCGTCTCCTCCGGGACGCCGAAGCGGCCGAGGTAGTTGAACTCGATCGCCGGGGCGTCGTACGCCGCGAGGAGCGGCGCCGTGCGCGGGTTGAGGTAGCGGAGCATGCCGTAGCCGAGGCCGCCGTCGGGGAGGACGGCGAGGTGGGCGCGGACGCGGTCCAGTGCCGCGCCGAGGTCCGCCGGGTCGGGGCCGGGGTCGAGGCGCACCGGGTAGACGCTGGTGAACCAGCCCACCGTGCGGGAGAGGTCGGCGTCGTCGGCCAGCTCCCCGGCGCGGCCGTGGCCCTCCAGGTCCACGACGGTCGGCCGCCCGAGGGCGACGGCGAGGGCGGTCAGCAGCACGTCGTTGACGGAGGCGCCCAGCGCGGCCGGGACGGAGGACAGGAGCGGGCCGGTGTCCTCGGGCGGGAGGCGGAGTTCGAGGTGGCGGACCGTGCCCGCCAGGTCGCGGGACGGGTCCAGGGGGCGGCGGAGCGGGAGGGGGGAGGAGGACGCGAGGATGTCGGTCCACAGGGGGAGTTCGGCCTCGCGGGCGGGGGTCTGGGCGAGGTCGGTGAGGCGGCGGGACCAGCGGCGGAAGGAGGCGGTGGGGGGCGGGAGCGCCGCCGGGTCGCGCCAGGCGGTGGCCAGGTCGGGCAGGAGGACGCGCCAGGAAACGCCGTCCACGACGAGGTGGTGGGCCATGAGGAGGAGGCGGCCGGGCGCGTCGCGGCCCGCGTCGAACCACACCGCGCGGACCATGCGCCCCGCGGCCGGGTCCAGCGCCGCGCGCGCGGCCACGGCGTGGGCCTCGATGGTGTCGCGCAGGGCGTCCGGGTCCTGTTCCTGCCCCGAGACGTCGACCCGGTCCAGCGGCACGGTGCCGGAGTCGGGGACCTCCAGCTCCCAGGCGGGGAGGAGGAGCCGGGCGCGGAGCATGGGGTGGGCGGCGGCGAGGGCGTCCAGCATCGCGGCGAGGCGCTCGCGCGTGAGGGCGGCCGGGGTGCGGACCAGCGCCATCTGGTGGTAGCCGCTGGTGGGGCCGCCGAGTTCGCGCAGCCAGTGCATGACCGGGGTGAGGGGGACGCGGCCGGTGGCCTCGTCTGCCGTCGGGGGGGAGTCCTCGGCGACCGTGTCGGCGACGGTGGCGAGCCCGGCCGGGGTGCGGTGGAGGAAGACCAGCCGCGGGGTGATGCGTACGCCGGCCGCGCGGGCGCGGCTGACGAGGGTCATGGCCAGGATGCTGTCGCCGCCGAGGGCGAAGAAGTCGTCGTCCGGGCCGAGGGAGGGCGGCAGGGACAAGGCCTCGGAGAAGACGGCGCACAGGGTGCGTTCGAGCGGCGTGGCCGGCTCGCGCCCGCCCGCCGCGCCGGCGAGGGCGGCGAAGTCGGGGGCGGGGAGGGCGGAGAGGTCCAGCTTGCCGTTGGGAAGCGTCGGCAGGCGGTCGAGCGGCACGACGGCGGCCGGGACCATGTAGTCGGGGAGCGCGGCGGCGGCGTGGGCGCGGAGGGCCCGCGGAGAGGCGGAGGTGACGGCGTACGCCACGAGGCGGCCGTCGTGGGCGACGGCCACCGCCTCCGTCACCTCCGGGTGGGCGGTGAGCGCGGCGGCCACCTCGGCGGGCTCGATGCGGAAGCCGCGGATCTTGATCTGGGCGTCGGCCCGGCCGAGGTAGTCCAGGCGCCCGTCCGCCGTCCAGCGCGCGAGGTCGCCGGTGCGGTAGAGGCGGGAGCCGGGCGGGCCGAAGGGGTCGGCGACGAAGCGCTCGGCGGTCAGAGCTGGGCGGCCCAGGTAGCCGCGGGCCAGGCCGGCGCCGGACAGGTACAGCTCGCCGGGCACGCCGGGCGGCACGGGACGCAGCCGCTCGTCCAGGACGTACGCCCGGGTGCCCGCCACCGGGCGGCCCACCAGCGGGCGTTCGCTGTCGGCGACGCGCGCGACGAGGGCGTCGACCGTCGACTCGGTCGGGCCGTAGAGGTTGAACGCCTCGACGGCGCGCTGTCGTCGCAGGCGCTGCCACAGGTCGGGCGGGACGGCCTCGCCGCCGACGCCGACGACGGGCAGCGGGCAGCCGTACTCGGCCATGCGGGCGTAGAAGGACGGGGTCACTTCGAGGAAGTCGAAGCCGTGGTCGCGGACGGCGGCGGCGAGGAGTTCGGGGTCGCGGCGGGTCTCCTCGGAGACGATGTGGACGCAGTGGCCGTCCAGCAGCCACAGCTGCGGCTGCCAGGAGGCGTCGAAGAAGAACGGCCAGGCGTGCCCCGCGCGCAGCCGCTCCCGCCCGGTCGCGGCCTTGGCGGCGGCGTAGAGCGTGGCGCGGTGGCTGTGGAAGAGGGCGGCGAGGCCGGCGTGCGTGACGACGACGCCCTTGGGGCGGCCGGTGGAGCCGGAGGTGTAGATGACGTACGCCGGGTGGGCGGGGTCCGCCTGCGGCGGCAGCGGGGCGGACGATTCGGCGGCGGTGTCGGGGATCTCGGAGAGGACGAGGACCGGCTGGGCCTCGTCGAGGATGCCGGACGTGCGGGAGGGCGGGGCGTCGGGGTCCAGGGGCAGGTAGGCGGCCCCGGAGGTGAGGACGGCGAGCATGGCGACGAGCGCGTCGGCGGTGCGGGGGAGGGAGAGCGCGACGATGCGTTCCGGGCCCGCGCCGTGGCGTACGAGGTGGCGGGCGAGGCGGTTGGCGCGGGCGGCCAGCTCGGCGAAGGTCAGCTCGGTCAGCTCGGTCAGCCCGGCGCCGTCCTCCGAGGCGACGGCCGGGGCGTCGGGCGTGCGGGCGGCCTGGGCCTCGAAGAGGGCCGGGATGGTCGTCGCGTCCCCCGTGTCCCCCGTGTCGGCCGTGGCGCTCCAGGTGTCGAGGATGCGGTGGCGTTCGGCGTCGCCGAGGAGGTCGAGCGAGCCGATGGGCCGGTCCGGGTCGGCGGCGACGGCACGCAGCACCCTGCGCAGCCGGTCCGCGATCCCCTGGGCCGTGGCGTGGTCGAACAGCTCGGCGTTGTACTCCAGAACGCCGTCCACGCCCTCGTCCCCGGTGTCGTCCGGACGCTCGACGAAGTCGAAGGACAGGTCGAACTTGGCCGTGGCCTGCCCGACCGGCTCCTCGCGGGCGGTCAGGCCCGGGAACGGCGAGGACCGCAGGGGGTGGGGGCCGCCGGGCGCCAGGTAGACCACCATCACCTGGAAGAGGGGGTGGCGGGCGAGGGAGCGGGGCGGGTTGAGGGCCTCGACCAGCCGCTCGAAGGGGATGTCCTGGTGGTCGAACGCCGCCAGGTCGGCGTCCCGGACGCGGGCGAGCAGCTCGCGGAAGGTGGGGTCGCCGGAGGTGTCGGTGCGCAGGACCAGGTTGTTGAGGAAGAAGCCGACCAGGTCTTCCAGCGCCTCGTCGGCGCGCCCCGAGATGGGGCTGCCGATGGGGATGTCCGTGCCCGCGCCGAGGCGGGTGAGGAGGGCGGCGACGGCCGACTGGACCAGCATGAACATGGACACGCCGCAGGAGCGGGCCACGGCGCGCAGGGCGCGGGCCAGCTCCGGGTCGAGGGCGAGGTCGGCCTGCCCGCCGGCGTGGGTCGTCTCGGCCGGGCGCGGCCGGTCGGTGGGGAGGGGCAGTTCGTCGGGCAGGCCGGCCAGGGTCTCGCGCCAGTAGGCGAGCTGGCTCTCGCCGACGTGGGCGAGCAACTCCTCGTGCCAGAGGGTGTAGTCGGCGTACGTGGCGCGCGGCGGCGGCAGTTCCTCGCCGCGCCAGGCGGCGGCCAGGTCGCGGGTCAGGGGCAGCTCGGACCACTCGTCGCCCGCGATGTGGTGGACGAGGAGGAGCAGCACGTGCTCGGTGGGGGAGAGCCGGAAGACGGTGAGGCGGAGCGGGGGTTCGCGGTCGAGGGCGAAGGCGTGGGCGGCGGCCTCGGCCAGGCGGGCGGGCAGCTCGGCCTCGCTGACGCCGGTGACCAGCTCGACCGGGATGGTGACCTCGTCGGCGGGGATGACGTGCTGCCGGGCCTGGCCGGGGCGTTCGGACGACTCCGGGAAGATCGTGCGCAGCGTCTCGTGGCGGGCGGCCAGGCGGTGCGCGGCGGCGCCTAGGGCCTCGATGTCCTCGGTGCCGAGGGGGCCGGTGAGGCGCCAGGTGGTGGGGATGTTGTAGGTGGGGCTGGGGCCTTCGAGCTGGTAGAGCACCCAGAGGCGGCGTTGCGCGGCGGACAGCGGCAGCTCGGGCGGGCGCGGGGCGTTGGGGCGCAGGGCGGGGCGCTGGGCGCTTTCGCTGCCGGCGTTGAGGAGCTCGGCGAGGCGGGCGACGGTGGGGGCCTCGAAGATCGTGCGGACCGAGACCTCGGCACCGAGTGCGGAACGGACGCGGCTGGCCAGCCGCATGGCGAGGAGCGAGTGGCCGCCGAGGGCGAAGAAGTCGTCGTCGATGCCGATGCGCTGGCCCTCCTCGGCGCCGAGGACGGCGGCGAACGCCTCGCACAGCAGCTCCTCGCGGGGGTTGCGGGGGCGGCGGCCCGAGCCCGCGCCGGCTGTGATCTCGGGGGCGGGGAGAGCGGCGCGGTCGAGCTTGCCGCTGGGGGTGAGGGGCAGGGCGGGGAGGGTGACGTACGCGGCCGGGACCATGTGGGCCGGGAGCGCGGCGGCGGCGTGGCGGCGCAGCTCGTCGGGGTCGGGGGCGGGGCCGGTGCCGGTGCCGGCGTCGGCGTCGGCGGGGACGGTGTACGCCACGAGGTGCTGGTCGTGCGCGATGACGACGGCGTGGGCGACAGCGTCGTGGCGGGCCAGAACCGCCTCGATCTCGCCGAGTTCGATGCGGAAGCCGCGCAGCTTGATCTGGTGATCCACCCGGCCCCGGTACTCGATCTCGCCGTCGCGCGTCCAGCGGGCGAGGTCGCCGGTGCGGTACATGCGGGTGCCGGGTGGGCCGTAGGGGTTGGCGGTGAAGCGCTCGGCGGTGAGAGCGGGGCGGTCGTGGTAGGCGCGGGCGAGCTGCGGCCCGGCCAGGTAGAGCTCGCCGGTGACGCCCGGGGGGACGGGGCGCAGGGCCGGGTCGAGGATGTAGGTGTGGGTGTTCCAGACGGGGCGGCCGATGGGGACGGTGGTGGTGTCGGTGGCCGGGTCGTAGGGGTGGTGGGTGACGTCGACGGCGGCTTCGGTGGGGCCGTAGAGGTTGTGCAGCGGGACGTCGGTGAGGGCGTGCCACCGGGCGGCGGCACCGGGGGGCAGGGCCTCGCCGCTGCTGAAGGCGTGGCGGAGGGACGCGGCCCAGGTTGGGTCCTCGGTGATCTCCTCGGTGGCGAGGAACGCCTCCAGCATGGAGGGGACGAAGTGGCAGGTTGAGATGTGCTGTTGGCGTATCAGTTGCGCGAGGTAGGCGGGGTCGCGGTGGCCGTCGGGGCGGGCGAGGACGAGGGTGGCGCCGGTGATGAGGGGCCAGAAGAACTCCCAGACGCTGACGTCGAAGGAGGCGGGGGTCTTTTGGAGGACGCGGTCGGTGGGGGTCAGCTCGTAGGCCGCCTGCATCCAGGCGAGGCGGTTGACGATGGCGCGGTGTGAGACGACGACGCCCTTGGGGCGGCCGGTGGAGCCGGAGGTGTAGATGACGTACGCGGCGTCGTCGGGCCGGGGGCCCTCGGGGGCTCCGCCCCCGGACCCCTGGCCGCCCACACCCCGGCCCCCCGCCCGGGGGTCAGCGCCGTCGTCAGCGAGCGGGACAGACAGCGCCAGCCCTCCCTCCCCCGGCGTCACCAGCACCCGCGCGCCGGAGTCGCTCAGCATGAACGCCCGCCGCTCCTGCGGATAGTCCGCGTCGAGCGGCACGTACGCCGCCCCCGCCGTCAGGACACCCAGCAGCGCCACCATCAGATCCAGCGAGCGCGGCACCTCGATCGCGACGGCGTCGCCCGGGCCCACGCCGTGGGCGGCGAGCCGCTCGGCCAGCGCGTTGGCGCGCGCCGCCAGCGCGGCGTAATCGAGACGTTCGCCCTCGAACACCACGGCCGCCGCCTCCGGCGTCCGCGCCGCCTGGGCCCGGAACAGGGTGGGGAGGGTGGCGCGGGGGACCTCCCGCGTCGTGGCGTTCCAGTCCGTGAGGACCCTGCGGCGCTCGTCGCCGACGAGCACGTCGTACGCCGTGAGGCGCCGGTCCGGGTCGGTGGCGATGGCGTCCAGCAGGGCGTTGAGGCGGGTCACGAGGCGTTCGGCCGTGTCCGGGTCGAACAGGTCCTCCGCATATTCCAGGCGCAGCACAGGGCGCGGCGCCTGGTCGACGAGGGTGAAGTGCAGATCGAACTTGGCCCGGCCGGTGTCCATCTCGAACCACTCGGTGGGCAGGCCCAGCACGTCGGGGTCGCCGTCCGGGCGGTGGTGGTAGCCGACCATCACCTGGAAGAGGGGGTGGCGGTCGGCCGCGCGGGGCGGGTTGAGGGCCTCGACCAGGCGCTCGAAGGGGATGTCCTGGTGGTCGAACGCCGCCAGGTCGGCGTCACGCACGCGCGCCAGCAGCTCGCGGAAGGTGGGGCCGCCGGTCAGGTCGGTGCGGAGCACGAGCGTGTTGACGAAGAAGCCGACGAGGCCGTCGAGTCGGCTGTCGGTGCGGCCCGCGATGGGGGCGCCGAGGGGGACGTCCTCGCCGGCGCCGAGGCGGTGCAGCAGCGTGGCGGTCGCGGCCTGGAACAGCATGAACATGCTCGCGCCGCTCGTGCCGGTCAGCTCGTGCAGGGCGCGGGAGGTCGCGTCGCCCAGCTCGCGGCGTACGGTGCCGCCGCGCCCGGTGGCCTGGTCCGGGCCGGGGCGCGGGCGGTCGGCGGGGAGGGGGAGTTCGTCGGGGAGGCCGGCCAGGGTCTCGCGCCAGTAGGCGAGTTGGGACTCGCCGACCCGGGCCATCAGCTCCTCGTGCCAGAGGGTGTAGTCGGCGTACTGGACGGCCAGAGGGGACAGGCCCTGCCCGGCGTAGGCGGCGGACAGGTCGGCCAGGAGCGGGCGGTCGGACCACTCGTCGGTCGCGATGTGGTGCAGGACCAGGGCGAGCACGTGGTCGTCGGGGGTGAGGCGCAGCACCTCGGCGCGCAGGGGGAGTTCGGCGGCCAGGTCGAAGGGGCGGCGCTGGGCGGAGGTGACGAAGGACGGGATGCCGCGCTCGTCGCCGTCGATGACGGTCAGGGAGGGCGCGGACTCGGCGGTGTGGGCGGGGAGGATGCGCTGGTAGGGCTCGCCGCTGCCCTCGTCCTCCCGTACGGCGATGAGGGTGCGCAGGGACTCGTGGCGGGCGGTGACATCGGCCAGCGCCTGGCGGAGGGCGGCCAGGTCGAGGGCGCCGCGCAGGCGGACCACGAGGGGGAAGTTGTAGGCCACGCCGTCGCCCGCGATGCCCTCGGTCAGCCACAGGCGGCGCTGCGCGGCGGAGAGCGGGATGCGGGTGGGCCGGTCGGTGGCGGGGACGGGGACGACCTCCGGGCGTACGGGGCGTTCGGGGCGTCCGCCCGCGATGCGCCCGGCCAGCTGCTCGGGCGTGGGGGCCTCGAACAGGTCGCGGATGGACAGCTCGGCGCCCAGCTCGGTGCGGGCCCGGCTGACCAGGCGGGTGGCCAGCAGCGAGTGGCCGCCGAGGTCGAAAAAGCTGTCCTCGGCGCTCGTCGGGGTCTCGGCGGGCAGGCCCAGCACCTCGGCGAAGAGGCGGCACAGCGCCGTCTCCTCCGGCGTGCGCGGCGCCCGGCCGCCGCCCGCCGCCACCGGAACGTCGGCGGCGGGCAGGGCGCGGGTGTCGAGCTTGCCGTTGTCGGTCATCGGCAGCCGGTCGAGCACGACGAGGGCGGAGGGGACCATGTAGGAGGGGAGTTCGGCGGCGAGGTCGTCGCGCAGGGACCGGACCAGCGTGTCGTGGCGGCGGGCGGCGGCCGGGTCGTTGGTGTTGGCGTTGGCGTGCGGGGGCTCTCCGCCGCCCGGCCGGTACAGGCCGGAGGTGAGCCGCCCGGGGCGGGCGTCGCGCGTGAAGACGGCCTCGTAGTGGCCGGGGAGCGGGGAGAGGGTGGTCAGCACGCGGTAGCCGAGGGACGCGCCCAGCTCGTGCAGGTCCTCGGGCTCGACGCCCTCCCGTATCCCGGAGCCGTGTTCGTCGGCGAGGCGCGCGTCGGGGACGGCGGTGAGGCGGAGGCGGCGGGGGCGCTGCCCGCGCAGGAGGCGTTCGGCCTCGGCGAGGCCGGGGAGGCCGGCGCAGGGCAGCTCGGGGGCGTCGTCGAGGGGCAGCGCCGCCGCAGCGTTCTTGTACAGCAGCGCGTCGTAGCGGTAGCGCGTCAGCTCGTTGTGGTGACGGCCCCGCTTCGTGCGCAGCTCCACGCCGACGCCGAGCGCGCCGGACGTCGCCGTGAAGTAGTCGGGTTCGATGAGGAGTTCCTTCTCCAGCCGCAGGGCGCGCTCGATCGCGGCCGGGTCGCCCCGGTGGATGGCGGTGGCGAAGGCGCGGGCGGAGCGGAGGTTGCGGACGTCGCCGACGAAGAGGACGCCGTCGTCGGTCAGCAGGCGCAGGGCGCCCTCGATGACGCCGGTGAGGTAGTCGGCGCTCGGGAAGTACTGGATGACGGAGTTGATGACGATCGTGTCGAAGTGGCCGCCCGGCAGGTCGTCCAGCTCGTGGGCGGCGCGGTGGCGCAGCACGACGTTCGGCGGCAGCGCGGGATCCTGGCGGAGCTTGCGGATGACGGGCTCGGCGAAGTCGGTGGCCCAGTACGCCTCGACGCCGGGGTCGCGCGCGAGCCCGGACAGCAGCAGCCCGGAGCCGACGCCGATCTCCAGCAGCCGCCGGGGCGCGAGCTCGCGGATGCGGCCGAGCGTGGCCTCACGCCACTCGCGCATGGCGGGGAGCGGGATGGGCCGGCCGTCGTAGCTGGAGTCCCAGCCGGAGAAGTCGGAGACGTCCTCGGCGTCCGCCGCCAGGGCAGTGCCGATGCGCTCGTACTCCTCGTCGTAGACCTCCCGCCACGCCCCGACCTGCGCCTCCTCGGCATTCTCGCGCTCGCTGCCGGTGAGCGCGGCGGGCACGACGTAGCCGACGAGCCGGTCGTCGCCGGGGCGGGCGAGGACGGCGGCCTGGGCGACCCCGGGGCGGCGCAGCAGGGCGGCGGCGATCTCGCCGGGCTCGACGCGGTAGCCACGGATCTTCACCTGGTCGTCGGTGCGGCCCAGGTAGTCGTGCTGGCCGTCGGGGCGGCGCCGCATCAGGTCGCCGGTGCGGTACATGCGGTCGCCGGGAACGGCGGAGAAGGGGTCGGCGACGAACCGCTCGGCGGTCAGGCCGGGACGGCCCAGGTAGCCGCGCGCGAGGCCGGTGCCCGCGATGTACAGCTCGCCGGGAACGCCGTCGGGCACGGGACGCAGCCACGCGTCGAGGAGGTACGCACGGGTGCCCCGGATGGGGCGGCCGACGGTGGGGGTGGGGCTGTCGTGGGTGCCGCCGCCGAGGGTGTTGATCGTGTACTCGGTGGGGCCGTAGAGGTTGTAGCCGTAGGTGCCGTCGGTGTCGCGCAGCCGCCGCCACAGCGGCTCGGGCACGGCCTCGCCGCCGAGGAGGACGAGGGGCGGGCGGTGTCCCTCCGGCCCGTCGTCGAGCAGCCCGGTCTCGACGAGGAGCTGGGCGTAGGTGGGGGTGACGTTGACGACGTCGATCCGGTGCCCCCGGCAGTACGCGACCAGGCGTTCGGCGTCGCGGCGCAGCTCCTCGTCGCAGACGTGCACCTCGTGGCCCTCGACCAGCCACAGCAGCTCCTCCCACGACATGTCGAAGGCGAAGGAGACGGTGTGGGCGATGCGCAGGCGCCGCCCGCCGGCGGTGGCGATGGCGGGGGCGAAGATCTCGCGCTGGTGGTTGAGCTGCATGTTGGTCAGGCCCCGGTGGGGGGTGACCACGCCCTTGGGGCGGCCGGTGGAGCCGGAGGTGTAGATGACGTACGCCGGGTGCTCGGGCCCTGCCGCCCGCGGCATCGGCGCGTCGGAGAGCGTGGCGAGCTCCGGGTCGTCGGGGTGGAGGCGGACGGCATCCGGGGCGGCCCCGGCCCGGTCCAGGCGTTCGGCCACGGCGCGGCTGGCGAGCAGCAGCAGCGGGCGGGCGTCCGCCAGCATCAGCGCCAGGCGCTCGTCGGGGTGGTCGAGTTCGAGGGGCAGGTAGGCGGCGCCGGAGCGCAGCACGGCGAAGAGCGCGACCACGGTGTCGATCGAACGCGGCAGGCCGAGCGCCACCACCCGCTCCGGCCCCGCGCCGTGGCGCGCGAGGAGCCGCGCCAGGCGGTTGACGCGGGCGTCGAGCTCGGCGTACGTGACGCGCTGCCCGTCGCAGACCAGGGCCGTCGCGTCCGGGGTGCGGGCGGCCTGCTCGGCGAGGAGGGCGTCGATGGTCCGGTCGGGTGCGGGCACGCGGGCGGCGGCCCACTCCCCGGCCAGGGCGGCGCGCTCGGCGGGCAGGAGCGGGTCGAGGGCGCCGACGGGGGCGTTCAGGTCCTCGTCGGCGGTGAGGCGTTCGAGCAACGCCGCGAAGCGCCTCAGCAACGCCCGCGCCGCGCCCGGCTCGATGGCGTCGGGCCGGTGGGAGAGGGTGACGCGGACGCGCCGGCCCGGGGTGATGACGAGGGTGGCGGGGTAGTGGGTGGCGTCGACGTTGGCGACGGCGGTGGCGCCGTGGCGTTCGGTGAGGCCACGCAGCCGGTCCTCGGTGTCGGCGTCGCGCAGCACGAAGAGTGTGTCGAAGAGCTGCCGGTGGCCGGTCTCGGCCTGGAGCACGCCGAGGCTCGGGTACTCGTACGCCATGAGACGCAGGCGTTCGTCCTGGACGCGGCGCAGGAGGGAGGCGACGGTCTCGGCGGGGTCGTCGCAGGTGACGCGGGTCGGCACGGTGTTGAGGAACATGCCGATGATGCGCTCCACCTCCGGCACCTCGCTGGGCCGCCCGGCGACGGTCGTGCCGAAGACGACGTCGGTGCGCCCGGTGGCGGCGCCGAGGGCCAGGCCCCAGGCGGCGGTGAGGAGGGTGCCCTGGGTCAGGCCGTGGTGGCGGGCGGTGCGGCGGAGGCGTTCGCTGAGGTCGGCGGGCAGCAGCGTCTCGGCGTTCTCGGGGATGACGGGCTCGGAGGCCGCCGCCGCCTTCTCCGGTGCCAGCAGGAGGGGTTCGAGGCCGTCGAGCGCGGCCCGCCAGGCGTCGGTGGCGCGGCCGTGGTCGAGGGATTCGAGGTGGGTGAGGTAGTCGCGGTAGGAGCCGGGGGGCGGCAGCTCGCGGTCGTCGCCGCCGGAGGCGTAGAGGGCGAACAGCTCGTCGAGGAAGAGCCAGGCGGACCAGCCGTCCCAGAGGATGAGGTGGCGGCCGGTGACGAGGCGGTCGCCGCGCTCGGCGCCGAGTCGGAACAGCAGCACGCGGAAGAGGGGAGGGCGGGCGAAGTCGAACGGCTCGCGGCGGGAGGCGTCGAGGAGGGCCGCCATGCGCGCGTCCTGGGCGGCGGGGTCGGCGGCGAGGTGGGAGAGGTCGACCTCGGTGAGGGGGACCGGGATGTCGGACTCGCGGAGGATGAACTGCACGGGCTGGCGCAGGCCGTCGCTGGTAAACCCGGCGCGCAGGGCGGCGTTTCGCGCCATCAGCGTGCGCAGGGCGGCGCGCAGGCGGCCGGCGTCGACGGGGGTGGCGAGGTCGAAGGACTCGAAGACGGTGTAGACGTCGAGGGCGCCCGCGTCGTAGGCGGCGTGGAAGAACAGGCCCTCCTGGAGCGGGGAGAGGGGCCAGACGTCGTCCACGGGGCCGGGGATCCGCTCCCGTTCCTCGGCGGTCGGGGCGAACGCTGTGAACTCGCGGCTGTGCGCGTGCCCGTGCCCGTGGGCTTCGGCGGCGGGGGCCATGGCGGCGAGCGCGGCGGGGGTCCGGTGGTCGAAGACGTCGCGCGGGCTGAGGTCCAGGCCGGCGCGGCGGGCGCGGGAGGAGACGCCGATGGAGCTGATGCTGTCGCCGCCGAGGAGGAAGAAGTCGTCGTCCGGCGAGACGGCGTCCAGGCGCAGCACCTCGGCGAAGATGCGGGTCAGGCGTTCCTCGGCGGGAGTGCGCGGGGCGCGGGCGGGCGCGCGCCGAACGTCCGGGGCGGGGAGGGCGGCGCGGTCGAGCTTGCCGCTGGGGGTGAGGGGCAGGGCGGGGAGGGCGACGTAGGCGGTGGGGAGCATGGCCGGGGGCAGCTCGGCGGCGAGGGCGTCCGGGTCCGCGGTTCCGACGGTGTACGCCACGAGCTCGGTGCCGTCGTGGACGGTCACCGCCGCCTGGGACACGCCGGGCTGCCGGGTCAGCGCGGCCTCGATCTCGCCGAGTTCGATGCGGTTGCCGCGCAGCTTGACCTGCCGGTCGGTGCGGCCGAGGTACTCGATCTCGCCGTCGGCGCGGCGCCGCACGAGGTCGCCGGTGCGGTACATGCGGGTGCCGGGTGGGCCGTAGGGGTTGGCGGTGAAGCGCTCGGCGGTGAGGGCGGGGCGGTCGTGGTAGGCGCGGGCGAGCTGCGGCCCGGCCAGGTAGAGCTCGCCGGTGACGCCCGGGGGGACGGGGCGCAGGGCCGGGTCGAGGATGTAGGTGTGGGTGTTCCAGACGGGGCGGCCGATGGGGACGGTGGTGGTGTCGGTGGCCGGGTCGTAGGGGTGGTGGGTGACGTCGACGGCGGCTTCGGTGGGGCCGTAGAGGTTGTGCAGCGGGACGTCGGTGAGGGCGTGCCACCGGGCGGCGGCACCGGGGGGCAGGGCCTCGCCGCTGCTGAAGGCGTGGCGGAGGGACGCGGCCCAGGTTGGGTCCTCGGTGATCTCCTCGGTGGCGAGGAACGCCTCCAGCATGGAGGGGACGAAGTGGCAGGTTGAGATGTGCTGTTGGCGTATCAGTTGCGCGAGGTAGGCGGGGTCGCGGTGGCCGTCGGGGCGGGCGAGGACGAGGGTGGCGCCGGTGATGAGGGGCCAGAAGAACTCCCAGACGCTGACGTCGAAGGAGGCGGGGGTCTTTTGGAGGACGCGGTCGGTGGGCGTCAGCTCGTACTGGGCCTGCATCCAGGCGAGGCGGTTGACGATGGCGCGGTGTGAGACGACGACGCCCTTGGGGCGGCCGGTGGAGCCGGAGGTGTAGATGACGTACGCGGCGTCGTCGGGCCGGGGGCCCTCGGGGGCTCCGCCCCCGGACCCCTGGCCGCCCACACCCCGGCCCTCCACCCGGGGGTCAGCGCCGTCGTCAGCGAGCGGGACAGACAGCGCCAGCCCCTCCTCCCCCGGCGTCACCAGCACCCGCGCGCCGGAGTCCGCCAGCATGAACGACCGCCGCTCCTGCGGATAGTCCGCGTCGAGCGGCACATACGCCGCCCCCGCCGTCAGGACACCCAGCAGCGCCACCATCAGATCCAGCGAGCGCGGCACCTCGATCGCGACGGCGTCGCCCGGGCCCACGCCGTGGGCGGCGAGCCGCTCGGCCAGCGCGTTGGCGCGCGCCGCCAGCGCGGCGTAATCGAGACGTTCGCCCTCGAACACCACGGCCGCCGCCTCCGGCGTCCGCGCCGCCTGGGCGTGGAACGCCGCCGCCAGGGTCGTCGGCGGCACCTCCCGCGCCTCGCCCGCGAGGTGGGGCTCGGCGAGAGCGGGCGGCGGCAGCGGATCCACCGTGCCCGCCGCCGCGCGCGGGTCGGCGGCGTACGCGCGCAGCATCCGCGCCAGCGCCTCCGCGAGGGCGCGGACGTGCGGCTCGGCGAGGCGGTCCGCGTGGTACTTCAGCCGCAGGTCAAGACGCCGCCCGCCCGGCTTGACGATCAGCGCGAGCGGATAGTGCACGGCGTCGTGGAAGTCGTGGCCGGTGATGCGCAGCCCGCCCGCCTCGTGGTGTGCGGCGGGGTAGTTCTCGACCACGACCAGCGTGTCGAAGAGCTCGCCGCCGCCCGCGTGACCGGCCACGCGCTGGATCTCGGCCAGGCCGAGGTGCTGGTGGCCCAGCAGCCCGGTCTGCTCGGCCTGGAGGCGGGTGGCGACCTCGGCGAGGGTGTCGCCGGGGGACCAGCCCAGGCGCGTGGGCAGGGTGTTGATGAAGAGGCCGACCATGTCGGCGATGCCCGCGACCTCGGCGTCGCGGCCGGAGACGGTGGTGCCGAAGAGCACGTCCTGGCGCCCGGTCAGGCGGCTGAGCAGCAGTCCCCACGAGGCCTGCACGAGGGTGCCGAGCGTCACGCCCAGCTCGCGGGCTCGTGCGGTGAGGCGGGCGGTCTCGTCGGCGGCCAGTTCGTGGCGGACGTGGGCGGGGCGAGGACGCTCGCCGGTCGGGGGGCTGAGGTCGAGACGGGTGGCCTCCTCCACGCCGGACAGCGCCGCGCGCCACGCCTCGCGCGCCGACTCGGCGTCCTGGGCGGCGAGTCGGCGCAGGTGGCGCAGGTGGTCGCGGTGGGGGGTGACCGCTGGAAGCGTGTCGCCCGCGTACGCCGCCAGCAGCTCGCGGTGGAGGACGGGCAGCGACCAGCCGTCGGCCACGATGTGGTGGAAGGTCAGCAGCAGGCGGGCGCGGCCGGGCGCCAGGCGTATCAGGGCGCAGCGCAGCAGCGGCGCCTCGGCCAGGTCGAAGGGGCGCGTCAGCTCTTCCCCGGCATCGGCGGGACCGACCTCGCGCCAGGGGAGTTCGACGCGCTCGGCGATGAGCTGGACGGGGGCGCCGGTGTCGGGGTGCGGGCGGAAGCAGGCGCGCAGCGGGGCGTGGCGGTCCAGCAGCGACTGGGCGGCGCGGCGCAGGCGTTCGGCGTCGATGCCGCCCTCGGTGGCCTCCAGCTCGATGGCCTGCTGCACGACGTAGGCGTCGCGGTCGCGGCCGTCGGTGAGGGCGTGGAAGTAGAAGCCGGACTGGAGGGGGGTGAGGGGAAGGGCCTCCGACATGCCCTCGGGGAGGGGGAGGTCCACCAGCGGCTCGTCGGGCAGGCGTTGCGACCCGTCCAGCTCGCGCGCGGCGCGGGCGAGTTCGGCGACGGTGCGGTGGCGGAAGACGTCGCGGGTGGCGAGGGCGAGGCCGTGTTCGCGGGCGCGGACGAGGAGTTGGACGGCGCCGATGCTGTCGCCGCCGAGGGCGAAGAAGTCGTCGTCGATGGTGACGGCGGGGACGCCCAGGACCTCGGCGGCGAGGGCGCACAGCAGCTCCTCGCGCGGGTCGCGCGGCGCGCGGCCCGCGCTGAGCGCGGCGTAGTCGGGCACCGGCAGCGCGGCGGCGTCGAGCTTGCCGCTGGGGGTGACCGGCAGGCGCGTCACGGGCACGAACGCCGCGGGGATCATGTACGGCGGCAGCCAGGCGGCGGCGTGGGCGCGCACCTGCCGCATGAGGGCCGCCACGTCGCGGAACGGCGCGGGGCGGTTGGCGTGCGGGAAGTCCCCGGCCGGGGCGTACAGCGCCGGGGGGAGCGCGTCGCGGGCGAAGACGAGGTCGAGCGCGCCGTCCTCGGCGGCGGCGTGCCAGGTGGCGGCGGCGCGGTAGCCCAGGCGTTCGCCGAGGCGCAGCAGCTCCTCGGGGTCGGGGGCGTCCTCGGTGCGCGAGCCGCTGGTGCTGCTGTCGTCCAGGGAGCGGAGGGCGGCGAGGTCGGGGGCGAGGCGGGCGTTGGGTACGCCGGTGAGCCGGAGGAGGGCCGGGCGCCGGTCGGTCAGGTGCGCCGCGAGGGCGTCGGCGTTCGTCCAGGGCAAGGGCGGCGTCTCGGGCTCCTGCCGTCCCCCCGGCGTGCCGGGCGTGCCGGGCGTGAGGATGACGTCGTAGCGGTAGCGGGTCAGCTCGTTGTGGTGGGCGCCGCGCTTGACGCGGATGTCGGCGGTGAAGCCGTCGAGGGCGGCGAAGAAGTCGGGGTCGAGGAGGAGTTCGCCCTCGAACGCGACGGACTGGTCGACGGCCTCGCGCAGCGCCTGCTTGTCGTCCTTGTCGTCCCCCTCGCCACGGCGGCGGGCCACGGCGGCGCGCAGGCAGCGCAGCAGCCGCAGGTTGCGGATGTCGCCGAGGAAGATCCGGCCGCCGGGGGCCAGGAGGCGGGTGGCGGTGCGCAGCACGCCGGTCAGGTAGTCGGCGGACGGGAAGTACTGGGCGACGGAGTTGATGACGACCGTGTCGAAGTGGCCCTCGGGCAGGCCGGTGGCGTCGTGCGCGGGCTGGGCGCGCAGCACCACGCGCGGGTCGTCGCCGGCGCGCCGGCGCAGCGCCGCGATGGCCTCCTCGGACAGGTCGGTGCCCCAGTAGCTCTCGCAGCCCTCCAGCAGGCCGGTCAGGATGAGGCCCGAGCCGACGCCGATCTCCAGCACCCGCCGGGGCGCCGGGTCCAGCTCGCGGATGCGGGCCAGCGTGGCCTCGCGCCACGCGCGCATCTCGGCGGCGGGGATGGGCAGCCCGTCGTACATGCTGTTCCAGCCCGCGAACGCCTCGTCGTGCGCGGCCGCGTAGAGCAGCTCGTGGGCCTCCTTCCACTGGTCGAGGCCGGTCCCCTTCCCCTCCCCGAGGGCCTCCCCGAGGGCGGGCACCACGTACGCCGCGAGCCGCCGGTCGCCGGGCCGGTCCTCGCGCACCACGACCGCCGCCTGGTCCACGGCCGGGTGGGCGCGCAGCGTGGACTCGATCTCGCCGGGCTCGATGCGGAAGCCGCGTATCTTGACCTGCTTGTCGGCGCGCCCGAGGAACTCCAGCCGCCCGTCCGCCCGCCACCGCACGAGGTCGCCGGTGCGGTAGAGGCGCTCGCCGGGAACGGAGGAGAAGGGGTCGGCGACGAAGCGCTCGGCGGTCAGGCCGGGGCGGCCGAGGTAGCAGCGGGCCAGGCCCTCGCCGCCCAGGTACAGCTCGCCCGCGACGCCGGCCGGGACGGGCTTGAGGCGGGCGTCGAGGACGTACGCCCGGGTGCCGGGGTCGGGAACGCCGATGGGGACGTTGGAGCCGGGCGGCAGGTCGGGGGCGCACAGGCCGAGGGTGGAGTTGGTGGTGGCCTCGGTCGGGCCGTAGGCGTTGAACATCCGGCGGCCGGCGGCGTAGCGGGCGGTCAGCTCGGGGGAGACGCGCTCGGTGCCGGCCAGCAGGGTGGCGGTGGGCGGCAGGGTCTGGGCCACGTCCTCCGGCATGGCGGCCAGCAGCGCGGGCGGAAGGATCATGAAGGTGACGTCGTGGCGGCGGGCGTAGTCGGCCAGCGCCGCGCCCGCGACGCGGCGTTCGGAGGGCACGACGACGAGGGTCCCGCCGGAGAGCAGGCCGAGGCACAGGTCCCAGAACGCCACGTCGAAGCTGGGCGAGGCGAACTGGAGGACGCGGCTGCCGGGGCCGACGCCGCAGCGCTCGCGCTGCGTGGCGACGAGCTTGGCGACGCCGCCGTGGGTGAGGACGACGCCCTTGGGGCGGCCGGTGGAGCCGGAGGTGTAGATGACGTACGCGGCGTGGGCGGTCCTGAGCCCCGCCCGATCCGGGTCGTGGGACGGGCGGCCGTCTGTCAGCTCCGGGTCGTCGAGCAGCAGCGTCGGCACGTCCGCCGCGATGCCGCTGTCGGCGGTGGTGACCAGGCAGGCGGGGGCGGCGTCGTCCAGCATGTACGCCAGGCGCTCCGGCGGATAGTCGGTGTCGAGCGGGAGGTAGGCGGCGCCGGACTTGAGGATGGCGACCTCGGCGACGATCAGCTCGGCGGAGCGGGGGACGGCCAGCGCCACGACGGTGTCGGGCCCGGCGCCGCGCGCGGCGAGGGCGTGGGCGAGGCGGTTGGCGCGCTCGTCCAGCTCGGCGTAGGTGAGGCGGGTCTCCTGCGTGCCGTCCTCGTAGATCAGGGCGGTGGCGCCGGGCTGCTCGGCGACGCGGCGGGCGAAGTGCTCGGGCCAGGTCAGGCGCGGCACGTCGTGGTCGGTGGCGTTCCACTCGACGAGGAGGCGGTGGCGTTCGGCGCCGGTGAGCAGGGCCAGCTCGCCGACGGGGGTGTCGGGGCGGGCGGTGGCGTCGGCGAGGAGGGTGGTGAGGTGGCCGAGGATGCGCTCGGCGGTGGCGGGGGTGAACAGGTCGGTGCGGTAGGCGAGTCGGGCCTCGCCGTCCGCCACCGCCAGGTGCAGGTCGAGCGGGCCGTCCCCGGCGTCGCCGTACCCGGCGTTGAAGAACAGCCCGCCGCCCCGCGTGGGTTCGGGCCGCAGCGCCGCCGCGAGCGCGGCGGGGGTGAGGGGGTGGGCGGCGGCCTCGGCCCGCGACTGGGCGACGCGCCGCACGAGGGCGTTGAACGCCGTGCCGCCGTCGAACGCCACGCGCAGCGGCAGGCCGCCGGCGTGGCCGACCGTCACCTCGTCGGCGTTTCCGTGTCCGTAGCGGTGCAGCAGGGCGACGAACGCCGCGAGGCAGGTGTTGTCTCCGGCTTCCGGCAGCGGCTGGCTGACGGTGGCGCGGCCCCCGGCGTCGCCTCGCGGATAGGGAAAGTCGATCGGCAGCGCCGCCTCGCGCGGCGGCGGGGTGAGCCGATCCTTCCAGTAGGTGAGCGGCGCGTCGGACACGTCGGACTCCTCCTCGGACGTCGCAGGGCCGCCCGCCATAGTAAGGTGAGCCTCACCTAAGTAGGTAGTCGGGCTGCGAGTCGGCTGCGAGTCGGTGGGTAGACCCCGACGTGACTCCGAGCCGGGCGCAGGCCCGTCCCCGTCCGCGTCATCGCACCGTCATGCGCGCCCGCCAGACCCCGGCCTCCTCTGTCCGGCCCGTCCGCGCCAGCAGGTCGGCCAGCCGTTCCATGGCGCCCGCGTGTCCCTTCCTGGCCGCAGCGGTGAGCCACGTCTCGGCCTCCTGCGGCTCGTCCGACTCCTCCTTCAGGCGCCCGAGGTTGGCCATCGCGTGGATGTTGCCGACACGCGCGGCCCGCTCGAACCACCGCTCGGCGTCGTCGGCGTTGCCCTGGAGGATGTGCTGGATGGCCAGGTTGTTCATCGCGATGTCGACGCCGGCCTCGGCGGCCCGCTCGTACCAGCGCATCGCCTCCTGGCCGTGGTCGGCGCGGCTGAGGAGGGCGGCCAGGTCGTTCATCGCCAGCGCGTGACCCGCCTCCGCCGCCCGGCGGTACCACCGCTCGGCCTCGGCCTCCCCCTCCGGACGCGGCTGGGACGCGCCCAGCTCGTACATCGCCCACGGGTCCCCGGCCTGGGCGGCGCGTTCCAGCCACAGCCGCTCGTCGTCGGCCCGGCGTTCCTCCCGAGCCAGCCACACCATGCACTTGACCGAGGTGAGGTCGCCGTCCTCCGCCGCCGGGCGGAAGCGGCGTTCGGCGGCCTCGACCATGCCGAAACGGGACAGCTTCGCGCTCCACACGGCGGCCTCGAGGTCGTCGTCCGCGGCCGCCGCCTGCGGCAGCACCATCATCGCGGCAGGTCCGATCCCCCTGGAGAGGATGTCATCGGCACCGTCAACATCATCAACGCTCATGCCGTCAACATATCGATCATGAAAGGGACTTGGCTCACCTGGCTGAAACGCGCCGCTCAGGGATAGATCTTCTTCTCTTCCGCCAGCATCCCCACGTACTTCTCGATGCGCCGCGCGCGGGTCTCGGGCTTCTTGGCGTCCTGGACGCGGTACAGGACGGCGTAGCGGTTGCGGCTGTCGAGCGTCGCGAAGAACGCCGCCGCGGCCGGGTTGGCGGCGAGCGCCTCGGCCAGGTCGTCCGGCACCGAGGCGTTCTTCGGGCCGTCGTACGCGGCGTCCCAGCGGCCGTCCGCCTTGGCGCGTTCGACCTGGGCCATCCCGGGCGGCCGCATCCGGCCCCGCTCGATCAGCGCCTCGGCCTTGCCGCGGTTGATCTTGGACCACCTGCTCCGGGGGCGGCGCGGGGTGAACCGCTGGAGCCAGAACCGGTCGTCGCCTGCGGCCTTCTGCCCGTCGATCCAGCCGTAGCAGAGCGCGACGTCGAGCGCTTCGGCGTAGGTCAGCGCCAGGACCCCCTGCGCCTTCTTCCTCAGCTTCAGCCAGATGCCGGGCGAGGAGGCGTGGTGGCCTTCGAGCCACGCCTCGAAGTCCTCGGCGGAGTCGAAAGAGAAGGGGGTAGCGTCTTCGGCCACGCCAGCAGTCAACCACACCCTGCCCCGTGCGCCTTTTCTCGCCTGCCGTCCTCGGGCCGTCCTCGGGCCGCCGTCGGCACTGATCGGCGCTGATCGGTGCTGATCGGCACTGACCGGCACTGAGCCGTCAGCGCCCACTCCAGCTCGCAGCTCAGGGCGTGCGCTCCTCCTCGCGGGACGCGGCCACCGTACGGCGAGGCCAGTCGCGTTCGGCGATCCTCTCCAGGTGCGCGGCGAACGTCGTGCGCGCCTCGGGGGTGAGGCGGGCCAGGGTGACCATGGCCGTGATGATCACGTCGCACACCTCCGACTCGACGTCCTCCCAGGTGTGCGTACGCCCCTTGCGGGGGTTGCGCCCGGTGGCACCGAACACGGCCTCGGCGACCTCACCGGCCTCCTCGGTGATCTTGAGGATCTGGAAGAGGCGGCGCTGCTCGACGGGAAGGTCGCTGTGGTGGTCCTCCAGGCGGGCGGCGAGGCGTTCGATGGGGTCCCAGATGTCGTGCACGTGTCGTGTCCTCCTGGCGGCAGGGCGAAGGTGCCCGGGCGCCGAGGCGGGGCGCCCCGGGCAACCGTAGTTGGACCTTGCCGGTCGCAGCAGAGCCGCTCGGCGGTCCGGCCACCTGCCGTCGGCGTCACACACCCAGCACGCACCGGAGTGCTTATTCCGGTGACACCGGCACGGTGAGGCTGTCAGGCTCGGGCGCATGCCGGTGGATCCGCTGCTCTCCAGAGCCCGTGGTGTGTGGGAGAACTGGGCAGGCGTGCCTGTGTCGTTCGCCCCTGCCGCGGGCCTGAGCGTGGTCGTCTCACCGGACTCCGGAATCTGCCCGCCCGGTTGGGTCGGCGCGGTGGCCCTGGGCGGTTCGGCGGTCGTGACCGCGCCGAGCGAGCGTGCCGCCGTCGTCGTTCGGGACGCCCTGGCTCCGCTGCCGCACCCCGCGGAGGCGGTGGTGGACGCGGACGCGGTTCGCCAGGTGCTGCCGGTGGCCGAGGTGCTCGGCCCGGCCGCGCTGGCGTACGTGTCACCCGAGGGCTTCCAGCCCGCTCAGCCCGCTCAGCCCGCCGGTGCGTCGGCCGTTGAACGCCTGCCCGGCGGCCACGGCAGCCACACGGACCTGCGGGAGCTGGAGAAGCGGGCGGGCGAGGAGGACGCGGGCGAGGCCGGGCTGCGCGCGATCACCTCGCCGGCGTTCGTGGTCCGGGAGGGCGGCCAGGTGGCTGCCGCCGCCGGTTACGAGCTGTGGCCGGGCCGGGTCGCCCAAGTCAGCGTGCTGACCGGGCCGGAGTGGCGGGGCCGAGGGCTGGCCCGGCTGACGGGCTCGGCGGCGGTCGCGCATGCGCTGGCGGCCGGGCTGCTGCCGCAGTGGCGAGCCCGGGTGCCCGCGTCCCGGCGCGTGGCGGCCGCCCTGGGTTTCCGGGAACTGGGTGCACAACTCAGCATCAGGCTCGCAGGCGACGTGTAGTCGTGTAGAGGTGTAGTCGTGTAGGGCGAGGAGGAGCGTGAGGGACGACCTCGTGGCACGCGCCGCCCGGCGGTCGGCGTCCGTCGTCGAGCTGGCGCGCGAGTTGATCCGGCGGCCGAGCCGGGCCGGAATCGATTCCTACGACGGCGTGTTGACGGTGCTGGAAACGTGGCTGGCTCGGCGCGCGCTGCCGCACCGCCGCCTGCACGACGACGCGGGCGGCGCGGTCGGCCTGCTGGTGGAGATCGCAGGCGGCCGAACCGGCCCTGGTGGGCGCTGGACGCCTGCGTGGACACCGCGCCCTTCGGCGACGAGGGGGCGTGGTCGTTCCCGCCCACGGCCGGTGACGTGGTCGGCGGCTGGCTGCGGGGCCGTGGCGCGGCCGACTCCAAGCTCGCCGCCTCGGTCTTCTGTCACATCGCCGCCGACCTGCACCGGCACGCCGCCGAGCTGCGGGGCGGGCTGGCCGTCCTGCTCGACGCCGACGAACACACCGGCGGCTTCGGCGGCGCCCGCGCCTACCTCGCCGACGGGGGCGCCGCCCGCCCGGCCGGGGTGATGATCGGCTACCCGGGCCTGGACGAGGTCGTCGTCGGCGGTCGCGGCCTGTGGCGGGCGACCATCGCCGTCCGCGCCCCCGGCGGGCACTCCGGCTCCCGGCGCACGGTCACCGGCGCGATCTCGCGAGCCGCGCACCTCGTACGCCTCCTGGACGCGGCTGCTCCGCCCGCCGCGGCCCCCGGGTTCCCCCTGCCGCCCAAGCTGACGGTCACCGCCATCCACGGCGGTCAGGGCTTCTCCGTCACCCCCGACCGCTGCGAGCTGAACGTGGACGTGCGCACCACCCCCGACTTCGACGCGCACGCCGCCGAGACGCTGGTACGCCGGGCCGCCGCCGAACTCAACGCCGAGGTCACGCCGGTCGCCTCCTGGCCCCCGTACCGGCTCCAACCACACGAGCAGCCCGCCGCCGCCCTGCTGGCCGCCGCGCGCGCGACCGGCCTGACGGTGCGGCCCAAGGTCGCCGGCCCCTCCAACATCGGCAATATGCTGGCGGGCTTCGGCGACGGCATTCCGGCCACCGCCGGCTTCGGCGTCCCTTACGAGGGCCTGCACGGTACCGACGAACGCGCCCACCTCGCGGAGCTGCCGCGGGTGCACGCCGTCTACCACCGCGCGGTCCTCGATCTCATGGGCGCGGACGCGATCTCGCCGATCACGATGTAGCGTTCATCGGCGACCGGGCCGCCCCACAACTCCGGAATGCCGCTGAGCGATTCGACACGCAGATCAGCGACCAGTGGGCGGACACACGCCGCGAGATCCGCCGCGCTGATCCCCCCAAGCCAGGGCAAGGCGTCGGCACCGGCACCGGCCACATACGGCCGCGCACTCTCCCCGGCCTCCCCGCCCTCTCCTGCCTCCCGTCGCCACTGTCCCTCGACGAGCACCAAGCGGCCGCCCTCACGCAACAGCCCGACCCACCGACGCAACGTCGCCTCGGGATCGGGCAGGGTCCACACCAGGTGTCGGCACAGCACGACGTCGAACAGCCTGCCGCCTGTCGGTGGCCTTGCCGCGTCTCCCACAAGAAGACGGGCTTCCGCCCGCGCGGCGGCGAGCTTGGCGCGGGCCTTCTCGATCATCTCCGAAGACAGATCGACTCCCGTGACGCGGTGCCCGGCCTGGGCCAGCAGCAGGGACAGCGATCCCGTTCCGCAGCCGACATCGAGCACCTCAGCGGGCGGGGCTGGCATGCACGAGCGGAGCAGGTCAGCCCATGCCCCCCGGGTGCTGTCGGCCCGCAGGCCGTGATCCGGCTCCTCGTCGAAGGATGAGGCCGCGGCGTTCCAGAAGTCGGCGATGGCGGCGGATTGACCGCTCATGGCGGCGATCCTCCCAGCCGCCACTGACACATTGGGGGACTCCCCTTGCGGGCGCTACGGTGCCTATGGCGTCACCGATACCGCGTTCGGGGAGGGGAGCCGGGTGAACGAGGGGGAGCCGGGGGAGTCGGCCGGGGAGGGTGGCCTGGCCGCCGGGCGGGATGCGCGTATCGCCGCTGATGACGGCTCGATCGCGGTCGGCGTCGTGCACGGGGATTTCGCGGTCGGAACGCCTCGGCGGCTGGCCGCGTGGCCGCACCAGGTCGGCGCCATCCCGCCGCAGGCCGGAGCGTTCCAGCAGCGCGCGGAGGCGCGGCGGCTGCGGGAGGCGGTCGAGGGCGGGGGCACGGCGGTGCTGTGCCAGGTGCTGTCCGGCATGGGCGGGGTCGGCAAGACGCAGCTGGCGGCGGACTACGCCCGCACCGCCTGGGAGTCGGGGACGGACCTGGACGTGCTGGTGTGGATCAGCGCCAGCAGCCGCGACGCGATCGTGGACGGCTACGCCCAGGCCGGGGAGGAGCTGTGCGGCACCGACCGCAGCGACGCCGAGCGGGCGGCGCGCGCCTTTCTGGCGTGGCTTCAGCCGAAGGGCCGCAACGCCAGGCCGCCCTGTCGGTGGCTGATCGTCCTGGACGACCTCACCGATCCCGCTCATGTACGCGGCCTGTGGCCGCCCGCGTCACCGACCGGTCGGACGCTGGTGACCACCCGACGCCGGGACGCGGCGCTGGTGGGTCGGGGCCGGGTGGTGGACGTGGGCCTGTTCACCGAGGCCGAGGCGGTGTCGCACCTCGCCGACGCCCTGGCACAGTACGGGCGCAGGGAGCCGCGCGAGCAACTCGCCGCCCTCGCCCACGACCTGGGCTACCTGCCGTTGGCGCTGTCCCAGGCCGCCGCGTACGTCACCGATACGGGCCTGTCCTGCGCCGAGTACCGGATCCTGCTGGCGGATCGGCGGAGGAACCTCGCCGACCTCGTCCCCGAAGACGGCTCACTGCCCGACGACCAGGCCGCGACCGTCGCCGCCACCTGGGCGCTGTCCATCGCCCACGCCGACACTCTCCGCCCGGCGGGTCTGGCCCGCCCCATGCTTCAGCTTGCCTCGATGCTCGACTCCAACGGCATCCCGGAGTCTGTTCTGACCAGCGAGCCCGCCCTCGCGCACCTCAGCCAGAACCGCACCGACCCGGTCACCGCCGAAGACGCCACCGCCGCCCTGCGGGCCCTGCACCGCATGAGCCTCATCGACCACACGCACCACGCCGTCCGCATCCACCAACTCATCCAGCGAGCCACACGCGACACCCTCACGGACGAGCAGCGCCACGCTCTTGCCCGCGCCGCCGGTGACGCCTTGCTCGCCGCCTGGCCGGAGATCGAACGCGACACCGCTTTCGCCCATGCGCTACGCGCTAACGCCTCCGTCATGGCCCGCAATGCCGAGGAAGCCCTTCTCCAGCCTGCGGCCCACTCGGTGCTGTTCCGGGCGGGTAGAAGCCTCGGCGAGGCCGGGCAGCCCGCGGCAGCCCGCAACCACTACCGCCACCTGGCTGACACCATCGATGCCCACCTTGGCGCGGACCACCCCGATACCCTCAGTGTTCGGCACGCCCTTGCCTATTGGGGCGGAGAGGCGGGGGATGCTGCTGTCGCTGCCACGGCGTTCGAGGAGTTGCTCGCCGATCGGCTGCGGGTGTTGGGCCCCGACCACCCCGACACCCTCAACAGCCGGGCCATGCTCGCCCGCTTTCGTGGTGAGGCGGGGGATGCGGCTGGTGCCGTTGTGGCGTTGCAGGAGTTGCTGGCTGATCGGGTGAGGGTGTTAGGTCCGGACCATCCCGGCACCCTCATGGCGCGGGCCATGCTCGCCTACTTTCGTGGTGAGGCGGGGGATGCGGCTGGTGCCGTTGTGGCGTTGCAGGAGTTGCTGGCTGATCGGGTGAGGGTGTTAGGTCCGGACCATCCTGACACCCTCATCACGCGCGGCAACCTCGCCCGCTTTCGTGGTGAGGCGGGGGATGCGGCTGGTGCCGCTGTGGCGTTGGGGGAGTTGCTCGCCGAATTTCTGCGGGTGTTGGGTCCGGACCATCCTGACACCCTCACGACACGGGGCATGCTTGCTCACTTTCGTGGTGGGGCGGGGGATGCGGCTGGTGCCGTTGTGGCGTTGGGGGAGTTGCTCGCCGATCGGCTGCGGGTGTTGGGCCCCGACCACCCCGACACCCTCAACAGCCAGGCCGGTCTCGCCTACTGGCGTGCCAGGTTAGAAAACACGAAGTAGGCAAAGCCCCGGACACCGAGGGTGGTGCCCGGGGCGGCGGCAGTTGAGGGAGAAAGGGTCAGCCCTTGACGTGCTCGATGAACGCGGTCCAGGTGTCGGCGGGGACGGTGAGGGCCGGGCCGGGGTTCTTGCTGTCGCGGACGGGGATGGCGCCCGGGACGCCGTCCGCTACCTCAAGGCAGTCGCCCCCGTTGCTGCCGCTGTAGCTGGACTTACGCCAAGCGCTGGGTGGGGTGGAGGATGCGGCGGTCATGGTCTCCTCAGACTTTCACGTGGGCCACGAACGCCCGCCAGGTGTCGGCGGGGACGGTGAGGGCCGGGCCGGGGTTCTTGCTGTCGCGGACGGGGATGGCGCCCGGGACGCCGTCCGCCACCTCAAGGCACTCGCCCCCGTTGCTGCCGCTGTAGCTGGACTTGCGCCAAGCGCTGTCGGGGACGGGGGTTGGGCTGGTCATGAGTACCGATCCTTCAACACGGAGTTGATCAGCGCCGCCGACTTGTCGGGTGAGTGGGCGGTCGCTTTGAGTAGATCATAGGCCCGCGTTGCCTCGCTGACGTCGCCAGGTTCGGCCAGAAGATAGCCGCGTGGAAAGCCGTCCACGTGCACGACGTCCGCTCCCTCATCGAACGAGAGGATGCCGTACGGGCAGAACGACCCGTGGTAGTTCCTGACACTGGCCGGGATGATCTGGACGACGTGCTGTGGAATCTCGGCGATGCGCAGGAGGCGTTCAAGTTGGGCGCGCATCACGTCCCCCGCCGCGACCTCCCGCCGCAAGACCTCCTCATCCAGGATGATCCACAGATCCGGTGCGTTCTTACGCGAAAGGATCGCCTGGCGCTCCATGCGGAGGGTCACCAGACCCTCCAGGTCACGGGGCCGCCCGGCCCGCAGGACGGTCCGGGCGTACTCCTCGGTCTGGAGCAGCCCAGGAACCAGTCCGGAGTGAAAGAGCCGAATCGACGTCGCCTCCATCTCCAGTTCGACGTAGCGCTGGAACCACGCCGGGAAGGCGTACTTGATGGCCCATTTCCAGTGCCGGACGAAACGCCCGTTCGCCTTGAACTCCCTGTCACACGCCTCCGCCAACTCAAGCGACGGAATGCGCTGAGCCTTCTCGATCTTGTGCACAAGGCTCTTGTCGCAGGGAATGCGCTTGGCCAGGTCCGCCAGGGACCACCCGTGCCGTTTCCGTTCCTCCGCGATCTCAACGCCGAAGTGCACCAGGGCGTTGGCGCTGGGGTCGTTGGGGTCCTCTCCGTCATGTTCCACAGCCATCGTCTTGCCCTCCCGAGCCGTTGACCAGGCAACCGTCCACGTAGACGGCTGCCTTGTCACCGATCTTGCTCTTCCTGAGCCCGCCTGGACAGACAAGCCTGTAGCAGGTCAGTTACGCCACGCAACAGGAAGTCAGTGGATCTTGTGGCTCACACACCCGCACAACCCGCCCCGCACAACCGGATCTTGCCGCTCGCGCCCGCCGATCACGAAGTCCTCGCCGTCCGGGACGCCATCCGGGACCTGCTCGCGCTCCTCGATCTGGAGGAGGTGCAGGTGAATGTCGAGCACATCGGCACCCGTTCGACGATCGCCATCGCGCCGCTGCCGCTGGACACCGCGCACCGGTTCACCCGTCTCCTGGACACGCACCCCGACACCCGAAGCGAAGGGCTGCGCGTCGGCACCGTCGTGTGGGACCCGCGCCACCGCCTCGTCGGGGAGGTCATCGCGGGCAGCCGCAAGCGCGTGAAGCTGTGCGGGCTGGCGGACGGCTCGACCTGGATCGCCCAGCCGTCCGACCTCGTCCCGCCGCGCTTGGTGGACATCGACGCCGCGCGGAGGAAGGCCCAGCGGTGAGCGGAGAGAAGCGGCTCAAGCAAGACCCCAACCGGCGCGACGAACTGCTGGCCAAGGTCAAGAAGAAGAACCAGGAATCGCAGACCAACGCCAACCTGCGAAAGTGACCCCGCATGATCCCCACGACTGCGACGAACCGCACCGAAATCGCCGCCAGAACG
Organism: Streptomyces sp. 6N223; assembly: GCF_052246635.1. Taxonomy (NCBI): domain Bacteria; kingdom Bacillati; phylum Actinomycetota; class Actinomycetes; order Kitasatosporales; family Streptomycetaceae; genus Streptomyces; species Streptomyces sp. 6N223. Next base: position 242,138 of record NZ_JBQQCA010000002.1, on the reverse strand, counting down.
AACCATTTTGTCGCAGTCGGCGCCGCCGTGAGGGGTTGACCGGCGAATGGTGCGGATCCCGCCCGGGGCGGAGCTCCCGGGGCCGTCCGGCGAGTGGCCACCCACGTCACGCGAGCGGCGGGCGATCCAGGCGGGATTGACCGCCGCTCCGGCCGCCATGAGCATGGACGCCCATGACACCCATGAGACCCATGAGATCCGCGATGCGGACATCCTTATCGGCGCTGGGAGTTGCCTCCCTCGCGGGCAGTGCGGCGGCCTTCGGCCTGTGGGCACCGCCGGCGTCGGCCGCCCAGCAGGGGGCGACGGCCGAGGTCCCGAACGGCTCCGTGATCGAGTACCGGGCCGCCGTCGGCCAGGTCAACGAGGTCACCGTCACCGACGGGACTGAGCGCCTCCAAGTCGTCATCGACGACGTCGTGCCCATCGAGGCCGGGGCGGGCTGCACCCATCCCGACGAGGCCGACGCCACGCGCGTGATGTGCACGATCACGGCTGACCCGGAGGAGCCCCACCTCCGCGTGGAACTCTTCCTGGACGACGGGGACGACACGCTGGACGCGGGGGCGTCGGTGTGGCAGGTCGTCCACGGCGGCGCCGGCGACGATGTGCTGACCGACAGCGGCGGTTCGCTGCTGTACAACGAGTTCAACGGCGACGACGGCGACGACACCATCACCGGCGCGGAGTGGCAGATCGGCGGCGGCGGGAGCGACACGCTCACCGGCACCGACCGCGACGACAACCTCAACGGCCAGTGGGGCAACGACACGATCCACGCCGGGGACGGGGCCGACTGGCTCAAGGGCGCCGCCGGGGACGACGAGCTCCACGCCGGGGCCGGGAACGACAGCGTCCATGGCAACGCCGGGAACGACACCATGTTCGGCGACGCGGGCGACGACGTGCTCGAAGGCGGCCAGGGGACCGACCAGATCGACGGCGGCACCGGCGACGACGTGATCCACCAGGACTGACCGTGACCGAACCCCCTTCGCCCCGAGGTCCCGGGCATCCCTGAGGTAAGGTCTGCCTTACTTGAACGCGTGCGCGGGCCCGCATGGGGTAGATGGGGAGACGGAACGTTGAACACCCGTGGCGAGGGCCTGGGCATACGCCCGCGCCCGATGTTGCTGGTGCTGGCCCTCCTCGCGCTCGTGGCGGCGTTGAGCCTGGTATCGCTCGCGCTCGGCGCCCGGGACATCCCGCCCGCCGACGTGCTGCGCACACTGCTGGGGGACGCGCCCGACCGGCAGGTCGAGAACATCGTCTTCGAGGCCCGCGTCCCCCGCACCCTGCTCGCGCTCGCCACGGGCGCGGCGCTCGGGCTGGCGGGCGGGCTGATGCAGGCGGTGACGCGCAACCCGCTCGCCGATCCGGGGATCCTCGGCGTCAGCGCGGGGGCCTCCTTCGCGATCGTCTTCGCCAGCGCGGTGCTGGGTCTCGGCTCGGTGTATGGGTATATCTGGTTCGCCTTCGCGGGGGCGCTCATCGCCAGCGTCGGCGTGTATCTGCTGGGCAGCGTGGGGCGTTCGGGGCTCAACCCCGTCAAGCTCGCGCTCGCCGGGGTGGCCATCACCGCCGCGCTGTCGTCCCTCACCAGCGCCATCGTGCTCACGGAGCCGGAGGCGCTGAACCGCTTCCGCTTCTGGTCGGCCGGGTCGCTGGCCGACACCGACGGGGACCAGCTCCTGTCCGTCGTGCCCTTCCTGGTGCTGGGCGCGCTGCTCGCGCTCGCCTGCGCGCCGGCGTTGAACAGCCTGGCGCTGGGGGAGGACGTGGCCACCGCGCTCGGCCGCCGCACCGGGCTGATACGCCTGCAAGGCGTCGCGGCCGTCACGCTGCTGACGGGCGCGGCGGTGGCCCTGATCGGGCCCGTGGTATTCATCGGGCTCGTCGTGCCGCACATCGCGCGGGTGATGGCGCAGTACGCCGGGACAGGCCCCGACCACCGCTGGCTGCTGCCGCTCTCCGCGCTGCTCGCGCCGTGCCTGCTGCTGGCCGCCGACATCGCGGGGCGGCTGATCGCCCGGCCGGTGGAGGTGCAGGCCGGGGTGCTGGTGGCGTTTCTCGGCGGGCCGTTCTTCATCGCGCTGGTGCGGCGGCAGCGGCTCGCGGAGGTGTGACAGACGCCATGGCAACAGAAATGGAAAGAGAGACAGCCCTGACCACCCTGACCGGGCGGCGGACGTTCCGGCTCGCGACGCCGCCCGTCTCCGGCTTCCTGCGGCCGCGCCAGCTCGTGGTCTGCGGCGTCCTGGCCGCCGCCGTGTTCGGGCTGTTCCTCCTCGGCCTGTCCATCGGCGACGTGTCGATCCCCGTCGCCGACGTGCTGCGCGCCCTGGCGGGCACGGGGGACGTGGGGACGTGGCTGGTGGTGCACGAGTTCCGGCTGCCGCGCGCGCTGGCCGGGCTGCTCGTCGGCGTCGCCTTCGGCATGTCCGGGGCGATCTTCCAGACCATCACGCGCAACCCGCTGGCCAGCCCCGACATGATCGGCATCACGCAGGGCGCGGCGGCGGCCGTCGTCGGCGGCATCGTGCTGGGGTGGGGCAGCGGGCTCGGCACGCAGACCCTGGGGCTGCTCGGGGGCCTGGCCGCCGCCCTCCTCATCTACGCCCTGGCGTGGAAGCGCGGCACCACCGGCTACCGCATCGTGCTCGTCGGCATCGGCGTGGCCTGGATCTGCACCAGCATCACCGACTACCTCACCGCCCGGGGCCGGGTGCTGGAGGCGCAGGCGGCGCTGGGGTGGCTGGTGGGGAACCTCAACAGCCGCACCTGGGAGCAGCTTCGGCCCCTGATGTGGGCGATGGCGGTGCTGGTGCCGGCCGCGCTGCTGCTCAGCCGCCTCGCGCGCACGCTCCAGCTCGGCGACGACCTGGCGCGGGCGCTCGGCACGCCGGTGCAGCGGGTGCGGCTGGCGCTGCTGCTCGTGGGCGTCGGGCTGGTGGCGTTCGGCACGGCGGTGGGCGGGCCGATCGCGTTCGTCGCGCTCGCCGCGCCGCAGATCGCGCAACGCCTGGTGGGCGCGGCGTGGCCACCGCTGATCGCGTCCGGGCTGACCGGGGCGTTCATCGTCCTCTTCGCCGACCTGGTGGCGCGGGAGCTGATCTCCGACACGGAGCTGCCGGTCGGCGTCGTCACCGGGGTGCTGGGCGCCCCCTTCCTGCTGTGGCTGCTCATCCGCGTCAACCGCGCGGGGTCGGGAGGCTGAGATGGCTGAGATGGATGAGATGCCGGACATGTCCAAGCGGAGCGAGCGGGAGTCGGACCCGGAGCTGCGGGCCGGCGGGCTGCGCCTGGCGTACGGGGACCGGGTGGTGGCCGAGGACCTGGACCTGGCGGTGCCGCCGGGGCGGATCACGGCCATCGTCGGCGCCAACGCCTGCGGCAAGTCGACGCTGCTGCGCGCGCTGGCCCGGCTGCTGGCCCCCAAGCGCGGCGTGATCCACCTCGACGGGCGGGCCCTTCACGCCATCCCGACGCGGGAGCTGGCGCGGCGGCTCGGAATCCTGCCGCAGGCGCCGGTCGCGCCGGAGGGGCTGACCGTCATCGACCTGGTCAGCCGGGGGCGTTCGCCGCACCAGACGTGGTGGCGCCAGTGGTCGCGGGCGGACGAGGAGGCGGTGCACGCGGCGCTCGCCGCGACCGGCATGACCGAGCTGGCGGCGCGGACCGTGGACGAGCTGTCGGGCGGGCAGCGGCAGCGGGCGTGGATCGCGATGGCGGTGGCGCAGGGGACGCCGGTGCTGCTGCTGGACGAGCCGACGACCTATCTCGACCTCGCGCACCAGATCGACGTGCTCGACCTGATCACCGACCTCAACCGGAAGGAACGCCGCACGGTGGTGATGGTCCTGCACGACCTCAACCAGGCCTGCCGGTACGCCGACCACATCGTCGCGATGAAGGCGGGCCAGGTCGTGGCGGAGGGGACCCCGGACGAGGTCATCACGGAGGAGACGGTGGACGAGGTCTTCGGGCTGCGCTGCCGCATCGGGCCGGATCCGGTCAGCGGCACGCCGATGGTGGTGCCGATCAGCCGCCACCACGACGAGGCTGCGACGGCCGTCTAACCGAGCGTGCGGTCGAGGTTGAAGGCGGCGCTGATCAGGGCCAGGTGGGTGAAGGCCTGCGGGAAGTTGCCGCGCTGCTCCCCGGTGTGGCCGATCTCCTCGGCGTAGAGGCCGAGGTGGTTGGCGTAGGTGAGCATCTTCTCGAACGCGAGCCGGGCCTCGTCCAGGCGGCCGGCGCGGGTCAGTGCCTCGACGTACCAGAAGGAGCAGATCGAGAAGGTGCCCTCCTCGCCGCGCAGCCCGTCCGGGCTGATCTGCGGGTCGTAGCGGTGGACCAGCGAGTCGGACACGAGGTCGTCGCCGAGCGCGTCCAGCGTGGAGAGCCACCTCGGGTCGGTGGGGGAGACGAACTTCGCCAGCGGCATCATCAGCAGGGACGCGTCGAGGATGTGGCCGTCCTCGTACTGGACGAAGGCGTGCCGCTCGGCGGACCAGCCGTGGCGCATGATCCGGCGGTAGATCGCGTCGCGGGCCTGCCCCCACCGCACCAGGTCGGCGGGCAGCCCGCGGTGCCGGCCCAGCCGCATGGCGCGTTCGATCGCGACCCAGCACATCAGGCGGGAGTAGAGGAAGTTCTTGCGCCCGCCGCGGGGTTCCCAGATCCCCTCGTCGGGCTGGTCCCAGTGGTCACACACCCAGTCGACGAGCTTGCTGATGTTGTCCCAGTGGGCGCTGGAGATGGGCTGCCCCCACTTGTCGTAGAGGTAGAGGGAGTCGACGAGCGCCCCGTAGATGTCCAGCTGCAGCTGGTTGACGGCGCCGTTGCCGACGCGGACGGGGGCCGAGCCCTGGTAGCCCTCAAGGTGTGGCAGCTCGTGTTCGGGAAGCTCGTGGCGCCCGTCGATGCCGTACATGATCTGCAGCGGGCCGGTGGGCCGGGTCGCCTCGGTCTCTTCGAGGCGGACGTGCTCGGACAGGAAGCGCATGAAGGCCTCGGCCTCATCGGTGAACCCCAGCCTGAGCAGCGCGTACACGCAGAACGCGGCGTCACGGATCCACACGTAGCGGTAGTCCCAGTTGCGCTCGCCGCCGATCTCCTCGGGCAGGCTGGTGGTCGGCGCGGCGATGATGGCGCCGGTAGGGGCGTAGGTCAGCAGCTTCAGGGTGAGGGCGGAGCGGTGCACCATCTCCCGCCAGCGGCCCCGGTAGCGCGACCGGGACAGCCACCGCCGCCAGTAGCCGACGGTGGCGTTGAACTGCTGCTCCGCCTCGGACACGGGGCAGTGGCGGGGCGCCACGTCGCCGCCGACCCGGTCGAGTGCGAAGACGGCGGACTGGCCCTCACGCAGCTTGAACAGCGACCAGGCGTCCGGGCCGTCGACCTCGATCGGGACGCTCGACGTCAGGGCGAGCGTCAGCGAGGGCGACTCGAAGATCACCTGGCCGCCCTGGCCCTGCTCCTGCGCCGCGTGCACCGTGTGCGGCTGCGTCCCGTACGCGAAGCGGGGGGCCACGCGGGCACGGAACGGCAGCGATCCTCGGACGCACACCACGCGGCGGATCAGCCGGTGCCGGTCGGCCTCGCGCGAGTCGTCGGCGATCGGCATGAAGTCCTGGACCTCGCCGACCCCGTCGTCGGCGGAGAAGCGGGTGATCAGCACGTTCGTGTCGGGGAAGTAGAACTGCTTGGTGCGGGTCGGGACGTCCGCGGCGAGTTCGAAGGACCCGCCCCGCTCGGCGTCGAGGATCGCGGCGAAGACGCTGGGCGCGTCGAAGCGCGGGCAGCAGTACCAGTCGATGGTGCCGTTCGTGCCCACCAGCGCCGCGCTGCGCAGGTCGCCGATCAGACCGTGCTCGGCGACCGGCAGGTAGCGGGTCGTGCCGATCGTGCCGATCGTGCTGATCGTGCCGACGCCGAATTCCCCTTTGGCCACTTTTGAAGGGTAAAGGGCGGGAAAGCGTCCCCGCGGAGGCACGCCGCCTACGGCCGGGCCGCCTACGGCCAAGCCGCCTACGGCCGCGCCGTCAGGTAGTCCCCCATCGCGCGGAAGTAGTCCGTGGCCCGGTGCTCCGTGCCGTCGTCCGTGCGCAGGCGCCGCACCAGCAGGCCGCGGCCCCGGCCCGTCCGCGCCTCCGCGCCCGCCACCACGACCACCCCGTCCCCCTCGCGGATGAAGACGCGGCCCGGCGTGCCGCCGTACCGCCCCTCCGACACCGACGCCGCCACGATCCTTATCCGCTCCCCGCGGTGGTGGGTGAAGGCGTTCGGGTACGGGTCGGACTGCGCGCGCACGAGGCGTTCGATGTCCTCGGCCGGCCAGGACCAGTCGATGCGGCTGTCCTCCTCCGACCGCTTGTGGAAGAAGGTGGCCCGCGTGCGGTCCTGCGGCAGCCACACCGCGCGGCCCGACGCGATCAGGTCCAGGGACTCCCGCACTACGGGGCCGATCAGCTCCACCGTGCGGTGGAACAGGTCGGTGGCGGTGTCCCTCGGCCCGACCGGGACGGCCCGCTGGAGGAGGATGTCGCCGGCGTCCAGCGTCTCGTCCATGCGGTGCGCGGTGACGCCGACCTGGCGTTCGCCGTTCAGCAGCGCCCAGATCAGCGGCGAGAAGCCGGCGTACGCGGGCAGCAGCGAGTCGTGGATGTTGAGGGTGCCGTGGGGCGGGAGGCGGAAGATCTCCGGGGGCAGCCAGGTGCGCCAGTTGTTGGCGACGACGATCTCGGGGGAGGCGTCGCGCAGCGCGCTCAGCAGCTCGGGGTCGTTGGGGCGGCGGCGCAGCAGCACCGGAACGCCGTGCTTTTCGGCCAGTTCGGCCACCGAGTCGTCCCAGATCCGCTCGTACGCGTGGTCGCTTCTCGGGTGCGTGACGACGAGCGCCACCTCGTGACCGGCGTCGAACAGCGCCTGCAGTGTGCGGTAACCCCAGGTCTGGTGGCCGAACATGGCAACCCTCATGCCCTTGCGATCCTCTCCGTCGTTCCCGCTTGAAAGGTTAGCCTTACCTTACCTACGATGTGCCGGGCTGCCGACAGGAGGCGATGACGCAGTGACGACGACACTGCCCAGTGGTCCGGACACCATCTACGACGTTCTGGGCCTGGGCTTCGGCCCGTCAAACCTCGCGCTGGCCGTGGCGATCGAGGAGCACAACGCCGCCGCTCCACCCGGGCAGCGGATATCCAGCGGCTTCCTGGAGATGCAGCCGCGCTTCGGCTGGCACCGGGGAATGCTGATCGAGGACGCCACCATGCAGGTGTCCTTCCTGAAGGACCTGGTGACGCTGCGGAACCCGACCAGCGGCTTTTCCTTCGTCAACTACCTGCACGAGAAGGGGCGGCTGGTCGACTTCCTCAACCAGAAGACGTTCTTCCCGCTGCGCATCGAGTTCCACGACTACTTCGAGTGGGCCGCCGCCCGCCTGGAGCACCTCGTGGCGTACGGGGCCGAGGTGCTGGCCGTCGAGCCGGTGACGGGGGAGGACGGCGAGATCCGCTACCTGGACGTCATCAGCCGCGACCCGGCCGCCCCGGCCGACCCGCGGCGTACGATCACCCGCCGCGCGCGCAACCTGTGCGTGGCGACGGGCCTGGAGCCGCACCTGCCGCCCGGCACCGAGCTGTCCGCGCGCGTGCTGCACACCAGCCAGCTCCTGACCCACGCCCCCGCGCCGGACACGCCGCTGCGCCGGGCCGTGGTCGTCGGCGCGGGGCAGTCGGCCGCCGAGGCCGTGGACTACCTGCACCGCACCTTCGCCGAGGCCGAGGTGTGCTCGGTCTTCGCCAAGTACGGCTACACGCCAGCCGACGACAGCCCGCTCGCCAACCGCATCTTCGACCCGGAGGCGGTGGACGTGTTCTACGCCGCCCCGCCCGGCGTCAAGCACTCCCTCGCCGACTACCACCGCTCCACCAACTACTCGGTCGTCGACATGGACCTGATCGAGTCGCTGTCCGCGACCGTCTACCGCGAGCGCGTGCAGGGCCGGCAGCGGCTGCGGATGATGAACGTCTCGCGCGTCCGCGAGGTCGCGGAGGCCGCCGACGACGGACGGGACGGGCGGCTGCGCGTCACCGTCGAGCACCTGCCAAGCGGCGAGCGGGAGGAACTGGACACCGACCTGCTGGTGTACGCCACCGGGTACCGGCCGCGCGACGCCGCCACGCTCCTGGGCGACGTGGGCAAGCTGTGCCTGCGCGACGACGAGGACGCGGTGCGCGTCGGCCGCGACCACCGGGTCGCGACGGCCGGGCAGCTCACCGCCGGGATATACCTCCAGGGCGCCACCGAGCACACCCACGGCCTCACCTCGACCCTGCTGTCCAACACCGCCGTCCGCGCCGGCGAGATCGTCGCCTCCCTCCTCGGCCGCGCCGACGTTCCTGTCGGCTGAGCATGCTCGATCTCCGCCTGAGGAACGCCACCTTCCTCACCATGGACGACGCCCACCCCCTCGCCCACGAACTGGGCGTGTGGGGCGGGCGGATCGTCGGCGTCGACGAGGCCGTGGCCCGTCTGCCCGCGCGCCGCGTCGTCGACCTCGGCGGGGCGACCGTGCTGCCCGGGTTCATCGACGCGCACGTCCACCTGGCCTGGACCGGGCTGAAGCGGCGCGCCGTGGACGTCTCCGGGTGCCGCGGCGTCGGCGAGGTGCTGGCGTTGATCGGGCGGGCCGCGAGGCGCCACCCGGAGAATGCCTGGCTGGATGTCGCCGGGTACGACCAGCGGCCGCTCGGCCGGCACATCACCGCCGCCGAGCTCGACCGGGCCGCGCCGGGGCGCCGGGTGCTGCTCGCCCACGACTCCGGGCACGCCTGCGTCGTCAGCACCCCGGTCCTGGACCTGCTGCCCGCCGGAGTGCCCCACCAGGACGGGCTGCTGACGGAGAGCGCCGCCGCGGCCGCCCGCGCGCTGCGCCGCCCCTACTCCCTCGACGAGCTCACCGACGCCGTCGCCGACGCGGCCGGGGAGTGCCTGCGCCAGGGCGTCACCGCCTGCGCCGAGGCGGGCATCGGCGGCGGCCTCATCTCCCACAGCGCCGTCGAACTCGCCGCCTACCAGCGGCTGCGCGAGGCCGGGCGCCTGCCGCTGCGCGTACGCCTCATGGTCGCCGCCACCGCCCTGCACGAGGTCGCCGCCCACCCCGGCGACGGCATCCCGCGCGGCCTCGACCTCGGGCTGCGCGGCGGCTTCGGCGACGACCGCCTGGCGCTGGGCGCGCTGAAGATCTTCACCGACGGCGGCATGATGGCCCGCACGGCGGCGTTGAGCAGCCCGTACGCCGGGCTCGACCACGCCGGGCAGCTCTACGACGACCCGGGCGAGCTCACCCGCCAGATCGCCGAGGGCCACCGCGCCGGCTGGCAGCTCGCCATCCACGCCATCGGCGACCGCGCCGTGGACCTCGCCCTCGACGCCCTCGCCGAGGCGCAGCGTGCCCACCCGCGCGCCGGCGTGCGGCACCGCGTGGAGCACGCCGGGCTGGTCCGCCCCGACCAGCTCCCGCGCCTGGCCGCCGCAGGGGTGACGGCCGTCGTCCAGCCCGGCTTCCTGTGGTCCTTCGGCGACGACTACGCCGCCCTCATGGGCGCCGAGCGCGCCGCCTGGCTCTACCGGGGACGCGCCTTCCTCGACCACGGCGTACGCCTGGCCGCCAGCTCCGACCGGCCCGTCGTGGACGGCGCCCCGCTGCGCGCCGTCCAGTTCATGGTCGAACGCCGCTCCTCCTCGGGCGCGTTGATCGGTCCTGAGGAGGGCGTCACCGTCGAGCAGGCGCTGCGCGCGTACACGGTGGACGCGGCCCACGCCTGCCACTGGGAGCACGCGCTGGGGAGCCTCGCCCCCGGGCGCCTGGCCGACCTGGTGGTGCTGGGCGACGACCCGCGCCGCGTCGACCCGTCGCGCATCGCGGACATCGAGGTGGTGGGCGTTTTCGTCGAGGGACGCCAGGTGGAGGGGCAAAAGGACCCCACACGGTGATCGTTTTCCGTAACTGAGAAGCTCCGCTCCGTAAGTGTTTTTACGATCCCGGCGATGCACGATTGGTGGCCGCTGGTCGCTATTAGGGGCAGAAGGCGCACGCGGTGCCTTCCGGGGCGCCCTCGCCGGCGCCTCGACGACGACAGGAGAGGACCCGAAGGTCCGTGAACGCATCTCTGGCCAGGGGCAACGCCACACGGGGCGCCGCGCGCGGGGAGGACCGTCGGTGACCGAGGCAGAGACGTCATCATCCGCCGGGTCCGCCGCGTCCGCCGGGTCCGCCGGGTCCGCCGTCCCGCTCGCGGGCGTCACGCCCCTGTCGCCGCTGCCCGCCGACTTCCGCGCCTTCCACCAGCTCTACCGGCCGGCGTACGTGCGCTGGGCCGAGCTCTACCTCGGCACGCGGGCGGACGCCGAGGAGGCGGTGGACCGCACCTTCGAGCAGTTAGCCGCCGACTGGGGGGAGGTGCTGCGCCTCGACAGCCCAGCCGGGTACGCCTGGACGATCCTCAAGCACCGCACCATCGACGCGGCCCGGGCGCGCGGGCGCAGGCCGGTCGTCGTGGACACCGCCGTCTTCGAGACCCAGGCGCTGCACACCGCCGTCGACCCCATCGGGGAGCTGGAGGAGAGCCTGTGCATCTACCAGGCCATCCGCGAGCTGCCCGAGCGGCAGCACGACGTGATCGTGCTGCTGTACTGCATGGGCTACACCACCGCCGAGACCGCCGACATCCTGGGCATCAGCGTGCCCGGGGTGCGTTCCACCGCCCGGTACGCCCGCCACCGGCTGAAGGAGGCGCTGGGGCTGGACGGGGGCGGGAAGCGGAGCGGGAAGCGGAAGGGGGGCGACGGCGATGGGGTCACCGGCTGAACGGGCCGTGGAGGACGCGCTGGCCCACGCCGTGCTGTCGCCGCGCCCGTACACCGAGCGCGAGGTCGAGGCCGCCGAGGCGCGCATCGCCGCCCGCCTCGCCAACCGGATGCTCTACAGCGCGCTGTGCCTGGACGACGAGATCCGCGATGGCTTCGGCGGGGGGATGCGCTCGGCGGCGAGGCTGGGAGGACTGGGAAAGCCGGGAGGACCGGGAGGGGCGGCGGCGACCGCGCGGACCGGCGAGGCTGCCCGGCACCTGGGGATGCTGTGCCGGACGGTGGTGGAGCGGGAGGGCGCGCTCCAGCACATGGCGGCGTTTCTGGGGCGGCGTATCCCGCAGCCGGCCGGGGCACGGGTGCTCGGCTGCGTGCTCCAGCTCGCCGGGCGCGAGGACGGTGCCCGCTTCTGGTGGCAGTTCGCGGCCGGGGCGGGTGACGCGGCGGCGGCGTACTGCCTGTACCTGCACCACCTGACGCTGGGAGAGGCGTGGGAGGCCGAGCTGTGGCGGCGGCAGGCCGACCGGGGTGACGGCCCGAAGGCTGATGCCGGTGAGTCCGGCGTGGGCGCCGATGCCGGCGTGGGGGAGGAGGACGGCAGCAGCCCCGGCCTGGTGCTGCGCGTGCTGACGCGGCTGCGCGGCAGCGGCGGCGAGGTCCTCACGGCGCGGGCCTCCGCCGTGGTGCATTACGTGCCCGACGCCGTGCGGTTCGTCGACGAGATCGAGCTCCCGCTGCCCGACGCGGACTTCGCCGAGCGCATCGAGGAGCTCACGCGAGCGGGCGGAATGGCCGGCGGCATCAGGTGAATCCCTGACCGCCCCTGATGATCGCGTCGTACCCGCCTCCACCTCTGGGAGGTGTAGGCAGCACCCCCTGTACACCCTGGGGCGGAGGCCTCATCGCGACCTCTGGCCGATCCGTACCAGGGTGGATGTCTCCTAGTTTGTTAGGCATGACCACGCCCACGACAGCGCCCGGATCACAGGCCGGTCCGGCCGAGGCCGGCAAGGGCAGCACGGGCGGCAGTGCCAGCCAGGCAGCCGCCCAGCCGCCGACCTTCACCGCGTACGTGCGCGAGCGCGGACCGCTGCTGCTGCGCACCGCCCGCTCGCTGACCGCGAACCCCTGTGACGCCGAGGATCTGCTGCAGACGGCGCTGACCAAGACCTACCTGGCGTGGGAGCGAATAGAGGACCACCGCGCCCTGGACGGCTACGTCCGGCGCGCGCTGCTCAACACGCGCACCTCGCAGTGGCGCAAGCGCCGGGTCGACGAGTACGCCGTGGACGAGCTGCCCGAGCCCGAGCCCCGGCCGGAGCCCGACGCCGCCGAGCAGCAGGCGGTGCGTGACGCGATGTGGCGCGCGGTGCGGAAGCTGCCCGTGCGGCAGCGGGCGATGGTGGTCCTCAGGTATTACGAGGACCTGAGCGAGGCGTCCACGGCCGAGGTGCTCGGGGTCTCGGTCGGCACCGTCAAGAGCGCCGTCTCGCGGGCGTTGGCGAAGCTGCGCGAGGACGCGGAGCTGGCGGACGTCGCCCGGCCCGGGCTCACGCAGAGCGGGCAGGCGATGGCCGCCTGAGGCCGCGGCCCCGCCTTTCCGGGCGCCGGGCTCCGGGCTGCGGGCTGCGGGCCTAGTGCGCGCCGATCTTGGTGAGCAGGTCCACGATCCGCGCCTGCACCTCGGGGTTGGTGGAGCGCTCCGCGAGGAAGAGCACCGTTTCGCCCGAGGCGAGCAGCGGGAGCTGCGCAGGGTCCATCTCGGCCGCCGTGTACACCACGAACGGCGTCCGGGCCAGCAGCCCGTTCACCCGCAGCCAGTCGATGATGCCCGCGCGGCGGCGCCGGACCTGGTTGAGGTCCATCACCACGAGGTTCGGCCGGATCTGCTGCGCGACCTCCATCGCGACGGCGTCGCTGGGCGCGTGCACCGCCTGCATGCCGCGCCGCTCCAGCGACATCGTCAGCGCGCCGGCGATCGCCTGATGCTCCTCCACCAGCAGGACGCGCGGCGGGTGCTGCTCGCTGTCGCGCGGCGCCAGGGCCTTCAGCAGGACGGCGGGGTCGGCGCCGTACGCCGCCTCCCGGCTCGCCTGTCCGAGCCCCGCCGTGACCAGCACCGGCACCTCGGCCGCCACCGCCGCCTGGCGCAGCGACTGCAGCGCGGTGCGCGTGATCGGCCCGGTCAGCGGATCGACGAACAGCGCCGCGGGGTACGCCGCGATCTGCGCGTCGACCTCCTCGCGCGAGTGGACGATGACGGGCCGGTAGCCGCGGTCGGTGAGCGCCTGCTGGGTGGAGACGTCCGGCTCGGGCCAGACCAGGAGCCGCCGGGGGTTGTCCAGCGGCTCCGGCGGCAGTTCGTCGTCGGCGGGTCCGGCCAGGCGCAGGCCCCGGCCGCCGGCGCTCTGCTCGCCCTGGGCGTCGCCGCCGCCGTGGGTGACCTCCACCGCGCCGTTGGGGCCGTCCAGCGGCTCCGGGCCCTCGACGGCGCCCGCGGCGGGCGCGCCGATGGCGTACTCCCGGCCGCCAGCGCCTGCCGGGGCGGCCGGGCCCAGGCGCGGGTCCTCGGCGGGCGGCGCCGCCAGCTTCCGGCGGCGCGCGGGAGCAGGGGCGGGAGCGGGAGCAGGCGCGGGGGCCGGGGCCGGGGCCGCCTGCGCGGCGGGCGCCGCCTGGCCAGCGGTCTGCTGCGGGAGGCGGCGTACGCCCTGGCCGAGGGTGCGGACGCTCACGCCCGGCAGCGACCGGGGGTCCTGGTTGTTCCGCTCGCTGCCGGGCATGGGCAGCGCGCGCGGCTGGCGCGGCGACGGGGGGTGGGGGGCCGTGCCGTCGAGGATCGGGCTGGCGGCGACCACGGAGTGCTCGACCCGGGGCTCGCCCTCGGCCCCCTCCTGCTCCGGCGGCTCCTGCTCGGGCAGCTCCGCCTCGGGCTGCTCCTGCTCGGGCTGCTGCGGCTGGGCGGGGGGCGCCTGTTCGGCTTCGAGCGCGGGCGCCTGCGCGGGCGCGGGGAGCGCGGGCATGGGCTGGGCCACGGCCGGCTCCAGCGCCGCGGCGCCGGTCGGCTCCACGGGCTGCTCCTGGCCCTGGACCTGGCCCTGGACCTGGCCCGGCTGCTGCTGCTGCGGTGCGGGCCCGATCGCGATGCGCTGCTGCGCCTCGCCGCCCTGCGCCGGCGGCTGCACCCGACGCCTCCGCCCGGTGGGGCGTTCGGCCACGCCCTGCCCCGCCTGCCCCGCTTGACCGGCCTGCCCGGGAATCGGCGCCTCGGCCGCCGGGGCCAACGCCCGCCTGCGCCGCCCGTTTCCGCCCTCCTGTGCCCGGGCCCGGGCCTGGCCCTGGCCGGGTGAGGGTGCCGGTGCGGGAGCCAACGCCGGCGCCTGGCCCTGCCGCTGGCTCTCGGCCTGTGCCTGTCCCCGCGCCGGCGACGGCTGCCTGCGGCGCCGCCCGGACGGCGTCTGCTGCACGGGCTCTATCTCCGCCGGCTCCCGACGCGCCACCTCGGCGCCCGGCGCACCCGGCGTACCCGCCGTGCCGCGCGCGGGCTGCGCGGGCACCGGCATCACCGTCGTGTCGCCGCTGGCGTCGCGCGTGGACGGCGCCACCGGCCCGCGCGCGCCGTCCGCCGTGACCGGCACCTCCAGCACGTACGCGCTCGCGTCCGCGCCGCCCGGTCCCGGCACCTCGTGCGTCTGGAGTACGCCGCCGTGCTGGCGCACCACGCCGCGCACGATCGGCTCGTGGACCGGGTTGCCGCCGGCGTACGGTCCGCGCACCTCGATCCGCACCACGTCCCCGCGCCGCGCCGCCGCGACCACGATCGTGGAGTCCCCGGCCGGGGCGCCGCCCGCCGCCTGCCCGGTGGCGTCCACGCCCGCGACGTCCGCCACCAGGTGGGCCAGCGCCAGCGCCATCCGGTCCGGGTCCACCTCCGCCTCGATCGGGGGGGCGTGCACCGCGAACTGCGCGCGCCCCGGCCCGATCAGCTCGGTCGCGCCCTCCACCCCGGCGGCGACCACCTCGTCCAGCGCGACCACCCGGCGTTCGAGCTTCTCCATGCCCTCGTCCAGGCGCTGGTAGCTCAGCACGTTGTCCAGCAGCGTGGTCATGCGCGCGTATCCGGCGGCGAGGTGGTGCAGCACCTGGTTGGCCTCGGGCCACAGCTGCCCGGCGGAGTCGGACGCCAGCGCCGACAGCTCGGTGCGCAGCTGGTCCAGCGGGCCGCGCAGGCTCTCGCCCAGCACGGACAGCAGCTGCGCGTGGCGGGCCGCCAGCGCGTCGTACGGGCGGCGGTCGGTGAAGGTCAGCACCGCGCCGACGAGTTGGTCGCCGTCGCGCACGGGCGCGGTCGTGATGTCGACCGGCACCGCCCGTCCGTCCTTGGTCCACAGCACCTGTCCGCGCACCCGGTGCTTGCGGCCGGAGGAGAGCGTGTCGTGCAGGGGCGTCTCCTCGAACGCCAGCGGGGTGCCGTCGGGGCGCGAGTGCTGAATGAGCGGGTGCAGCTCCTGGCCGCCGAGTTGGCTGGCGCGGTGGCCGAGGATCTGCGCCGCGGCGGGGTTCACCAGGACGATCCGGCCGGCGGTGTCGACCCCGACCACGCCCTCGGAGGCGGCGCGCAGGATCATCTCCGTCTGCCGCTGCTGGCGGACCAGCTCCGCCTCGGTGTCCAGCGTGCCGCTCAGATCCCGGACCACGAGCACGAGCAGCTCCTCACCGGAGTAGTCGTCGGCGAACGCCGCCTCGATGGAGGAGGCGTACGCGTACGGGGTGTGACCCGAGTTGAGCCCGGCGCTCGTCACCTCGACGGGGAGCACCACGCCGTCCGTGCGCCGGGCGACCATGCGGGTCGGCGGGGTGCGGACCGTGGGGTCCTCCTCGGGGCGGCGCATGGAGCCCGGGATACGGCGTGGGTCGAAGTCGGGGATGATGTCCAGGAGTCCACGGCCGACCAGGGGCGCGCCCGGGACCTCAAGGGTCTCCACAGCGATGGCGTTGGCGTTGACGACGGTGCCGTTGCCGTTGACGAGCAACAGGGCGTCGGGCAGCGCGTCGAGTATGGCGGCGAGGCGAGCAGCGCCCCTCGCTGGCCTGCTGCTCACGACGTCGTTTCCTCCCTTGACCCAGAGTTCCCAAACGCACGACCCCGTGCGAGTCATTAGAGGGGAGTCTACGGGCAGCACTCCCGGGCGCGGCGGTCCGTTCGAAAGAAGCGATTCACCCGCGTTCAGGCCCGATCACCCGCAATCCGGGGCAGGGCGGGCACAAGGCGGTCCCAGCGGGCGATCTCGCAGCCGTCGCTGCGTTCGAAGCGGGCGTTGACCGGCTCCCCCTGCCAGGTGCCCTCGACCTGGGCGACGGCCGGGCCGCCGTACATGTAGGTGCACAGGGCGTCGTCGGGGACCGGGGCGAACGGGTCGCCGCCGGGGGCCTCCTCCTCGGCGCGGTGGAGGGCATCGCACGCCTCGAGCGGCTCGGGGTGCGGGAAGCCGCGGGCCGGGTCGCAGTACAGCTCGTACGTGCCGTCGGTCTCGCCACTCTCCGTGATGGTGATGACGAGGTGGTTGGCGGCCGCGCCGTGCGCTGGCCAGCCGGCGGGGGTGAGGGCGACGGCGGCGGCGGCGGGGCCGGAGACGGACGCGGCGGCCGTCGCGAGCGCGAGGGCGAGGGATCTGTGCAGCATGGGGTGCTCCGTGGGGTGGCGTTCATGGGGTGACGGGAGGGGCGAAAGTGCCGCCCCTCCCTGCTAACGCTCCCCGACGCCGTCCGTTGCGCAACTCCACGCGACCGTGTTCCCCCCTTAGGGTGGAATCCGATTGGCTGCGTCCCTCGGGCCTGTGGCATCATTTGCACGCACCCGGCGTTCGCGCTGCTGTGCGAGGAGGCTTCGCCTAGTCTGGTCTATGGCGCCGCACTGCTAATGCGGTTTGGGGTAACCCCCCATCCCGGGTTCAAATCCCGGAGCCTCCGCCACCCTCTCCAGCACCTCGCAGGCCCTGGCCGCTCGCCAGGGCCTTTGCGCTGCTCAGAGCGGGTGCGAACAATGGATTTCACCCGCGCCCCAGGGTCATGTACGCTGGTGCCGCATCCCAGCCCAACCCCTGCGGACGGGCTGAGCGCTCGTAGCTTAACGGATAGAGCATCTGACTACGGATCAGAAGGTTGGGGGTTCGAATCCCTCCGAGCGCGCTCCTGCTGAAGGGCCCTGTCGCACGATCGACAGGGCCTTTTGCTTACCCATGTGGCTGATGGTGTCACGCTGTGCGTCCGTTCGGGTGACGGCGCGGATGGCCCCGGGCTTCCATGATCATTTGGGTGGCCTGCCTTGCCCGTGTAGGAGCGATGGGCAGGTGTGCCGAAGATCGTGGGACCGGACCGTGCAGCCCCGCGCGGAGGCGTTCGGCTGCCCGACTCCACGTCCGCCGACGGCACGCCGTGATCGGAACGGGGCTTCTTCGTTCGGATTAGCGGACAGGCCGTGCGCTGAGGGCGTTTGCCTCGTTGCCGTGAGTGGGAGGCCGTTGAGCCTTCCGCGATGCGTCCCCGATGCGGAGAGCTGGGAAGCCATGGCATACGCCTGTCCCTCCTGCGAGGCCGAGAAGACCGTCGTCGTGCTGTTCGGGGAGGAGGGGTCGTTTCCGTATCCGTGTCTGCGGTGTGCGTGGGTGCCGCGCTGGCTGCCGGCGGCGGCGGTGCAGCGGGCCAACGCGCCGTGCCCGACGCGGGGGTGCGACGGGTCGGTGTGCGCGGTCTACGTGTACGACCGCGACCGGGAGCTGCGGCAGGTGCGGCACGAGGCGTGCGCGCAGTGCTACGGGGGTGAGCGGGGGGAGGGCCGTGAGGTGGGTGTGGCGACGACGGGGTGGGGATAGCGAGGCACCACGAGGGGGACGCGCGCATGCCGTGCTCCCGCTGCTCCGGAGAGGGGTATGCCGGCGTGCGGGGGCACGGGGCCGGGGACCAGGCCGGCGCGGCGCCGAGGCACCAGCAGAAGCCCCAGCGGCAGGACGACGAGGAGCAGCGGCAGCGGCAGCAGCGGCGGCAGGGCATGCCGCCCGCGCCGCGGCGGCGGGCGCGGGCCGTGTGACGGGGCGGCGGCGCGGCGGCGCGCTCAGGTCCGCGTGGAGCCGCGCACGCGCAGGCCGTCCATCAGGCGCTGGGTGGCCTCGGCTATCGAGTCCACCGCCTCGTCGAACACCTCCCGGTTGTGCGCTGCCGGGGCGCGGAAGCCGCTCACCTTCCGCACGAACTGCAGGGCCGCCGCGCGCACGTCCTCATCGGTCACCTCGGGCGTCGCGGGCGGGCGGAGTGTCTTGATGCTGCGGCACATACGGCCAGTCTCGCACCCGGCACTGACAGGCGGGCCGCGTCATAGTCCACACAGCGACCGTCATCGTCCACAGAGCCCGCCCTAGCATCGTGCCAGTGCCTACCCGAACGTTGCCGAGAGCCGCGGCACGGGTTCGGGATCGGTGACCGTAAGACCCCCACACACCGCACAATCCCACACCCCCCACAGAGACCCCCACACTCGGATGGAGATTCCCATGCGCAGGACGAGCGCACGGTTCAGGCTGGGCAGCGCCGTCGCGGTGGTGACCGCCGCGGCGACCGTCGGCGGGCTCACCGCGTGGAACGGCGCCGCCGCCGAGCCCGAGGCGGCGGAGACACTGCAGGTCGGCACCCCAGAGGGCTACGGCGCGGCCGCCACCGGTGGCGCGGGCGGCGACGTGGTCCAGGTGGCGAGCGAGGAGGAGCTCGTCGCGGCGCTGGAGACCGAGGGCGCGCTGCAGATCGAGGTCACCAGCAACATCGCGCTCGGCGACTCGGTCGACGTGACCTCCAACAAGAGCATCGTCGGCTCCGGCACGTCCGGCGGCATATCCGGCGCCACCCTGAACGTCAGCGAGGCCGACAACGTCGTCATCCAGAACCTCACGTTCACCGGCTCCAACGACGACGCCATCAACGTGGAGTACTCCACCAACGTGTGGATCGACCACAACGACGTGAGCGGCGCCGCAGACGGCGGCATCGACATCAAGCGCGCCTCGGACAACATCACCGTGTCGTGGAACCACATGCACGACCAGGACAAGAACATGCTCCTGGGCCACGACGACGGCAACGGCTCGGAGGACTCCGGCAAGCTGCACGTCAGCTACCACCACAACTGGTTCGACGGCACTGGCCAGCGCAACCCGCGCGTCCGCTTCGGCAACCCGGTGCACGTCTACAACAACTTCTACGACGGCGTCGGCAGCTACGGCGTCGCCTCCACCATCGACGCCGGCGTGCTCGTCGAGGGCAACTACTTCCTGGACACCGAGGACCCCTTCCACCTCGGTGAGGGCGACTCGCCCGGGGGCGCCCTGGTGGCCCGCGACAACGTCTTCGACAACTCCGGCGAGGGACAGCAGGGCGGCTCGGTGAGCGACCCGTCCTACAGCTACAACCTCGACCCGGCCGACCAGATCCCCTCGATCGTGTCGTCCGGAGCGGGCGTCGGGAACATCTGACCCCCTTTAGCCCGACCCACTCCGGTCGCACAGGCCGGCCCGGACAAGGCAGCCAGCAATTGGCGTTGCGGTGCCGACAGCCTTGTCCGGGCATTGGCCTGCCGCTATCGTCCTCGCGCGTCAAGCGTCTCCAAGGAGCGAGCGAGGCGAGCCCCCATGGCGGAACGCGGGCCCGCAGCGGCGCGGGCGCCGAGACGGACCCGGCCCACCGTCGGGCTCGTCACGGCAAACATTCACCTGGGCGTCGGCGCCACCCTGTGGTCCGGGGTGCTGGAGGCGGCCGAGCGCAACGACGTCAATCTCGTATGCTTCCCCGGTGACGCGCTGCGCCCCGGCGGCGCCCCGCGCAACGCCCTCTACGACCTGATCGGCGGCGTCGGCCGCGTGGGCGGCCCCGCGGGGCCGCTGCACCTGGACGGCGCCATCTGCTGGACCTCCACCCTCGGCCTGCCCGCCCCCGACGACGAGCGCGCCGAACGCCTCACCCGCCGGCTGGCCGCCCTCCCCGTCGTCAGCCTCAACCGCGCCCTCGGCGAGGACCACCCCGACCACGAGACGCTGCTGCTCGACTCCGACGCCGGCATGCGCAGGGCCGTCGGCCACCTCGTCGAGGCCCACGGCCGCCGCCGCCTCGCCTGCCTGCGCGGCCCGCTGGCCAACCCCGTCTCCGTCAACCGCTACCGCGCCTACACCGACGCCCTCTCCCGCCACCGCATCCCGCACGACGGCGCGCTCGTCGCCGCCTCCGTCGACTTCGCCAACAGCGCCGGCGCCTCCGCCATGCGGGTCCTGGTCGACGTGCGCGGCCTGCGGCCCGGCCACGACTTCGACGCCGTCGTCGCCGTCAGCGACGTGCTCGCCGCCGACGCGCTGCGCTTCCTGGCCGAGCGGGGCGTGCGCGTGCCGGAGGACGTCGCCGTCATCAGCTTCAACGACTCCCTGGAGGCGCGGCTCGCCGACCCGCCGCTGACCTCGGTCGCGCTGCCCTTCGCCGAGCTCGGCGCGCTGGCCGTGGACACGCTGCTCGCCCGGCTGCGCGGCGACCAGCCGCCCGGCCGCCGCGCCGTGCCCGGCACGCTCGTCACCCGCCGCTCCTGCGGCTGCCACTCGCCGCTGGTCACCCAGGGCGGGCCCGAGCCGGAGGCGGGGATCGCGGACGACGACGCGCCGGTGCGGCTGCCGGAGGCCACGGCCGAGCTGAGCGAGGCACTGCGCGCCGACCTGGCCGCGCCGCACGGCATCGGCTTCCTCGGGCTCCTCGAACGCCACCTCGACCGGTGGATCGAGAGCTTCGAGGACGTCGCCGCCTGGGACCGCGCCCTGCTGCGGCTGCGCGCCCGCCACGCGGCGTCCCCGCGCGCCGAGCGGCTGCTCGGCCAGGCCCGGCTGCTGGTGGCCGACAAGTCCTACCGCCTGCTGGAGTACGAGCGCTGGACCCGCGAGCAGGAGTCGCGGCGGCTGCGCGAGCTCGGCACCACCCTCACCACCGTCACCGACACCGGGGCGATACGCGACGCCCTCACCCGCCACCTCCCCGGCCTCGGCGTCCCCGGCTGCCGCCTGATGCTGGACGGCGACGGCGACGGCGACGGCGACGGCGACGGCGACGGCCAGGGCGACGGCGACGACTCCCGCTCCGGCTCCGGCTCCGGCTCCGGTCAGGGCGGCCCGCGCCGCCTCCTCAGGCCGCCCCGCGAGGGCCGCTTCACCGCCGTGCTGGAGCCGCTGCACATCGGCGAGGAGCAGCTCGGCTTCGCCCTCTTCGACGCCGGGCCGCGCCAGTTCGCCGCCCGCCACGGCGCCCTCTACCGGGCCCTGGGCGACCAGATCAGTGCCGCGCTCAAGGGCGTCCGGCTGTTCGAGGAGGTACGCCGCGCGCGGGACGCGGCCGAGCAGGCCAGCCGGTTCAAGACCCGGCTGCTGGACAACGTCACCGACGAGCTGCGCACCCCGGTCGAGACGATCCTGCGGCACACCCGGGGCCGGGACCCGGCCACCGCCGAGGACGCCGAACGCCTGCTGCGGCTCATCGACGACCTGCTGGACCTCAGCCGGTCCGAGATCGACGCCCTGGACCTCACCCGCCGCCTGCTCGACCCGGGACCGCTGCTGGAAGAGGCGTTCACGGCCCTGGCGCGGCCGGGCTGGCGTCTGTCGCTGCCGCGCCGCCTGCCCGCGCTGCGCGCCGACGCGACGAGGCTGCGGCAGATGGTGCGCGGCCTGCTCACCGCCGCCGGGTCGGCCGCCGGGTCGGCCGCCGCGTCGGCCCACGGCCCCGGGCCGAACGCCGGGCCGGCCGCCGGCGTAACGACCGAGCTGGCCGCCGAGGCGGGCGTGGACCGGCTCCACATCCGCGTCACCAGCCCCGGCCTCGCACGGCAGGACGAACGCCTCTTCGAGCCCTTCGCGTCCGGCGAGCGCGGCAGCCGGCTGGGCCTGGCCATCGCCCGGCGCCTGGCCGTGCTGCACGGCGGCTCGGTCACGCTGCTGCGCGGTGACGGCGCGACTACGCCGGGGTTTCACGTGGAACTTCCCCTCCCCACCCCCGCCGAGCCCACCGGCCCGCCCGCCGCCCCGGCCGCGCCCGGGGAACGCCGCAGGGTGCTGCTCGCGGCGGCGCACGGCGGCACGCGTGGCGACACGTGCGGCGACACGCGTGACCGCGAGGAGCCCGTGCCGCCGGGGCTGCCCGAGGAGATCGCCGCCCTCGCCCGCCGCGAGGGCCTGATCCCGCACCCGCTCCACCCCGACGACGACATCGCCTCCCTCACCAGCGAGCCCGGCCCCGCCGCCGTCGCCTGGGACACCGAGGGCGCCACCCCGCAGGACTGGGCCACCATCAGCCGCCTCCACGACCACCCCGCGCTGCGGCACACCCCCTTCCTCCTCTACGGGCTCATGGAGGGCGCGGAGCTGGCCGACCTGAGCCAGGCGCTGCGGGCGCTGCGCCCCTTCGGCCTGGCCGAGCCCGCCCTCATCGTCGACGCCTCGGAGCACTCACGGGAGGCGCTGCGCGTGCTGCTCACCGGCGTACTCCCCGGCCGCCCGGTGCGGGCCGCCGCCGACGGCACGGCCGCCTGCGCGCTCCTCGCCGAGGACCCGCCCGGCCTGCTCATCGTGGACCGGGCGCTGCCCGACATGGACGGCTTCGAGCTCGTGGAACGCCTGAGCGAGACCACCGGCCAGCAGGGCATCCCGGTCCTGATGCTCAGCGGCAACGGCTTCACCTTCGCCGACGCGCGCCGCGCCGAGCGGCACCCGGGGGTGGTGCTGCTGGGCCGGGACATCCTCACCGAGGCCGAGACAGCGCGGCTGCTGGCGGCGATGCTGCACCGCGCCCGCACCGACCCGATGGCGCAGCGCACCTACGCGCCGGTCCGGCACGCCCTGGCGTACCTGGAGGAGCACTACCGGCACCGCTTCTCCCGCTGGCAGGTGGCGCAGGCCGCCGGGGTCAGCGAGGACCACCTCGGGCGGCTCTTCCACCGCGAGCTCGGCGTGACGCTGTGGGAGTACCTCACCCGGCTGCGGATCCGCCGGGCCAAGGAGCGGCTGCAGCGCAGCGACGACAGCGTGCAGACCATCGCCCGCGCGGTCGGCTTCCACGACCGCGCCTACTTCAGCCGCGTCTTCCGCAAGGTGACCGGCATCGCGCCGCACGCCTACCGCGACGCATCGTAGGCGTTATGCCCCATTTTGACGGACTATGGGGGAATGGCGCAGCAATCAGAGCATCCTGTCATCGGCTATCTGGTGTGGGCGGCCCTCTTCGGGGCGCTGTTCGTCTGGGAGGGGATCGGGCTGGTCCGCTCCGGGGACGGCTATCCGACGCTGAGCGACGCCATCGACGCGGTGATGCGTTATCCGCTGGCGCGCTGGGCGCTGTTCGCGGCGTGGCTGTGGTGGGGGTGGCACACGTTCGTCCGCGGCTGGCACTTCCTGCTCCGGGGGCCCATCGAGTGAGCGGCGGCGGGCCGGCGTGAGCGTTCCGAAGATCGTCGTCATCATGCTCGCCGGGTACACGCTGGTGATGGGGCTGCTGGCGTTCGGCCTGGCGGCGAGGCCCACGACGGCCGCCGAGCCGAGGCTGGCGGCGGCGCGACGCCCGCGCCGCGGCTGGCGCGGCCTGATCCGCCAGGTGGCCGCCACCATGCTCGGCGGCTACCTGCTGCTGATGGTGGTGGTCTTCGGCTACTACTACGCCGTCGCGCGCGTCGGCAGCGACTTCCTCGTCAACGCGGTCACCGGCTCGGCGATGCTGATGGGCCTGGCCCTGCCGCTCTTCCTCGCCACCTCCTGGCTCGTCGAACGCCACCGGCGCACCCGGCGAAAACCGCTACGCGGCGCCCGGCGGCGGGAGTTACCGTCAGCGCATGACCGAGACCGCCGGAAGCGGCATCGACTGGCAGCGGATCAACCGCGAGAACTGGGACGACCGGACGCGGGTGCACGCCCAGAGCGCCACCTACGACCTGCCGGGCTTCCGCGCCAAGCCCTCCTCCACGCTGCGGCCCTTCGAGCCCGGGGAGATGGGCGAGGTCGCGGGCCGGAGCCTGGTGCACCTCCAGTGCCACATGGGTCTGGACACCCTCTCCTGGGCGCGGCTCGGGGCGCGCGTCACCGGCGTCGACTTCTCGGCACCCGCCATCGACACCGCCCGCTCGCTCGCCTCGGACATCGGGGTCGCCGACCGGGCGCGCTTCGTGGTCTCGGACGTGTACGGGGCGCCCGCCGCGCTGGCGGGGGAGCGCTTCGACATCGTCTACACGGGTGTCGGGGCGCTGGTGTGGCTGCCCGACCTCACCCGCTGGGCCGAGGTGGTGGCCTCGCTGCTGAAGGAGGGCGGGGCGCTGTACCTCGTCGAGTTCCACCCGGTGACCGACATGCTGGACGACGAGACCGGGCACCGCGTGACGCACGACTACTTCTGCGACGAGCCGCACGTCGAGGACTTCCCGTACACCTACACGGACGGGCCGCAGCTGACGAAGGCGCAGCACGTGGAGTTCCACCACACGCTCGGCGACCTGATCAATGCGATCGCCGGGGCCGGGCTGCGGATCGAGTTCTTCCACGAGTTCGACTACACGCTCTTCGGGCGCTACGAGTCGCTGCGCTGGGACGACTCCGACGGCGGCTACGGCTTCCGGCTCCCGGCCGGGCAGCCGCGCGTCCCGCTGATGTACTCGCTGCGCGCCACCCGCTAGCCGCTCCCGAACCGCTCCTCGCACATCTGGCGCATCTCGGCGCTGCCCCAGTAGTCGTTCGGCTCCGCCATCTCACACCACGCGCGCAACTCCTCGTCCACGTCCACGCTCGGGCTGGCGCCCGGCTCCTGGCCGGGGGCGGAGGGCGGCGCCGAGGGCAGGGCGGTCTCGCCGCCCGAAGGGCTGGGCGAGGGGTCAGGGGACTCGCTGGTGGGCTCGGGGAGGGGCGAGACCTCGGTCAGGCTCTCGTCGGGCGAGGCCGGGGTCAGGCTGGTGGTCTCCGGCTTGGGGCTCAGGGAGAACTCCGGGCGCGGCGGGGCGCTGGGGGCCGCGCGGTTCTCCGGCGGCGACTCGTCGGAGGAGAGCTGGATACCCGCCATCACCCCCGCCGCCATGGCTACCAGGGCCGCCGCCACCAGGGCGACGACCCGCGCGTCGAGCACGCGGCGCGGCTGACTGCTGCTCACGTTCCCCTCCCCCTCGGGAAGTTGACCGGAGATCGATGGGGATCACCGTACCGGCCGCGCGCACATCGCGGTGCCCGTGGGGCCCTTGGGAGGCGGGACCGCGGGACGCGCGGTCAGGCGCCCACGAGGGCCGCGAGCTCGGCCGGCGTCATCGACCCCGGCTCGCGGCCGGCCGCCGCGGCGGCGTTGGCCGCGTGCCGCAGCGCCTCGTTGACCGGCGTCGGAACGCCGTGGAGGCGGCCGAGCAGCACGATCTCGCCGTTGAGGTAGTCGGCCTCGATGGAGCCGGAGCCGCGCCGGAGGCTCTGCCAGGAGGAGCCGCCGCCGTACTCCTCGATCGGCTGGATCTCCATCCTCCCGCCGCGCAACTCGTCCTGCTCGTCCTGGCCGGCGTAGGGGATGCCCGCCGCCGCCAGCACGGCCTCGCCCTCGGCGCGGGCGCGCCGCACCACCGCGCCGGCCTCGGCCATCCCGGCCCGGCCGACCAGCGCCTCCACGGCGTTGCCCAGGTTCAGCAGCAGCTTGGCGTGCTTCCACCGCATCACGTCCGGCACCACCGGCGCCAGGAAGCGGGACTTCTCCAGGTCGCCGGCGATGGCCCGCGCCGTCTCGTCGGGGGCGGCCTCCGGGTAACGCCCGAGGTGCAGCATCCCGGTCAGCGGCACGCACGGCGCGACGACCGAGCCCGGCTCGAGGTGCTGCGACGGCAGCCACACGCACACGCCGTACACCTGATCGAAGCGCCGCAGCGCCAGCCGCTCGCCCGCCACGCCGTTCTGCGCGCACAGCAACGGCAGGCCGCCGGCCGCCCTGGCGTACGGCGCCCAGGCGTCCAGCGCCGCCACGGCCTGCTGCGTCTTCACCGCCAGCACCAGCACGTCGCCGGGACGCGGAGCCACCTCCTCGGGACCGGCGGCCGCCGGCACCGGCAGCGTCAGCGTGCCCTCCGGGGTCCGCAGCCGCAGCCCGCCCTCGCGCAACGCCGCCAGGTGCGCGCCGCGCGCCACCAGCACGACCTCGTGCCCGCTCTCGTGCAGCCGCCCGCCTATGGCGCCGCCGACCGCTCCTGCCCCGATGATGATGTAGCGCATTGGCCAATTATCGGCCGGAGCCCGCTCACCCGTACACGATCACCGTTCGCCGATCACCAGTACACGCCGATCACCAGTACACGATGACCTTGTCGCCCACGTTCACCTCGTCGAAGAGCTGGGCGATCGCCGCCTCGTCCCGGACGTTGACGCAGCCGTGGGAGGCGCCGTTGTACCCGTTGACCGCGAAGTCCTCCGAGTAGTGCACGGCTTGGCCGCCGTCGAAGAACATCGCGTACGGCATCGGCGAGTCGTAGATCGTCGAGTGGTGGTGGCGCGACTTCCAGTACACCGCGAACTCGCCCTCGCGCGTGGGCGTCTCCTCGGCGCCGAAGCGGACGTCCATCGTCATCTCCACCTCGCCGTCGATGACCCACGACAGCGTCGAGGAGGTCTTCGATATGCACAGCACGCGCCCCGTCAGGCATCGCTCGTCCAGCTCCTGCGCGGGCTGCGCGTCCGGCACGTCGACCGGCGGGTACATCTCCTCCTGCGTCGGCATCGTGGTCTCGCCGGTCAGCGCCTCCCACGTGTCCTCGTACACCGTGCCGGTGGCCTCAAGGCCGGCCGCCTCCTGGTACGCCGTGACGGCGGCCGTGGTGACGTCGCCGTAGTACCCCGTCGGGTTCTCCTCGAAGTGGCCGAGCTGGGCCAGCCGGGCCTGGAGCTCCCGCACCTGCTTGGAGGACTCGCCGTAGTCCATGACGGGCTGCGGCGGGAACATCTCCTCCTCGGTGGGCATCGTGGTCTGCCCGGTCAGCGCCTCCCACGTGGACTCCGGCACGTCCCCCGTGACCTCGATGCCCTCCGCCCGCTGGAACTCCGAGACCGAGCCCAGGGTGATGTCGCCGAAGTACCCGGTGGGCTGGGCGGTGAAGAACTCCAGCTGCGCCAGCCGGGCCTGGAGCTCCCGCACCTGGTCGGAGGTGTCCCCGAACCGGAAGAGGATCTCCTCGGCGGGCTCGGTCTCCTCCGCCTGCGGCTCCTCGGCCTCGCCGCCAGGGTCCTGCGACTCCTCGGCGGCCGGGCCCGTCGGCTCGGCGGCGGCCGACTCGTTGTCCGGCGAACACCCGGCCAGCAGCAGCGTCGCCGCCACGGCAACGGCGGCGACGCCCGATCGCGCCCTGCGCGAGACGAGCCATGTGAAAGACATGCGGTGAAGAGCGGTGCGCATGCGTGATCCCCCTGAAGTAACACAATGCCACTGGGAAAACTCTGTCCCAACGGCCCTCACTGGTAAAGACCGCCCGAACCCCCAGGTTCGTTGCCCATCTCCCATAACGATGCCGCGACGAAACAGCATCGGCCTCTGCGAGATCGGCCTCGACGGCCTCGGCCAACTCGGCGGGGGCCTCAGCGCAGCAGCGCCAGCACCGACGCGACCGTGTCCGCCTCCGCCGCCGACTTGTCCTCCCTGTACCGCACTACCCGCGCGAACCGCAGCGTCACACCCTCGGGGTAGCGCGGCGAGCGCTGCACGCCGTCGAACGCAACCTCCACCACCAGTTCCGGCCGCACCCGCACCACCCACCCCCCTTCCTCCTCGCCCACCGCCAGCTCCCGCAGCCGCTCCGTCTGCCACGCCAGCATGGCGTCCGTCAGCCCCTTGAAGGTCTTGCCGAGCATCGAGAAGCCGCCGTCCTCCCGCCGCGCTCCCAGGTGCAGGTTCGACAGCTTCCCCGTGCGCCGCCCGTGCCCCCACTCGGCGGCCAGCACCACCAGGTCGAGCGTGTGCACCGGCTTCACCTTCAGCCACGCCGCGCCCCGCCGCCCCGCGCTGTACGCCGCCCCCAGCGCCTTCACCATCACGCCCTCGTGCCCCCGCTCCAGCACCCGCCGCGCGAACTCCCGCGCCGCCTCGCGCTCCCCGGCGTCCGCCGGGTCCGACACCACCACCCGCCGCACCCGCCGCGGCTCGGGCGCGATCCGCGCCAGCTCGGCGTTGCGCTCCCCGCCCGGCAGGTCCAGCAGGTCCCGCCCGTCCACCGCCAGCAGGTCGAAGAAGACCGGCGTCAGCGGCAGGCCCCCGGCGCCCGCGAGCGTGCCGACCCGGCCCGAGGTCTCCTGGAAGGGCCTGGGCCGCCCCGCCGCGTCCAGCGCGATCACCTCCCCGTCGAGCACCGCCCGCTCCGCCGCCAGCTCCATCGCCGCCGCCCGCACCTCCGGCAGCCGCGCCCCGATCTCGTCCAGCGTCCGCGTGTAGACCCGCACCTCCTCCCCGTCCCGGTGCACCTGCACCCGGATGCCGTCGAGCTTCTCCTCCACCGCCACCGGCCCGGGGACCTGCCGGGCCAGCCGGTCCAGCGCCTCGTCCAGATCGACGGCGCTCTGCGCCAGCATCGGTTGCACCGGCCGCCCGACCACCAGCCGGAACTCGCCCAGCGCCGCCGGGCCCTCGGCCAGCACCGCCCGCGCCACCGCGCCCAGCGAGCCGCCCAGCATCACCGCCCGCCGCACCTCCTCCGGCGCCGCGCCGACCGCCTGCGCCAGTCCCTCAACGGCCAGCGCGTCCAGCGCGCCCTGCCGCAGCTCGCCGCTGATCAGCCGGAACAGGAAGTCCCGCTCCTCCTCCGTGGCCGCCGCCATCAGCTCGCCCAGCAGCCGCCGGCGTTCCGCGGCCGAGCCCTTCCCCTTCACGGCCGCGATGCGTTCCAGCGCCCGGTCGACCGCCGGCACGGTCAGCGTGGGCACCTCCGGCGCCGCGACGCCCGCCGCACGCGCCTCGCCCAGCGCCCGCCACCCCACGCCGATCCGTCGCTGCGGCAAGCGCCCGGCGAGGTAGGTGGTCACCACCTCCGCCTCCTCCGGCTCCGCCAGGGCGAAGAGCCGTGCGAGTGCGGCGATCTTCGCGGAGCGGGCGGCGGTACCCGCCACCTCGCGGGAGGTCGCGGCAAGATCGGCCATCAACATGACCCCATCATGACCGGACCTGTCCTTTCCCGCCCGGAATTGGCGGCTAATCGTCTGTTCACAGATAGGATGCGCATTCTATTGTCGCCTGGTGCAGGAGTGGCGGCGGGCGCGAGCTGTGAGAGTGTGCGAGTGCGAGTTTTCGGACGATCAAGATGGCGGCGCAGCGGCGGCCCGGCTCGAGTGCGGCCCGAGGCGTTCCCGATCCCACGCGGTGCGGGCCGGGTGATGTGCGAGGTGCTCGACCCGGTCGGCCTGCCGATGCAGCGGGCCGAGGTCGCGCTCATCGGCGCGGACGGCCGCCCGGTGGCGCGCGGCACCAGCGATCCCTACGGGCAGTACCAGGCCACGGTGCCGCCCGGCGACTACCAGCTCGCGGTGACCGCCGACGGCTTCCAGCCACACCGCTCCCCCGTCCGCATCGACGAAAGCGGCTGCGCCGCCGCCGGCCCCATCCGGCTCGACGTCGCCCCGCCCTCGCCGCTGCCCGGCCCCGGCCGCTGGGACATCGACCCCGCCCACACCGCGATCCGCTTCATCGCCCGCCACATCGGCCTGGGCGACGTGCACGGTCGGTTCAACGCCTTCCAAGGCGCCATCTGGGTCGGCGATCCGCTGGCCACCTCCCAGCTGGAGGTCGTCATCGAGGCCGCCAGCATCGACACCGGCGTCAGGATGCGCGACGACCACCTGCGCTCCCCCGACTTCCTCGACGTCGACCACTACCCCACGCTCCGCTTCACCGGTGATCGCTTCACCCACCGCGGCGGCTCGCGCTGGTCGGTCGCGGGCGTGCTCGACCTGCACGGCGTCGCCAGGACCGTGCGGCTGGACGCCGTCTACCTCGGCAAGGGCACCGGCATGGAGGGCGAGGCCCGTGCCGCCTGCCGGGCCGGCACCGAGCTGCACCGCGAGGACTTCACCCTCAACTGGCGCAAGATGCTGGCGGCCGGCATCGCCGTCGTGGGCCCCACCATCCGCGTCGAGCTCGACATCCAGGCGGTCAAGTCCTCATAGCCCCTCCAACCCCTCCAGCCCCTCCAGTGGCTCGGCCTCCGCCAGCTCGTCCAGCAGGTCCGCCGCCCGCCGCACGTCGGCGTCCAGCGTCCGGTCCGGATCGATCGCCGGCACCAGCGCGCACAGCCGTTCCAGGAACGCCGCGCACCCCGGCGCCGTCGGCGTCGCGCCCCCGCGTGCGCGGCGGCGGCAGCGGTCAGCGAGGTGCCGTTGACCATGGCCAGCGCGTCGCGCCCGTCGAGCGACAGCGGCAGCGGCACGAGAGCCCGGCCCGCTTGAGCGCCTCGTCAGCCGGGAACGCCTCGCCCCCGACGTACGCCCGCCCGCGCCCGCGCAGCGCCTGCACGGCGTACCCCAGTGGTATCAGGTCGCCGCTGGCGCCGACGGAGCCGAACCTCGGCACGGCGGGCGTGAAGTCGGTGCCGACCTCCTGGGCGCCGCGCATGCCGCCGCGTTCGGCTGACCGCCGCTGGAGTAGTTCCTCCGCTGCGATCTCGCACGGCACGGGTCCGGGGATCTCCACATGAGCCGTTTCCAACCTCAGTTTGAGCTTGCCAGGTGGAGGGCGAGGATGGCTTTGACGAGGTTGGTGATGCGGGTGGTGCTGCACCGCAGCTTCCGCAGCAGCCGCCAGGACTTCAGCGTGACGACGGCCTGTTCGCCGAGTGCTCGTATCCTCGCGTGGGAGCGATTGTGGGCCTGCTGGCCGGTGGAGAGCGTCTCCCACCGGCCGCGGTAGGGGACGCGGAGCGTTCCACCAGCGACCTGGTACGCCTTGTCCGCCCAGCACGGGACGTCCTCGCTGGTCAGCGTGTCGATGATGCCGTGGGTGCGGGCCGCGCGGATGTCGTGGACCGCGCCGGGCAGCGCGGGTGAGGCCCACACGAGCCGGCCAGGTGCCGCAGGGATGAGCTGGACAGATCGATCCCGGATGGGTAGACAAGCACGACGAAGCTCCTGGTACAGCGAGTGATCTTGGTCGCGAACTCGTCTACCAGGAGCTTCACCACGTCGTGCAACCGGGGGCGGGCCCTCACCAACCAACGCTGCCCGTCAGCGGGTTGGAAACATCTCAGTGCCGGAGGTACGCTTCGACGCCCTCGCGCGTGCCGGGTCCGCCGTTGCCTTCATCACAGCCGTGACCACCGGCCAGCTCGGCCCCCGCTGACCACACGATCGGGGCGTACGGGACCACCACCCGGTCCCGTACGCAGGCTTGATCATGTTCCGTGGGTGTCCGGGTCGTTCGCTGATGGCCGGGGAGTCCACGAAAGAGAGGAACCCCGGCCGACGGGCGGCTGGGGTTCTTCAAGGCGGTGGGTATCGGTCAGCGGGTGACGTTGCCCACGGCGTAAACCGCTCGTCTACTCGTCGGTGGACCGCACCACATGGCGATCACCGTGGATCCGGCTGGTCATTGCTGCAGGGTAAGCAGGCCCGGCCGCCACGGCAGCATGCCGTAGTCAGTGTCCGGCGGTGTGCCGAGGGGCAGGCCCTGGTAGAGGAACTCCATGTTGCAGGGGTCGATGGTCTTGGTCTGGTCGGGGTTGTGGCGGACCAGGTCACCGTGGCTGATGTCGTTGGTCCAGGTGGCGCCGCTGTTGGCCTTGCCCGCGAAGGGGTTGTCCTCGGTGGCGGCCTGCGGGGTCCACTCACCGTCGAGGCTGGAGGCGGTGAAGGAGCGGAAGTAGCGCGCGCCGTTGCCTATCGCCTCGACGATCATGAGGTACTGGTCCTGGCCCTCGACCTTGTAGACCTCCACCCCCTCGAACAGATTCTCCCTGGTGTCGGTCATGATGGTCTCGTAGGAGGAGCCGAAGCTGCCGGGGAAGTCCCCGATCGGCATGCTGGACCGGTAGATGCTGCCGTTGTCGCCGGCGAAGAACATGTACATGTTCTCGTCGTCAGCGATCAGGCTCTGGTCGAGCGGGGCGCTGTCGGGGATGCTGCCGGTGAACAGCTCCTGGGGCTCGGACCAGCTGGTGGGGTCGGTGGGGTCGGTGGAGGTGCTGTAGAAGAAGGGCCACTGACCCCACTGGGACGCCATCACCCAGATGTCCTTGGGCGCGAAGTAGAACAGCGTGGGCGCCACCGTGCCCACGTTCATCTGGGTCTGGGGGGCCGAGGCCATGTCCGGCCAGTCCGTGAAGGGAGCGAAGCCCATCGAGTGGTACGCGCCGGACTCGTCGACGGTCGAGCCGTAGACCAGGTGCTGGCCGTTGTGGACGACACTGGTGAAGTCCTTCAGCGAGACCCACCCGTTGGCCGGCTGCGCCAGCGGCGCATCCGTCGAGGACCAGTTGTACGTCGATGGAAGAGAACACTGCTTGGTGTCGCTGGTGCCCGCCTGAGCCGTGTTGCCGACGAGCAACGCCGCCACCGCGACCAGGGCCGCGACCACGGCGGTGAGCATCGCGGACAGACGCCCGCGGCTGATTCTTCCTATTCGCATGGGGGGACTCCTAGTGCCTGACTGATTCCAGAGCAAGCGGTTCCGGTCGGCCTCGTTCCGCCAGAGGCTGTCCGGACTGTCGATGTGGTGCGCTACGTTTCAGCCCTTGATGGCGCCGATGAGCACTCCCTTCTTGAAGTGGCGCTGGACGAAGAGGGAGAGGACGGCGACGGGCAGCAGCGCGAGGATCATGACGGCGGCCTGCGCGGCGCGGCTAGGCACCTGCCGCTGGCGATCATCTCCGACATGCCGGCGGGCCGCTGGCGGCGTTACGACGATCTGGTAGAGCACGTTCCGCAGCGGCAGCTTCTCCAACCTCTCCGGCTGAGCCCGGAGCGTGGGTTCGGCATGACGTCAGCGACCCTCCATGGCTCTGCTTCATCGCAAAATCCAAGGTCCGTGATACGTAAGATGAATGATCGAAGCGCTTCGACGCCTGGCTGAGGTTAGGAGCCCTCAGCGGAGCGCACAAGCCTTGCGGCAGAAGTTCGAGGGGAATTGGCAACGTTACCGACGGGTTCCAGCGGGCACCGCAAGCCGTTGCCACGCGATCTCTTGACAGAAGCAGGACCCTGGCTGAGTATCGAAGCGCTTCGATGAGGGGGTGTTCCCCGCTACTGCGGGGAGCACCCACCGCTCCGCACCTTCGGCTCTCGGTCCCCCACGCGTGAGGAAGCTGATCTCGTATGTCCTGGCTCCAACAGCCCCACGGCCGCCGGAGAGTCATGGGGGCCAGCGCCGGCCTGGTCGCGGGAGGCTCGCTGCCGGCGATGGGCGTGATGCGCGCGGCGGCGGGCACGACGGCCCAGCAGGAGCAGTTCACCAACCCGGTGATCTGGCAGGATTTCGCCGACCTCGAGGTCATCCGCGTCGGCGACACGTACTACTACACCGGCTCGAACATGCACTACTCGCCGGGCGCGCCCGTCCTGCGCTCCTACGACCTGGTCAACTGGGAGTTCATCGGCCACTCGGTGCCGGTCCTCGACTTCGGCGACGCCTACGACCTCAACGGCGGACGGGCCTACGTCCAGGGCACCTACGCGTCCACGATGCGCCACCGCCCCAGCGACGAGACCTTCTACTGGGTGGGCCAGATCGGCTGGCAGCGGTCGTACGTCTACAGCGCCACCGACGCGGCGGGCCCCTGGACCCGGCACGCCGAGATCGGCAGCGTTTACTACGACGCGGGGCTGCTCTTCGACGACGACACCCCGTACGTGGCGTACGGCGCCAACGAGATCCATGTCGCGCAGCTCGCCCCGGACATGCTCACCGAGGTCAGGGACGAGCACGTGCTCACCAAGCCGGACGAGTTCGGCCTGATGGAGGGCTCCCGCTTCTACAAGATCAACGGGAACTACTACATCTTCGTCACCCGCCCGGCCAACGGCCAGTACGTCTGGAAGTCCACCTCAGGCCCCTTCGGCCCGTACGAGATGCGGGAGGTGCTGTGGGACCTGCCCGGCCCGATCCCCGGCGGCGGCGTACCGCACCAGGGCTCGCTGGTCGACACCCCGAACGGCGACTGGTACTACATGGGCTTCATCGACGCCTACCCCGGCGGCCGTGTCCCCGCCCTGGCCCCGGTCATCTGGAACGCCGAGGGCTGGCCCGAGCTCCAGACCGTCGACGGCGCGTGGGGCGGGACATACCCCTACCCGGTCACCCCGCACCCGCTCCCGCCGATGACCGGCGCCGACACCTTCGAGGGGACGGCGCTGGCGCCGTACTGGGAGTGGAACCACAACCCCGACACCGCCGCGTTCACCGTCGACAACGGGCTCACCCTCAGGACCGCCACCGTCACCGACGACCTCTACAGCGCCCGTAACACCCTCACCCGCCGCATCCAGGGCCCCACCTCCACCGCGACCGTCGTGCTCGAGTGCTCCGGGATGGCGGACGGCGACCGGGCCGGGCTGGCGATGCTGCGGGACTCCTCCGCCTGGATCGGCGTCACGCGGCAGGACGGCGTCAGCAGGCTGGTGATGTTCGACGGCCTGACCATGAACGCCGATTGGAGCACCAGCGGCACCGGCACCGAGCAGGCCGGCGCCGACCTCCCCGGCAGCCGCGTCTGGCTGCGCGCCGCCGCCGACATCAACCCGGGGCCGGGCCGCCAGGCGACGTTCTCCTTCAGCACCGACGGCACCACCTTCACCCCGCTCGGACCGGCCTTCACCATGAACGACGCGTGGGAGTTC
Organism: Streptomyces sp. 6N223; assembly: GCF_052246635.1. Classification (NCBI taxonomy): domain Bacteria; kingdom Bacillati; phylum Actinomycetota; class Actinomycetes; order Kitasatosporales; family Streptomycetaceae; genus Streptomyces; species Streptomyces sp. 6N223. The sequence goes on along the minus strand of NZ_JBQQCA010000002.1, from coordinate 207,399 downwards.
TTCATGGGCTACCGCTTCGCCGTCTTCAACCACGCCACCCAGGCCCTCGGCGGCGAAGTGCTGGTGGAACGCTTCGAGGTGAGCACGCCCTGACCATCCGATGCAGTCCGGCCCTCAGCCGAACGGCGCGGTGCGCCACTCATCGATGGACGGTGCCAAGGCGTCAACTCCTTCTCAGCCGGGCCCGCATCATAGGCCCCGGCCACGACAACGGCCCAGGTCAGATGGCCTGGGCCGTCGCGCGTTCGCTCAGAAGGCGATCAGCAGGTGATCACGAGCCGATCAGGAGTTGATCTGCTCGGTCACCAGGTCCGAGAAGGTGGTCAGGCGGGTGTACACGCCCGGGTACCCCTCGCGGGCGCAGCCGTTGCCCCACGAGGTGATGCCGGCGAGGCGGCCGTTGATGACGAACGGGCCGCCGCTGTCGCCGGAGCAGGTGTCGACGCCGCCCTCGGGGAGGCCGGCGCAGACCATCGCGGTGCTGTTGAACAGGACCGGGTAGCTGTCCTTGCAGTCGGCGTTGGAGACGACGGGGACCAGCGCGGTGCGCAGGCGGTTGGAGGAGGGGCCGTTCTCACGGGTGGTGCCCCAGCCCAGGACGCGGGCGTCCGCGCCGACGGCGTACGGCTTGGCGGTCGCGGAGACGTACGGGATGGGCTCGTACGGCATGTCCTTCGCCAGCGTCAGCACCGCGACGTCGTTGCGGTACTTGTCCGGCATCCAGTTGGGGTGGATCCACGTGTCGGTGACCCGCCTGACGGTGCCGTCGCTGCCGTCGAGGTAGGTGCGTCCGCCGATGACGCGCGTCTCTTCGGCGCTGATCCAGTCCACGCAGTGCGCGGCGGTGACGACCTTGTTGGGCGCGACAAGGGTGCCGCCGCAGAACTGGCTCTGGGTGGAGTCCGTGATCTGCATCACGTACGGGTACCGGTCGGTGGTGGTGACGGTGCCGCCGACGATGCGGGTGGACGGGGAGTCAGCGGTTGCGGCCTGCGTGGCCAGGACGCCGGTGACGGCGATGGCCGCGGCGATCATGGCGAGCAGCGCCCGTATGCGGGTGCGTCGTCTCAACGAAAACACCATGCCTCTCTGGAGGAGTCGTCAATCGAACTCCTAGACGCTGGAGAGGCGTCAGGCGTTGCACGAAGTTGTGCTTTCTTGACCTCGGATGTCGCGGATGTTGATCGGCGGGCCTTTCGACCGCCTAGGGCGTGCGGCTCACGGTGCGCCCCAACGCCGCCGCCGCGCGGGCGAACCGGGTCGCGTCGGCGACGGCGGCGCCGCCCGTGTCGTTGTTGAGGTACACGTACACGTCGTCCTCGTCGCCCCAGGCGTCCGCCACGCGCCGCGCCCAGGAGGCCAGCGCCTGGCAGCCGTAGCGCGGAGGCGGCTGGGCCGCGCCGCCGTGGAGGCGGACGTAGCCCCAGGGCGCGGTGCGCCACAGCGGCGTGACCGGGCGGGACCACCGGTCGGCCCAGCACAGCGCGGCCCCGCTCCGCTCCAGCGCGGCCCGCAGCTCGCGCTCCGCCTCCCACCACGAGGGGTGGCGGAGCTCGACGGCGACGCGGACCGCGCGGGGGAAGCGGCGCAGGCAGGCGTCCAGGCGGGCGATGGTGTCGGCGTCCGCGTGGAAGGTGGCGGGGAGTTGGAGGAGCACGGGCCCCATGCGTTCGCCCAGGCCCGCCGCCCGGTCCATCAGGCGGGCCACGGGCTCGGCCGGGTCGCGCAGCCGCTTGATGTGCGTGAGGAAGCGGCTCGCCTTGACCGCCATGACGAAGCCCGGCGGCGTCCGCTCCCGCCAGGAGGCGAAGACCTCGGCCGTGGGCAGCCGGTAGAAGGCGTTGTTGTTCTCCACGGTGGCGAAGCGCCGGGCGTAGTCCTCCAGCCACAGCCGCTGCGGCTGGTCAGGCGGGTAGAGAACGCCGCGCCAGTCCGCGTACTGCCATCCCGACGTGCCGACGAGCAGGGGCATGCCTCCACGGTGCCCCCGGGCTCAGCCGTCGGCCAGCCGGCGTACGGCGTCGGCGGCCCGGCCGGCGACCTCCTCGGACGGCGCGTCGATGTCGACCACGGCGCCGCGCTCGTCCTCGGCGAGCGGCTGGAGCGCGGCGAGCTGCGAGTCGAGCAGGGCCAGGGGCATGAAGTGGTCCTTGCGGGCGGCCATCCGGCCGGCGATCAGCTCCCGGGAGCCGCTGAGGTGGACGAAGACCAGCCCGGGGGCCGCCGCCCGCAGCCGGTCCCGGTACGCCCGCTTCAGCGCCGAGCAGCTCACCACGCCGCCGCCGCCGGTCCCGGCGCGCTCGTGGGCCCAGGCTCCTATGGCGTCGAGCCAGGGCGCGCGGTCGGCGTCGTCGAGCGGCTTGCCGGCGGACATCTTGGCGATGTTCGCCGGAGGATGGAAGTCGTCGGCGTCGGCGTAGGGAACGCCGAGCAGCTCGGCGAGCCGGGTGCCGACGGTGGTCTTGCCCGATCCGGACACGCCCATGATGACCACGACGGGGGGCTGTTGCACGGCGTTGTCTCCTTGTCCCTGTTCCTGGGTCTTGTTCCTGGTCTGGATCCCTGGACCGACGCATTAACGTACGACAGGTTTTAGGGGTCTGGCGGTGCGGGTGCTGGAGTCGATGCGCCTGGTGGCGTCCCGGCGGGAAGGGTGGGACGTCTTCGACCCGCAGGTCATCCGCTGGCGCATGGCGGGCAGCGACCGCCCCCGCCAGCTCCGCTCGCTGACGGTGCTGCGCAGCGCCATCGAGCCGGTCGCCGCCGCACTCGCCGCGCGGCAGGCCACCGGCGAGCAGTGCGCGGACCTCCTAAGCGCTCCGACGTGAGCTCGCGCTCGATGCGGTGCCGCAGCTCTCCGGCCAGGGCGGTCAGCCGGGCGCTGGCGGTCGCGTGCGGCGCCTCGGGGTCGCGCACGCGCCGGGCGGAGGGCGGGAGGGCGTCCAGGTCGCCGGCGAAGCGGCGCCGGGCCCGGGCGAGGGTGTCCGGCGGCCCGGTGCGGCGGCCCCCGGCCATCACCGTGCGCAGCAGCGGCTCGCCGTCCCCCGGCGGGTCCTCGCCGCGCAGGCCCAGCACGTCGGCGTACCCCGGCCGCCGCCACACCTGCTTGCCACCCGGTGCGGTCACCTTCGCCGAGGACAGCTTCATCACCGGCCTGCCCTCGTACGCCACGAGCTTGTACGCCGAGTCCAGGAACGGCGCGTCCGCCGCGACGCCGACGCGCGTGCCGACGGCGAAGACGTCGACCGGCGCGCCGGAGCGCACCAGCTCCTCGACGGCGTACTCGTCGAGCCCGCCGCTGGCGACGATCCGCACGCCCGGGAGCCCGGCGTCGTCCAGGATCCGCCGCGCGCGCCGGGCCAGCGTGCCCAGGTCGCCGCTGTCGATCCGGATGCCGCAGCCCCCCGGGTCCCGGCCGAGCTCACGCAGCACGCGGGCGGCCGTCGCCGTGCCCGCCTCGGTGTCGTAGGTGTCGACGAGGAAGGTGACCGGGCCGGGGTGGGCGCGGGCGAACGCCCGGAAGGCGGTCTCCTCGTCGGCGAACGCCTCGATGTAGGAGTGCGCCATCGTGCCGGTCGCGGTCAGGCCGTACGCCGACGCCGCGGCGACGTTGCTGGTGGCGGCGAAGCCGACCATGCCGCCCAGGCGCGCGGCGTGCAGCCCGGCCTGCGGGCCGTGCGTGCGGCGCAGCGAGAAGTCGACGACCGGGCGGCCGTCGGCGGCCAGCACGCAGCGCGCCGCCTTGGAGGCCACGGCGGTCTGGTGGCTGAGCTGGTTGAGGAGGAAGGTCTCGACGAGCTGGGCCTGCGGCAGGGGGGCGGTCACCTCCAGCAGCGGCTCGCCCGCCAGCACGATGCGGCCCTCAGGCACCGCCCGCACGTCACCGGTGAACGCCATGCCACGCAGCGGGGCGAGGTCGCCGACGGGGCGGCCGAGGGCGGCGGCGAACGCCTCGGCGTCCTCCTCGCGCACCCGGAACCGCTCCAGGTAGTCGAGCGCGGGTTCGAGCCCGGCCGCCACGAGGAAGCCGCGCCCGGGCGGCAGGCCGCGGACGAAGAGGCTGAAGGTGGCGGGTCCCGTCATGCCCTCGTGCAGGTAGGACAGGGCCATCGTGACCTCGTAGAGGTCCGTGGTCGTCGTCTCCGTCGCGCCCCTCGGGCCTGTCACGCCCCTCGCGCCCGTCACGCCTGTCGTCCCCACACTCCCCACCGTCGCACCCCTCGGGGCCGAGGGCCATTCGGCTGGCCGGTCCCGGCTGGCAGGGCCGCGCGCGGCGGTCTAGACAGGAAAACATGAAGGCGCTGGTCTTCTACGGGCCTGGCCAGCCGGTGTGGGAGGACGTCGCCGATCCCCGCCTGCTGGAGCCGGGCGACGCCATCGTGCGCGTCGACGCCACGACCATCTGCGGGACGGACCTGCGCATCCTGCGCGGCGACCTGCCGAAGGTCGCGCCGGGCACGGTCCTCGGACACGAGGCCGTCGGCAGCGTCGTCGAGGCCGGACCCGAGGTGCGGGCGGTGCGGCCCGGTGACCGCGTCGTGGTGTCGTGCGTCTCGGCGTGCGGGCGCTGCCGCTACTGCCGGCGCGGCGCGTACGGCCAGTGCGCCGGCGGGGGCGGCTGGCTCCTTGGCCGCCTCATCAACGGCACGCAGGCCGAGTACGTGCGCGTGCCCTTCGCCGACACCTCCACCCACCGCCTGCCCGGGGGCGGAGAGGCGCTGGCCGACGCGGACGCCGTGCTGCTGGCCGACGTGCTGCCCACGGCGTACGAGGTGGGGGTCCTGGGCGGCCGCGTCACCCCCGGCGACACGGTGGTGGTCGTCGGCGCCGGGCCGGTCGGGCTCGCCGCGGTCGCCACGGCCCGGCTCTTCTCGCCCCGCCGGATCGTCGTCCTCGACCCGGCCGCCGACCGCCTGGAGGTGGCACGCGCGCTCGGCGCCGACATCATCGGCGACCCGGGCGAGCAGCCCGAGGCCCTGGTCGGGGACCTCACCGGCGGGGCGGGCGCGGAGGTGGTCATCGAGGCGGCCGGGCGGCCGGAGACGTTCGAGCTGTGCACGCGCCTGGTGGGGCCGGGCGGGCGGCTGGCGAACACCGGCGTTCACAACGCCCCCGCGACGCTCCCCCTCCAGGAGCTGTGGTCGAAGAACGTCACGATCACCACCGGCCTGGTGGACACCCGCACCACCCCCACCCTGCTCTCCCTGCTGGCCGCCGGGCGGCTCTCGCCGTCCGCGCTGGTCACGCACGACTTTCCGCTGGAGGAGGTGGCGACGGCGTACCGCGTCGTCGCCGCGCCCGCCGAGACGGGAGCGCTGAAGGTGGTGCTGGCCGCCGGACCGGCCGAGGAGCGCTCCCTCGTGCGGACGGCGGCGGCGGCATGACGCGCCCCGTCGTCGCGGGCGTCGACCGCTCGGCCGAGGCAGCGGCGGCGGCGGAGTGGGCCGCGGCCGAGGCGGTGCGCCGCACCGCCCCGCTGCGGCTGGTCAGCGCGGTGCCCGAGGACACCGGCGGGGCCGGGGACGCCGGCGAGGCCGGGGAGCTGAGCCGTTCGGCGGAGCGGCTGCTGACGCGGACCCGCGACGATCTGCTGGACCGCCACCGCGAGCTGGCGGTCCAGGGCGTGGTGGCGTTCGGCGCCCCCGCCGCCGCGCTGCTGGACGCCTCCGGCCAGGCCGAGCTGATCGTGCTGGGCTCGCGGGGCCTCGGGACGCTCGCCGGCTTCCTGCTCGGCTCGGTCAGCGCGCCGGTCGTCGCGCGCGCCGCGTGCCCCGTCGTCGTCGTGCGGACGCGGGAATTCGCGGAGGGAGGGGAGGAGGAGCGGGAGGTGGTCGTGGGGCTCAAACGCCTCCGGGAGCCGGACGCCGAGGTGCTGGACTTCGCCTTCGGCGCGGCGAGGCGGCAGCGGCTGGCCCTCCGCGTGGTCCACGCCTGGCGGGGCGGCCCGCCGCCGCCGACGCTCGCCGACGCGCTGCGCCCCTGGCGCTCCCGCCACCCCGACGTGCGGGTCGGCCTCACCCTCCTCCAGGGCAACGCCGCGAAGGCGCTGCTCGACGCCTCCGGCCGGGCCGCGCTGGTCGTCGCCGGACGCGGCACGAGGGCCGTGGTCCACGCGCTGCTCCACCACTGCGCGGCGCCCGTCGCCGTCGTGCCGCGCCCGTAGCCGGTGCACCACGGGCGGCGTGCCGGGCGCGCTCGACCCCTCGATCCCCTCGGCCTGTTCGGCCGCTTTGGCCGCGTCCGCCACGCCGCCCCCGTTCCGCATCCGTGAGCGGACCCACAGTAGCGACGCCGTCGCCGCCCAACGAGCCATGGAGAACGAGGAGTTAGTGAACCGTTACGCAGCGGCGCCACGTAGGGGTGCCACGCGGCGGTGCTGCGCGGCGCTGTCGCGTCACGGGCTGACCCCCCGCGCCGGCTCCGGGTAGAACTCGCGCGGCCTGCCCGCCGGGTCCTTCAGGCGGCCGAGCAGGGCGGCCGGGTACTCGATGACCCAGTAGCTCAGCACCGCCGCGGGCACCGTCACCGCCAGCACGATCGGCACGGCCCAGGGGAAGCCCGCCGGTCCGTCGTCGGGCAGCAGCCCGGCGTTGTAGAGCTGGAGCATGATCGGCTCGTGCCAGATGAAGAGGCTGTAGCTCACCAGGCCCACGTAGTTGAGCCAGCCGACGCGCAGCACGGCGTTCCACGGCACCCGCTCCGCGCCGCCCCGCACGTGGAGCGTGGCGTACAGCAGCACGCCCCACAGCGCGCTGGCGACCGGGTGGTAGAAGGTGAACGCCGCGTTCTCCGGGTCGGCGGCCAGGGACAGCAGGTAGAGGGCCACCACCGACACGGCCTGGAGCGACATCGCCTGCGAGGGGCGCAGCCTCCCCTCGCGGCCGAGGGCGACCATCAGCACCGCCAGCCCCATCCCGACGGCGAAGCCGCCGAAGCGGGCCTGCGGGCCGAAGTACACGGGCCAGTCGGTGTGGGGCACCCCGAAGCCGTAGTGGGCGACGGCGATCCACGCCACGGGCACGGCGTACAGCAGCGCGCACGCGCCCGCGCACGCCGCCACCCGCGCGCGCCGGGTGGCGAGGGCGCGGCACGCCCGCACGCCGAGCGGGCCCAGCGTGACGAGGAGGAGGTAGAACGCCACCTCGAGCGACAGCGACCAGACCGGGCCGAGGGTGTAGAAGATCCGCTTGCTGTCGAAGACGTGGGTGAAGGTGAGGTGCTCCACCAGGTCCCGCCAGTCGCCGGGCAGCGTCGGGTTGCGGCCGGCCCACACCACGAGCACCGCGATGACGTACAGCGGCAGGATGCGGATGGCCCGGCGGAAGAGGAAGTCGCGGGCCGTGCGGATCGAGCCGCCGTCGATCGCGGCGCGGGCGTAGGAGAGCGTCAGCAGGTACGCGGACATCACGAAGAAGAGGTCGATCACCTCGAAGGAGAGCCCGGCCGCGAGGTAGGGGTTGGTGACGGGCGGGTGGCCGCCGGCGGCGTCGTAGGTCCAGTACTGCTGCCAGACGTGGAAGACGACGGTGCTCAGCGCCGCGATGCCCCGGAAGCCCTGGAGCTCGCGGACCCCGCTGCGGGCGGCGGCGGCGCTCACCGCGAACCCCCGGTGCGGGGCGTGACGTGCCACTGCCGCTGGCCCAGTGCCTCCTTCAGGTGCGCGTGCCGGGCCACCAGGTTCTTGAAGTGGGTGTAGAAGAGCGTCGAGGTCAGCAGGTAGCGCCAGAACCACCGCCTGCGCCGCCGCATCTCGGGCGCGGCCAGCCGCCAGGCGAACGCCCCCTGCACCAGCCCCGCGAAGAGCGTGAACGCCAGGGCCAGCAGGCAGATCGGCACGGCCCAGTCCAGCTGCGTCACGCCGCCCGCGCCCCACGCCGAGTAGAGCAGGACGGGCAGGATCTGGAGCGTCAGCCACGGCTGCACCTCGCGCCAGCCCAGCAGCACCGCGAGCCCCGCCTTCTGGCGTGGCGAGAGGTCCGGCGAGCGCAGGCCGCGCCACAGGTGCTTGAGCGAGACCTGGAGCCAGCCCTGCGCCCAGCGCGAGCGCTGCCGCCACAGCGGCGCGAGCATGGTGGGCGCCAGCTCGCGCGAGATGAGGGTCCGGTCCACGGTGAAGCGGGCGCCCGCCGTCAGCCCGCGCATGGTGGCGTCGATGTCCTCGGTGAGCATCGAGCCGTGCATCCGGATCCGGGCGAGCACGTCGGTGCGCCAGTAGCCGTTCGAGCCGCCGAAGACGCCGAAGCCGTACATCCGGGTGCGGCCGGGGTGGCTGACGGCGTAGATCGCCTCGAACTCGACGGCGACCATCCGCGCGACCCAGGAGGCGTCGCCGTTGCGGACCAGGCAGTGACCCTGGACGACGTCGTAGCCGCCTGACAGCCAGTGCCAGGCACGCTGGAAGGAGTCCGGCGCCGGATGGTGGTCCGCGTCGAAGACGCCGACCATCTCGCCGCGCACGCGCGTGATCGCGGCGTTGATGTTCTGCGCCTTGGAGGTGCTGCCGGGCACGGGGAGCAGGACCAGGCGCGGGTCGCGGCGCGCGATGTCGCGGAGCATCTCCTCGACGGGGAGGGGGTGCGGGGTGTTGTAGGCGAGGACGATCTCCAGCTCGGCCGGGTAGTCCAGCTTCAGGAACGACTCGACGGTGTCGACGATCGTCGCGGCCTCGTTCTTCAGGTGCGCGGCGATGATGGCGGTGGCGGGCGGGTAGGGCTGGCCGGGCCGGTCGGGGCGCGCGGGGGCGTCGAGGGAGAAGAGGCACTCCAGCACGATCAGCACGGAGGAGAAGACCAGGCCGGCCACCACCACCCAGTACATGGCGGAGCCGAGGTCCCAGCCCAGCAGCGCGTGGGCCTGCTGGTAGAGGAGGAACGGCGCGCCGACGCCCAGCAGCGGGACGAGCGCGGAGGCCAGGGCCGAGGGCCACCAGCCGCGGCGGCGCGCGGCCCCGCCGCGGCGGTGGCGGTGGCGTCCGCGGGCGGCGGCGGGGTGCATCCAGCGGGCGTACCGGACCGGGCGCAGGTCGCCGTGGCGCAGCGACTCGGTCACCGCGTCGCGGGCGCGCTCGACGGCCTGCCCGGCGTCGGCGCATGCGGCCAGCGGGGTCCAGCCGATGGCGGGGGTGAGGCGCACGTTCTCGCCCGCCACCGTGAAGCGGGTCCCGGCCACGGCGTGGGCGAACGCCGCCAGCCGCCGCTCGGCCTCCTCCTCGTCGATGCCGGGCAGCAGCATCAGCAGGTGGCCGTCGCCGCCGTCCCAGCCGAGGCGTTCGGAGGCGGCGTCATCGCAGAGGCGCCGCACGACGCCGGCCACGCGCTCGGCGACCTCGCGGCGTACGCGGTGGCCGAGGCGGGACTCCAGGGCGGACAGCTCCGCGATGGCGATCATGGCCATGACACCCTTGGGGCGAGGGCGACCCGGGCGGCGCAGCTCCCTCTTCAGCTCGTCGGTGAAGTGCGCGCCCGAGTACAGGCCGGTGCGCGGGTCGAGCGGCAGCCTCTCGACGGGGACGGGCAGCCGCCGCAGCCTCGCCTCGATGCGGGCGGACAGCTCCAGCGGATCGGAGGCGTCGGCGAGGCAGTCGTCCGCGCCCGCGCGCAGCATGTCGGCGACGTCGGCCGGGCGCGGATCGGGGGTGATGGCGAGCAGCGGCAGCACCTGGCCGTCGGGGGCGGCGCGGACCTCGCGGATCACCGCCAGCCGGTCCGCGATGGTGCCGCCCGCGTCGTCGAGGAGGACGACGGCGTCGGGCTGGGCGTGGGCGACCCGCGCGGTCACCTCCCCGGGCGCGGCGTGGACCACCTCGTGACCGGCGGCGAGCAGCGTGCCCGTCAGCCGCTCGCGCCGCGGCCCGGGCACGCCGACCGCCAGGACGCGGCCGTGAACGGGAGGTAAATCGGCGAGCCGAGAAGTCGCGGTGGAATCCGCCGAATCCATCGAATCTGCGTAGTGTGAAATGACCACCTGGAGAAAACCTTCCTGAGATCACTCCTTCAGGACAGGCGACCATGCCACCGGGCGACGGCGGAAATTCGATGATGCTGTTGGGGGTGTGACGGTCGGAGGCGGTCCCATCCTGACGGACGGTGGGGGAGGACCAGTGGGGAGGACCAGCGAAGAGAAGTCTCACCCGCGAGTGTGGACCACAGGTTGCTCCCCATTGCGACTTGATTTCTGACGCTTTTTGTTTGTTCGGCCCGCCGCACACGCGCAGGCAACACGCCGCAGCACCAAGGCGGCCCGGGCCATTGGCCCGGGCCGCCTTGGTGGGGGTGGGGTTTCGCTCAGGAGCTGACGCTCAGGAGCTGATCAGGAGCTGATCAGGAGCTGATCAGGAGCTGATCAGGAGTTGATCTGTGCGGTCACGTCGTCCGAGAACGTCGTCAGGCGCGTGTAGACGCCGGGGAATCCCGCCTGGGCGCAGCCCGAGCCCCAGGAGACGATCCCGGCCAGCTTGCCGTCGATCACCAGCGGGCCGCCGCTGTCGCCCTGGCAGGTGTCCACGCCGCCCTCGGGGAGGCCGGCGCAGACCATGTCCGAGGCGACGTAGCTGCTGCCGTACGCGTTCGAGCACTCCTCGTCGGAGACGGTCGGGACCTCGGCGGTCAGGAGCTCGTCGGACGACTGGCCGCCCTCGCTCGTCGTGCCCCACCCGAGGATGCGGGTGGTGGCGCCCGCCGCGTACACGTCCGTGTCGGTGGGGGCGACGTACGGCAGCGGCTCGTACGGCAGTTCCTCGGCGAGCGTGATGACGGCGACGTCACCGGTGATGGTGCCGCTGTCGTAGCCGGGGTTCACCCAGATGTCGCTCACGTCGGCCACGGTGCCGTCGGAGCCGCTGAGGAAGGTGCGGCCGCCGACGACCTGGATGTCGCCGGGCGCGGTGCCCTCCACGCAGTGGGCGGCGGTGACGACCTTCGTCGGCGCCACCAGCGTGCCGCCGCAGAACTGGAAGCCGGTGGTGTCCGTTATCTGGGTGATGAACGGGTAGGCGTCGGTGGTCGTGGGGGTGCCGCCGACGATCCTTGTCGACGGCTCGTCGGCGCTGGCGGTGGGGGCGGTGAGCACGCCGGCGACGGCCATCGCCGTAGCGGCCAGGGCAAGGGCCGGCCTGAACATGCTGCTCATGCTGCTGCTCCTCGGCTGGATGGGGGGGACGGGCTGCGACGTGCCCAGGCGACGCTGCACGGCGCGCCGAATCACGCTAGGGGCGGCCGTCGGCCCGTCCAATGAGGGAAACCCCTAAACCTCTGAAGGCCCTCACTTTTCAGGCGCGTTGGGCCGCCTCCGCCTCGGCCTCCGCCTCGGCCTCGGCCTCGGCCGTCAGCCGCACCACGTCGACGCGGGAGCGGATGCCCAGCTTGCGGTAGACGCGGGTGAGGGTGGCCTCCACCGTCTTCACGCTCACGCACAGCCGGGCGGCGATCTCGCGGTTGGTCGCGCCCTCCGACACCAGCCCGGCCACCCGGCGTTCCATCGCCGCCAGCCCGGCGAGGGCGCCCATCGCCCCGCCGCGTTCGCGGTCCCGCCCGGGCCCCGGCCCGGCCGCCGCCAGCTCCAGCCAGGGCTTCGCGCGCGCCGTGCGGAAGAGCCCGGTCGCCGCCTCCAACGCCGCCCGCGCGGAGGCGGCGTTGCCCCGGGCCCGCTCGACGCGGGCCAGCTCCAGCAGCGTGCGCCCCTCCTCCAGGCGGAGCCCCAACGCCGTGAACCGCGCGGTCGCCGCCCGCAGCAGCTCGGCCGCCTCGGCCGCGTCGTCCGGCGCACGCAGCAGCGCCTCGGCCCGGTCGAGCGCGGCCAGCACGCTCTCCCGCCCCAGCCGCCGCGCAGCCGCCCGCGCCTCGTCGATCACCTCCCGCGCCTCGCCCTCCGCCTCCCGGCCGCCCCACCGCACCAGCGCCTCGGCGAGGTCCGCGTGCCAACGCCCCCGAGCCGGGTCGGTCACTCCCTGCGCCCGCTCCAGCTCACGCGCCCGCCGCAGGGCCGGCACCGCGCCCCGCGCGTCGCCGCCGACCAGCCGCGCGTGGCCCAGCGCGGCCAGCCCGCGCGCCGCGTACACCGCGTCGCCCTCCTCCTCGGACAGGTGCACCGCGCGCTGCGCCAGCGTCGCGGCCTGCCGCGTGCTGCCCCCGGCGGCCTCCGCGAGGGCGGCGAGCTGGAGCCCGGCGACCGCGCCGACCCCGGCGTCCGTCGCCAGCCGCAGGCAGGAGTGGGCGACGTCGAGCGCGAGCGCGCAGCGGCCCGCCCGCAGCTCCGTCTCGGCGAGGCCGCGCAGGAACAGCACGTGGCTCTCGACGGCGCCGCGCCGCTCCGCCACCCGGACGAGACCGCCGATCACGGCCCGCGCCTCCTCCAGGCGGTCGCTCATCAGCAGCGAGCGGAAGCGGAAGTAGACCGGGCCGTTGTGGTCGCAGGCCACGCGCGGATCCTGCGGCTCGGCGAGGGCGCGGGCGAGGGTGCGCTCGGCGTCGGGGTGGCCCATCAGCACCTCCGCCTGGGCCATGAGGGACAGCGCCAGCAGCTCGGTACGCCGGTCCGCGACGCGCGCGGCCAGCTCGGCGGCGCGCGCCGCCTCGGCGCGGGCGTCGGGGAAGGAGCCGGTCACCAGCAGGGCGCGCCAGGCGAACTGGTAGCGGAGGGGGGCGAGCAGGCGCGGGTCATCGCCCGCGTCGGCCAGCGCCCGGGGGAAGACGTGGTCCACCTCGGCCATGGCCTGCCCGGCGGAGTCGATCACGACGATCCAGGCGCGGACCCGGTCGGCGGGGCGTTCGGCCTCGGCCAGCACCTCGTGGGCGGTGGAGCGGGCCAGGACGGGCTCGCCCGCCGTCAGCGCGTCCTCGGCGGCGTCGAGGCGGCGGGCGACGGCCGCGCCGGGCTCCGCCTCGGGGGTGCGCTCGGCGGCGAGCAGCCCGAGGCGGGCGGCCTCGGCGGGGGCCCCGCGCTCGCGCGCCGCTGCCGCCGCCCCCTGGAGGGTGCGGGCGAGGTGGGCGTCCTCGCCGGGGGTGGCGAGCGCCAGGTGCCGGGCCCGCTCGATGGGGTCGGCGGAGACGCGCGCGAGGACGGCGTGGGCGGCGCGGCGCTGCGCGGGCGTGGCCTCGGCGTAGAGGGTGGCGGAGAGGAGGGGGTGGCTGAACCGCACGACGCCGCCCCGGCCGGCGCGACCGGCCGGGGTGTCCGGCCCGTCGGGCCCGGTCGGCCCGTTCGGTCCGTTCGGTCCGGCCGCTCCGGCCGCCCCGTCCTGCGCGAGCACGCCCGACCGGGTGGCCTCGGCTATCTCCTCCTCCGCCCGCGTCCGGCCCGCCTCGCGCAGCAGCGCGAGCGTGGGGCGGGCGGAGGCGCCGGCGAGCAGCAGCGTGTGCCGCGCCTGGGGCGAGAGCCCGGCGAGCCGCTCCCTCACCAGCTCGCGCAGGCTTCCCGGCACGGGCAGCGGGTCGCCGGGACGCGGCGGCACGGGCTGCGCGGCCAGGGCACGGGCCAGCTCCAGGGCGTAGAAGGGATTGCCGCCGCTGACGCGGTGGATGTCGCGCAGCGCGGCGCGCGGCACGTCCGGCTGCCCGTGGCGGGCCAGCACCTCCGCGAGCTGCGGGTAGCCCAGCGGCGGCACCGGCAGCTCCAGCGCGGGAGCTGGTAACACGCGTAGATGCCGCGTGCCGCCGGCGCCCTCGCTCTCGCCCTCGCCCTCCACGCGCGCGGCGGCGATCATCCGCACCGGCAGCCCGGCGACGCGGCGGGCGGCGAAGGCGAGCAGCTCCGCGCTGGGCGGGTCCATCCACTGCAGGTCGTCGGCGACGATGAGCACGGGGCCGCGCGCCGCCAGGCGCCGCACCACCGACAGCACCGCCAGCCGCAGCGCCAGCCCGTCGCGCTCCCGCTCCGGGACGGGCTCGCGCCGCCCGCCCGCCAGGGCGCTCTCCAGCGCGTCGCGCTGCGCGCCCGGCAGCCCGGTCACCACCTCGCGGCCCACGCCGTCCAGCAGGTCGATCAGCGACAGGAACGGCAGCCCGCGCTCGGCCCACGTCGGCAGGCAGCGCAGCACGGTCGTCTCCCCGGACGCCGCCGCCCCGGCCTGGGCGGCCAGCGCCCCGACCAGCGCCGACTTCCCGATCCCGGCCGGGCCGGTCAGCAGCACCCCGGCCGGGCCGCCGCCGCGCTCCAGGTGTTCCCCGGCCCGCGCGAGCAGCTCCGCCCTGCCGCCCACGGCGGAGCCACAGGAACCAGGACCGGAACCGTCGCCGTCACCCGCACGTATGCCATGCACCCGTCAATAATCTCAGCCCTCAGGTGTACCGGCACAGCCCTCCGATGCCGTGCGCCGGAACGCCCTCGGGCGCGGCCGTCTCCAGCGCGCGGTCTGCCGCCGTCTCCGGCGCCAGGTCCGGCGCGAGAACCCGCACCTCGGCGCCGGTGAGCACGGCCGCCCGCACGGCGACGTCGGCGAGCGGCGCGCGCGTCAGGACGGCGGCCCGCCGCCCCAGCACCCGCCGCCGGTCCGAGACGTCCGTCGGATCGGGCCCGAAGAAGGCGGTACGCCGGTCCGCCGGGTCGTGGACGATCACCAGCGTGCCGAGCTGCCCGCGCGCCAGCGCCTCCAGCGTGGGCCGCACGCCCTCCACGGTGCGCCCGCCCGGCCCCCGCTCGTCGGCCATGCGCCGCAGCAGCGCCCAGGTCTCCTCGCTCGCCGCGCGGTGCGTCTCGGCCGCGACCTGGTCCCGGCGTTCCCCGGCCGCCCCGTCGGCGCTGCGACCGCCGCTCACCGTGCGGACGGCCACCCGGTGGCGTACGCCCTCGGGCAGGTGCTTGGTCAGGTACTGCACGGCGCGCACGTCACCGGCGAGCAGCACCAGGCGCGCGCGGACCCGTGAGGCGGCGTGGCCCAGCGCGTCGGCCACGCGCGCGGCGTTGTGCTCCCAGGAGTCCTCGGCCCGGTGCTGGTAGCGCGCCTGCGACCAGCCGCCGGGGGCGTTGCGTTCGATCTCGTCGTCCGGGCCCAGGACGGTCTGCCGGGTCGGCGCGGTGGAGCCGCGCGCGTACGCCTCCAGGTCGGCCCCGGTGCGGTCGACGACGGCCAGCACGTGCGCCGGGTGGTCCTGGCGCCACCGAAGGAGCGGCAGCAGGTGCGGCAGCGGGCCGTGGACCGCGAGGTCGGGGTGGAGCGGCCCGGGCATCTCGGCGGCGTACAGCACCTCGCCCTCGGCGGCGAAGGCGGCCAGCGTGCCGGAGCCGGGCAGCGACTCCCTCACCCGGCCCCCCAGGGCCTCGATGGTGTCGATGCCCGCCGACTGCCCGGCCAGGTGCCGGGCGAGGGAGTGCCAGCGCAGCTCCGCGTCCTCCGCCTGCTGCGGGCGGGGCTCCAGGCCGAAGTACACCGAGGTCACGGGCCCGGGCGCGGCGAGCAGGTCGCGCAGGACGCCGTCGCTGATCTCGCTGATCGTTCTCATGGGGACCTCCTCGGTCGAGGGAGTCGAGTCGAGGTGAACGCCCCCCACCTACGACGCTAGATCCCCTCCGCCCACGATGCGCGGCGGCCACCGGCTGGCGGCGTTACTCCGGGCCCTCCTCCTTCAGGGCCAGGCCCCGCAGCGCGGCGGCGAACTCGGCCGCTCGCTCGATGGTCAGCGGCTGGGGCTCCTCCACGTCCTCGTGCTTGGTGACGAGGACGATCGCGAACGTGTCGTAGTCCGCCCACGCGCACAGCGGCGACTGGGCGGGCTCGTAGGGCTGCGGCTCGTGCGGCTGGTACATCTGGCACTTCATGACCGCGTTGTCCAGCCCCGACGGGCTGACCTCGGTCCGCTCGCCTGCCAGCACGGCGTAGTTCTCCTCGGTGATGCGGCCTCCCCCGGCGTCGAAGAAGGCGTCCACCGCCGCCTCCGGGTCCTCCACGGTGCCGTACAGGCCCGTGAAGTTGGCGTGGCCGGGATTGTCCCCCTCCTCGAGCGGGAACTCGGTGGTGTAGACCCCGGTGACGCGCCCCTCGACCTGGGCGTTCAGCATGGCGGCCTCCTCGTCCCTGATCTCCCACTCGCTGCGGAACTGCTCCGTGAGCTCGGGGTTGAGGCTGATGCCCTGCACCGCCTCGGGGGCGGTGAGGCTGTAGTCCTTGCCGTCGTCGGTGACGCCGTCGTCGCCGCCGAGGACGAAGAGGAAGAGCCCGGCCGCCACGACGGCGAGCGCGACGACCACGGCGACGACCGCGACGAGCGGCCCCTTCTTCGAAGGCCGCGGGCCCGGCGCCGGCGGCGGCCCGGGATACCCGCCGTACGGCGCCTGCCCCGGCGGCGGCCCGGGCGCCTGCCCCGGCGGCGGCCCGGGCGGCGCGGCGGGCGGAGCCGGGTAGCCGGGCGGCGCCTGCCCGTACGGCGGCTGCGGCTGTGGCTGTCCGTAGGGCTGCCCGTACGGCTGTCCCTGCGGCGGCTGCCCCATGGGCGGGCCCGGCTGGCCGTAGCTCACGATGTCCCCCATCCGATCAAGCGCCCGTCCCCGGTGCGCACTTGGTGTCGCCCGGCATCATCGTGAAGCGGTCCGCGTGGGTCAACCGGCCCCGGGCCCCGTCCCGGCTCCCCGGCGGCAGGCTGGGGACACTCGCAGCAGTCGGGCTCGTGCAGCCTCACATCCGGGATCTCAGCACGTCGACCTCACAGCCCGGCGCGAACGGGTCGAAGCCGTGCTCGATCAGCCAGCGAACCCCCAGCAGGCTTCGCAACGACCACCACGCGCGGATCACGTCGAGGTCGACGTCGGTGCCGTAGCCGGCGATGACGTCGCCGAGGTGCTCCTCGTGTCCGAGCGTGAAGGTGGCGAGGTCGTACAGGGCATCACCCTGGCCGGCCTCGGACCAGTCGATGATGCCCGTGATCTCGTCACCGTCGACGAACACGTGAGCGATCTGCAGGTCGCCGTGCGTGAACACCGGAGTCCACGGCCGGAACGCGGCCTCGGCGACCTGGCGGTTGCGGGTGACCAGGCCGGCGGGCAGGACGCCGTTCGTCACGAGCCACTCGCACTCGCCGTCGAGATCCGCCACCAACTCGTCCAGGCCCCGGCCGGCCCGTCCGGGCCGGGGCGGCAACGGCGCGTCGTGCAACTTCCGGATGGCGGCACCCGCCGCGGCCCACGCCGCCGGCGACGCGGTCGACGGCTCGCCGAGGCGGCCGAGCTCCGTCCCCGGGACCGCGGCGATCGCGAGCACGGGCGGCCTGCACCACAGGACCTTCGGGGTGGGGACCGGCGCCAGGGCCATCGCCTCGGCCTCGACGTCGATGCGCGCCTGATCGGCGTCCACCTTCAGGAACACGTCGCCGACGCGCAGGGTCGCGCGCTCGGAATGGGCGACGACGACCTTGACCTCATCCATGGGCGACCAGTATCCCGGGGGTGATCGCCGACGTCGCCGGGTTTATCGCGGGCGATCGCGCGGCCGACCGCGTCGCGCCACCCGGCGGCCTCCCGGCGCCCTCGTGCACGACGTCGACCGCCGGCCGGATACATTCCGCACCAGTCTGTAATATCGCCACATGACAGCAGAGTCGCCGACGCAGACCGTGCAACGCTTGTTCCCGCTCCTCGCCGACGGGAAGACTGCGGAGGCGGCGGCGCTGTTCGCCGACTCGGTGTCGTTCTCGATTCCGCACCCGCCGGGCCTTCCGTGGGTACCGGAGGTCGACTCGGCCGAGGGCATGCGGACGTTCTTCGAGCTGCTGCGGACCCATGTGCAGCCGAAGGAGTTCGACCTCCGCCAGGTCATCGCAGAGGGCGACGACGTGGTGCTCATCGGGCGCATGGTCTCCGAGGTCAAGAAGACGGGCCGGGACATCGACACCGCGTTCGCCCTGCACACCACGGTCCGGGACGGGCGGATCACGCGCTACCACCTCTACGAGGACACCTACGCCGTCGCCAAGGCCTACTTCGACGACTGATCATCCGGCGGGCACGCTCCGACGGACCGCCGCCTCTGATCGGCATCGCGGGCAGAATGAACGCGTGCCGCCTTTCGACCAGACCCGTTTCCGGCTGCCGCGCGGCGCCCGCGCTGACGCCGCGCTGGCCAGCGGGGTGTTCGTGCTGGTGGCGCTCGGCGCCGAGGGGCAGCGGCTGAGGAACGGCGGGGACTCGGTGCCCCTGCTGATCGCGTCCTGGCTGCTGATCATGGCGGTGTGCGGAGCGCTGCTGTTCCGGCGCCGGTATCCGGTGGCAGTGGGCTGGTTCACGGTGGTGGCCACGGGCGCCTACTACCTCCTGAGCGACATCGACGGCCCGCTGATCGTGGTTCCGATCGTGGCGTTGTACGCCGTCGCGGCCCTGGGCCGGCTGCAGGCGGCCGTCGCCATGGCGGCGGCCATGGTGATCGTCGTGGCCTCGGGCACGCTGGCGGGCAGCGGCGACATCAGCGGCACGGTGGTGTTCATGCTCACCGGCTGGCTGGTCGCCGTCGTGGCCCTCGGCAGCGTGCGGCACAGCCGGGTGGCGTTCGCCGAGGAGGAGGCGCGGCTCCGGGCCAGCGAGGAGCGGCTGCGCATTGCCCGCGAGCTGCATGATGTGATCGGGCACAACGTCTCGATGATCAACGTGCAGGCGGGCGCGGCACTGCACCGGCTGAAGGAGAACCCCGCCCAGGCCGAGGATGCGCTCGGCGCGATCAAGGCGGGCAGCCGGGAGGCCCTGCGGGAGCTCCGGGCCACCCTCGGCATGCTCCGTCAGGTCGACGAGGAGGCGCCCACGGCACCCGCGCCGGGGCTGGCCCGGGCAGACGAGTTGGTGGCCTCGGCGAAGCTGGCGGGGCTCGCGGTGCGGATCGTGCGGACCGGGGTTGAGCGCTCGCTGCCCGCCCCGGTCGACCTGGCCGCGTACCGGATCGTGCAGGAGTCGCTGACCAACGCCGCCAGGCACAGCGGCGCCGGACGGGTCACGATCCGGCTCGCCTACGGGGACGAGGAGCTGACCCTGGCCGTCGAGGACGACGGCCGGGGCTCGGCGGCCCGCTCCACCTCGGCGGGTGGCGGCAGCGGGATCGCCGGCATGACGGAGCGGGCGCGGGCACTGGGCGGCGAACTGACCGCCGGCCCGCGGCCGGAGGGCGGATTCGCGGTGCGGGCCCAGCTGCCGTACGGGATCGCAGGAGAGCCGATGGAGCGGAGAGACCGATGATCAAGGTCCTGCTGGCGGATGACCAGCGGCTCGTCCGGGGCGGGTTCCGGTCGATCCTGGAGGCCGAGGACGACATCGAGGTGGTGGGGGAGGTCGGGGACGGGCAAGCCGCGGTCTCGGCCTGCCGTGAGCTGCGGCCTGACGTGGTCCTGATGGACATCCGGATGCCGGAGATGGACGGTCTGGAGGCCTCCCGGCTGATCACCGGGGATGAGCGGCTGGCGTCGGTGAAGGTGGTCATCCTGACGACCTTCGATCTGGACGACTACGTGTACGGGGCACTGCGCGCCGGGGCGACGGGCTTTCTGGTGAAGGACACGGAGCCGGCGGAACTGCCGCAGGCGGTGCGGGTCGCCGCCCGGGGCGATGCCCTGATCAGCCCGTCGGTCACACGGCGGCTCATCGCCGAGTTCGCGGGCCGGGTGAAGGGCCCGAAGCCGGATCCCCGGCTCGATGCCCTCACCGACCGGGAGCGGGAGGTCATGCAACTGGTGGCCGGAGGGCTCACGAACGACGAGATCGCGGCGCGGCTGGTGCTGTCACCGTCGACGGCGAAGACGCATGTCAGCCGGATCATGTCGAAGCTGGGGGCGCGGGACAGGTCGCAGGTCGTGGTGCTGGCGTACGAGTCCGGAATGGTCAGCCCGGGCTGGCAGGCGGAGTAGACCGGCCGGCGGGGCGGGCGGCCCACCCGGCGTACCGTCGGCCGCGGGCCCCCGCGGCACCCCTGAGGTACGACGCGGCGGCAGCCTGCATCCGCTGGGGTATGACCAGTGTCGGCCGGAGGCTGACGACCCGGGCCCCGCCGCGCGTGCAGGCTCAAGGGCATGAATTCGCCCACCTTCCCCGCACGGGCCACCGCCGCTGTTGTCGGCGCGCTCGTCGGGGCTGCCACTGGAGTTCTGCTGGTCGCGGCCGCCGGGGCCCTGGCCCTGGAGATCGGCGGTGTGCTGACCGCTCTGGCGGTCGGCCCGCCCACACTGTGCGGCGCCGTGGTGGGCGTGGTTTGTACGCCAGGCAACTCCCGCTCGAATCCGAGGTAGGCACCATGTCTCTCACCCGCGGCTCAGCCGCGTCCCTTGCCCCGCCCGCACCGGGCCGGCCGGACAAGCCGCGCGGCGGCCGGTTCGGCGCCATGGCCGGCTGGGCGCAGCGTCACCGCTGGGCCGCCCTGCTGCTCTGGGTGGCCGCCCTGGCCGCCGTCACGCTGGGCTCGCAAGCCGCGGGCTCCGCGTACAAGAACGACTTCTCCCTGCCGGGCACCGATTCCCAGGCCGCCACCGACCTGTTGAAGAAGCACGGTTCCACCCAGGCCGGCGACAGCGTCGAGATCGTGCTGAAGGACGGCCAGGGCATCGACGGCCGCAAGGCCGCGGTCGAGGAGATGCTGGCCGAGGTGGAAGAGCTGCCGAGCGTCGCCGATGTACGCAGCCCGTACGCCGATGAATCCGCCGTGTCCGAGGACGGCACGATCGCCTACGCCACCGTGACTCTCGACGGCAAGGCCGAGACCGTGCCCAAGGGCGACGTCACGGCGATCATCGACACCGCCAAGGGGATCGAGACGGACGGGCTCCAGATAGAGCTCGGCGGCGAAGCCGTGCGCGGCGCCGAGGACAAGGGAAGCCCGACCGCGGAACTCGCCGGCATCGTGGCCGCCCTGGTCATCCTCGGGCTGCTCTTCGGCTCCGTGGTGGCGGCGGCCGTGCCGCTGATCACCGCCCTCTTCGCGGTCGGCGGCGCCCTCGGCCTGATCGCTCTCGCCTCGCACGTCTTCACCATCGCCGACTTCACGCCGCCCATCACGATGCTCGTCGGACTCGGCGTCGGCGTCGACTACGCCCTGCTGATCTTCTACCGCTACCGGCACGAGCTCACCGACGGCGCCGACCCGGCCGAAGCCGCCCGTAAGGCCCTGGACGCCGCCGGTCGCACGGTCTTCTTCGCCGGCTGCACCGTGATCATCGCCCTGCTGGGTCTGGTCGCGCTCGGCCTCGGCTCGCTGCAGGGCGTGGCCCTCGCCCTGGCACTGACCGTGCTGACCACCATGGCCGCGTCGCTGGTTCTGCTGCCCGCACTCCTGGCGCTCTTCGGCAGGCGCATCCAGCGCCACGTGCTGAAGCACGCGGCCAAGGCCGCCGCCAAGGGCAAGGCCGAAGGCCGACGCTGGCGGGCCCTGGCCCAAGCCGTGCAACGCCGTCCGCTGCCGGCGCTGCTGGTCGCCGTCCTCGCCCTGCTGGCCTTGTCCGCACCGGCGCTGAGCATGCGCCTCGGCTTCGCCGACGCGGGCAACGACCCGGGGACCTCGACCTCCAGGCAGGCGTACGACCTGCTCGCCGAGGGCTTCGGCCCGGGCTTCAACGGTCCGCTGGTCGTCGTGACCCAAGGAGACGAGGCCGCCGGCCAGGCCGTCCAGTCCGAACTGGCCAAAGCCGAGGGCGTGGCCGCGGCCAGCCCCGCGATGCCCTCCGAGGACGGCGCCCTGTCCACCGTGATCGTCTACCCGACGACGGCACCGCAGGACGAGGGCACCACCGACCTCGTGCACCACCTGCGCGATGACGTGGCCCCGGGGCTGGAGCGCGACACCGGCGCCGAGATCCTCGTCGGCGGTGCCACCGCCGCCTCCCAGGACTTCGCGGACACGGTCTCGCAGCGGCTGCCGATATTCGTCGCCGTCGTCGTAGGACTGTCGTCGCTGCTGCTGATGCTGGTCTTCCGATCGGTGCTGATCCCCCTCAAGGCAGCCCTGCTGAACCTGCTCTCGATCTCCGCCGCGCTCGGCGCGATGACCCTGGTGTTCCAGGAGGGCTGGTTCGGGGTGCAGCCGGGGCCGATCGAAGCCTTCCTCCCCGTGCTGATCTTCGCGATCGTGTTCGGGCTGTCCATGGACTACGAAGTGTTCCTGGTCTCGCGGATCCACGAGGAGTGGGAACGTACGAAGGACCACTCCCTCGCGGTCCGGGAAGGACTGGCCGCCACCGGCAAGGTGATCACGGCGGCCGGTGCCATCATGATCGTGGTGTTCGGGGCCTTCATGCTGAGCCCCGACCGGATGCTCCAGCAGTTCGGGCTGGGCCTCGCCGTGGCGATCCTGATGGACGCGGTGATCATCCGCTGCCTGATCGTCCCGGCCGCCATGCAGCTGCTCGGCAAGTGGGCCTGGTGGCTACCCGCCCCGCTCGCCCGGCGGCTGCCCAACGTGGCGCTCGAGCGCCCAGCGGACAGCTGACGACCGACCCTGGAGAGCCCGGTCCCTGATGGGCAGACTCCAATGATCGTCGCTACACGGTCGGTTCAACCAGGCGGCCCAGGCGGCGAGGAGTCCATGCAAGCGCTCGGCTGGGTTGCCCAGCCGAGCGCTTTGCGTGGTCGGCCGTTGCGCCCGGCGGCGACCGGGCCGGGGCGGTCAGCGGTTCTCGCCCTGCCCGGCGTCAGCGGTGGCCAGGTCGTCGATGAACCTTCCGCGAGTTCGGCGAGCCGGGACGAGCGGGTGTCGCCGTCCAGGAGCTACACAGCGATCCCCGGGCGCCGCCCTCGGTCAAAGCCAGCGGGTGGGTGCCGCCTACCGGGCCGAGCAGGCACCGAATGGTGACGGACCTATGCCGGGTACGTGCCGGTGGCCGCGTTGAGGGCGAGCAGTTGGGCCTGCGTTTGCACGTACACCAAGCCGTCATGGACGACGGGGTGGTTGCCGCCCCCGGTGAACCCCACCTGTTCGCTGGGTCTGAAGCTCCACACCTCGGAGCCGTCCTTGGCATCCAGGGCCAGGACGGAGGGGAAAAACTCATCGCGGTTGGCGACGTAGACCCGTCCGTCGGCGATGGCCGGGATGGTCCCAACGCCCTCCCGGGCGCCAGCGGTCCACTTCCGCTCGCCGTCGGCCGCGTTCAGCGCGTACACCAGCCGGTCGACCCCGCCGACGTAGACCGTGTCGCCGGCCACCACGGCCGGTGACGTGCTGTCGGTAACCTCCCCATCGTCCCGGACCGGGGAGGTCCACCTCTCCCTGCCGTCGTCCATGCCGAGGGCGATGGCGTTGTCCTGGTCGACGAGGTAGAGGAGACCCCTGGACGCGTCCACCGCGGGCGGTCCCGGCAGGAAGCCGTCCGAGCGACGCGCCCACCGCTGGGCGCCGTCGTCCAGGCGGAGCGCGTACAGCTTGTCGTCGAAGATGTCGACGTAGACGGTGTCGCCGGTCATCGTCAGCGTGTGGTCGTGCCACTCCCCTTCGGACTCCCACCGCTTGGCGCCGGTGGCGGCGTCCAGGCAGTACAGGACCTCGTCGGTGACGAGACACACCGCCTCGCCGTGCGCCCGGACCGCCGTGTTGAACTTCTTCCCCGACCTGAAGGTCCACTGGGGCCGCGCGCCGCCGTCGAACGCGTGCACCGTCGCGTCGGCGTCCACAACGAACACCTGGGAGCCGGACGCCGCGAGGGACCCGGGCAGCTCGACGGACCCGGTCCACAACGTGTCGCCGGTGGACGGGTCCAGGGCGTGGACCCCGCCGTAGTCGATGACGTAGAGCACCCCTTCGGCCACCACCGGGGTGGTGGGGTAGCCGAAGTCGCGCTCGATCGTCCATCCCCGGGCGGCGGCCGGGGAACGGGATCCGGTGGTGGACGCGCTGGGCCCCGTCCCGTCCTTTCCCGGCTCGTCCCCGGAACTCAGCAGCGCGGCGACGCTGGTGCCCGCGGCGGCCACCGCCGCCGCTCCGAGCCCGAGCCACAGGGCCCGGCGGCGGGTGGGCGGTTGGGGCGTCCCCTGGCCGGGGGTGGCCGGCCGCGGGCTGCGGAGGGGTGGGGCCGCCGTCTGGGTGGGCAGGGTGTGTGGGTCGCGGTCCACGGGCCGCTCGGAGAGGCCCGCCTCGCGGGGCGGCTGGGGCGGGTCCGCAACGGTGGGTGTGGCGTTGGCCGCGGGTACCTCGGCGGGGGCGGGGACTGTGGTGTGGAGGAGCGTCTGGAGGGTGTCGTGGACTTCGGCGGCGGTGGCGGGGCGGTCGGCGGGATCCTTGGCGAGGAGCCGCAGGACGAGGGTGTCGAGGGTGGTGGGGATGTCGGAGCGGTGGTGGCTGGGTGGCGTGGGGGATTTGGTGAGGTGGGCGGTCATCATGGCGACGGGCCCGGTGGACTGGAAGGGCGTGCGACCGGTCAGGAGTTCGTGGAGGACGCAGCCCAGCGCGTAGAGGTCGGAGCGGGCGTCACCGGGGTGTTCGTTGAAGCGTTCCGGCGGCATGTAGGCGAGGGTGCCCATGACCTGGCTGGACTTGGTGGTGGCGGCCATGAAGCGGGCGATGCCGAAGTCGAGGACTTTGATCTCGTTGTCGGTGGTGAGCATGAGGTTGCCGGGTTTGAGGTCCCGGTGGACAACGTCGGCGGCGTGGGCGGCGGCCAGGGCCGCGGCGGTCTGGGTGGCCCAGTCCACCGCGCGGCGGATGGGTGGTGGACCGTCTCGCCGCAGGAGTGCGGCGAGGTCGTGTCCGGTGATGTACTCCATGACGAGGTAGAGGGTTCCGTCGAGGGGGTCTTCGCCCATGTCGAAGACGGTGACCACGCCGCGGTGGTTGAGCCGGCCGGCGGTGCGTGCCTCGCGGAAGAAGAGTTCGGCGCCGCCGCCTTCGCCTTGCTGGTGGGGGAGGAGTTTGACCGCGACGCGGCGTCCGATGACACGGTCGCGGCCTTCCCAGACCTCGCCCATGCCGCCCCGGCCCACGAGCGACGCCAGTTCGTAGCGGCCCGCAAGTACCCGATCAGCCACGCTTCCCCCGTCCCCTTGTCCGTCGCACACCAGGACCCCTTGGGCCCACCATTGAACCGCAACCCGCTCACCGTCGGCACCGAAGGGCGAACACCCGCAGCCGTCGGCGGGGTGCGTTGCGGCGGGCGGCGGCATCGCGCTCCGCGACGTGCCGGGCGACCGCATGCCGACCGGCCTCCCTGGTGATGAGTTTTCGCGCCCGCACCCGTCATACCTACGACGGGACACGACGAGGCGGAAGGGTGACGTGATGAGCGCGGACACGTGGCTGGAGGAGCGGGGCGTGAGCGGGCTGGGCGAGATCGACGAGCCGGCGTTCTCGGGGCTGGCGGAGCGGCACCGGCGGGAGCTGCACGTGCACTGCTACCGGATGCTCGGGTCGTTCGAGGACGCCGAGGACACCGTGCAGGAGACGTTCCTCCGTGCCTGGCGGCGGCGGGAGACCTTCGAGGGGCGGTCGACGTTCCGGGCCTGGCTGTACCGGATCGCCACCAACGCCTGCCTGGACCTGCTCGCCAAGTGCCGCCCGGAGCCTGCGACCGGCGGCGAGGTGCTGTGGCTGCAGCCCTACCCGGATCGGCTGCTCGACGAGCTGCCCGCGGGCGACGCGGACGAGCCGGAGGCCGTCGCCGTCGTGCGGGAGACGATCGAGCTGGCGTACCTGGTCGCAGTCCAGCACCTCGCGCCGCGCCCGCGGGCCGTGCTGATCCTGCGGGACGTGCTCGGCTGGCCGGCGAAGGACGTCGCGGAGCTTCTCGGGGACTCCGTCAACTCCGTGAACAGCGCGCTGCAGCGGGCCCGCGCCGGCATGCGGGAGCACCTGCCCGCCGAGCGGCAGGACTGGACCGGCGGCGAGGAGGACGCCGGGACGCGCGAGCTGGTGCGCCGCTTCACCGACGCCAGCGTGGCCACGGACGTCGACAGGCTCGCCGCACTGCTGCGGGACGACGTGCGCTGCTCGATGCCGCCCACGCCGGGCCTGACCGTCGGCCGCGACGCGGTGCTGAACAGCTGGGTCGAGGACGGCTTCGAGGGTATGGAGGGCCTGCGCGCCGTCCTCACCTCCGTGAACCGGCAGCCCGCCGTCGCCTTCTACCTCTGGCGGGAGCGGGAGGGCGCGTATCTGCCGCTGACGATCGACGTCCTGCGCGTCACCGGCGGGGCGATCACAGAGATCATCATCTTCCACGACGACCAGTTCCCGCGGCTCGCGCTGCCGGAGCGCCTGCCGGCGGACGGCACGGAGTAGTCCCGGTGAGGACGCTCGCGCTGCGCGGTGGCGCGCGTGTCGCGGTGGTCGCGGCCGAGTGGTGCGACGCGTTCGGCGTCGTCACCCGCGGGCGGGTGCAGCTGGAGCTGCGCGACGGCGAGCCCGGGCCGGTCCTCGGACGCGGCGCCGGGTTCTGGCTCCGCGGCACCGGCGTCCGGGCCCTGCGGAACCCCGGCCGTCGCACGGCGAGGGTGCGCATCGTAGCGCGGTGTGCTCGTGGGGAACGCCCGAAGGCCGCGGTAATCCAACCAACTGGCGCGCATGGGCCACTCCTACTGGAGCGGGCGACGGGAATCGAACCCGCGCTCTGAGCTTGGGAAGCACCGTGCCAAAGGGACCGAACCTCGGCTCTGGCCAGCATGAACGCCGCTCCTGCGGTCTGCTCGGCGAGGCTGTGAGCGACCCTTGTTGACCGCAGTTCGCCGCCCCATCGGGCATGCATCGGGCACGAGCGTTGCCGCCCAAGGATTCTGATTCTGTCTTTCCGTAACGCGGCGGGTAAGCCATTGGCTTGTTGATCTAATGATCTCGCAAAAATGGCCACAATAGTCCCAGTAGTGCGATCCCTGCCCCCCAGTATTGGATTGGAATCCAAAAAAGAGTGTGTTCATTTCTCATGTATTCTGGATCGTCGATATTCCACACCCACCCCACAAGGAGGATGAGGAGTCCCCCGAGAATTAAGGCCCATTGGGCACCTTCGGGCCCAAGTTTTGCGCCAGAAATTGCCCCGATAATAAACGGTGTCACCGCAATTAATCCACGGCCGCGCCATACGATCATCCGCCCCTCCTTCAAACAGGCACGTCACCGCTCGTATGTGCGTACGACGAAGTCGGCAAAGCTTACGTGGACGCCAAGCGACGGGAGGTTCCTCGGCTCCGGGCCCGGCGGGTCCGACATGGCAGACATCGCGCCCACCCAACCAGGTGATCGAGCGGTGACCAGCATCCTCGGGCATGGGAACGGGGAGGGGTCCCGCACTCGATGGGGTAGGTGACCCCAGGCTCCGCTCGCTCGTAGTCGTTGTCTCGGCGTCGCTGGAGCAGGATGCGGCCCTGGTCGTCGGTGACGACGGCGGAGGCCGCTACCACCATGCTGTTGGGCTCGGGGGCGTTCGGGTCGTCGTGGTACTCGGTGCGTGCCACGCTCACTCCGTGACCGGCGCGGCCGTCGTCCATACGGCGTCGAAGCTCTCGGCGCAGGTGTCGAACATGCCGCCCTTCTCGCTGCGGCGAAGGTGCCACACGGGGGCACCTTAGGCCTTCACGCCCCAGACGTGCGCGTTGACGAGCATCTGCTCATCGGCGCGGTAGAGGGAGTTGTACAGCGTCGTGCCGTGCGTCCTCACCGGGCGGTAGTGCATGAGCGCCAGGCGGCACCGCGTCTCGATGCCGTGGCCGAACTTCTCTTCCTGGCCGCGCTGCTGGACGTTAGGGCTGTCGGCGTCACCGATTGCGATCCGCACCGCGCACCCCAGGAGGCCCTGTTGCCGCAGCCTTTCGCCTCCCGTCCACGGAGTCCGTACGGCAACGCGGCGGAGCGGCAGGTAGTCCCGGCGGCGCTGCCGGTTCCGGCCTGGCTGGAGGGAAGGGGAGGGCGGCCGGCGGCTGACCGGTCTCACGCCTGTCCGATTTCTGGAAGAAGCCAGGCCCACGGCTGCCTAGCGTCGGGTGTATGAGTGTTGACCTGAATGCAGCCCGGCAGTTCATCGAATCCACCGCCCGCGTCCTGGAACGGCACCAGCTCGCTTTCCTTCTCGACGACGGGCCCATCGAGCCCGTCCTGACGGCGCTCAAGGCGTACCACAACGCCGACGGCGGGTTCGGCCACGCGCTGGAGCCCGACGTGCGGTGTCCTGGCCCGCCCGCGCCGCGGCAGCCGTCGACCGTTTCCGCTCCGCGATCCGCGACGACGGCACGGTCGCCGTCGAGGGCGGGATGGAGAACGAACACCTCAAGCCCCTCCATCTCTCGCCACGTCCCGGAACCCCGAGCCGGGCGTTGTTCGGCGACGAGACCATCGCGGCCGATGTGGACCGGCTCGAACGCGAGCAACTGGACGACGGCGGCTGGGATTTCCACTTCCTGCACTTCTCGCCCGGCCAGACCGTGGAATGGCGCGGCGTGGTCACCCTGGGCGCCATCCGCACCCTGCGCGACCACGGCAGGGCATAACCGCGCACGAGCGGTCGGCGTGCCCTGCTCGCCCTCGCACCACGCCCTGGCGGCACCGGCGGTTGCGGCGGCCGGTGCCGACCATCCACGCTCGCTTTCGGGCCTCAGCCCTTCCGCAGACCTCGGAAGAACTGCCGCAGGTCGCCCACCAGCAGGTCCGGTGCGTCGTGGGCCGACCAGTGGCTGCCGCGGTCGAACTCGCTCCACGCCACGATGTTGCTGTGGTCGCGCTCGGCGAATTTCCGGATCGGCCGGAAGTCGTACGCGAAGCTGGCCAGCGCCGTCGGCGCGGTCGTCGGCTCGGTGGGGTGCTCGGCGTGGCGGTCCTCGTAGTACAGACGGGCTGAGGAGGCGCCGGTGTTGGTCAGCCAGTAGATGGTGGCGATGGTCAGCACCGTGTCCGGGTCGACCGCGGTGCCCAGCAGCTGGCCGATCCAGGCGAGCTGGCCCGCGGGGGAGTCGGCAAGGGCGTGCGCGAGGTTCTGCGGCTTCGTGGCCTGGAGGTCGGCGTAGGCCGACATCTCGGAGTGGAAGCTCTGCAGGAACTGCAGCAGCCCCATCTCCTGCTCGGTGAGGCCGTCGAACTCCCCCGGGGTTCCGTTCGGAAAGGAGAAGAGCTGGTTGACGTGGACGCCGATGACGTTGTCCGGGTTCTGCCGGCCCTGCTCGGGGGCGACGAACGCGCCCGCGTCGTTGCCGTGCACGCCGTAGCGCTCGTAGCCAAGCCGGCGCATCAGCTCAGCCCAGGCGGCGGCGACGCGGTGGCGGTTCCAGCCCGCCTCGTGGGTCGGGCCGGAGAAGCCGAAGCCCGGGATGTCGGGGATGACGACGTGGAAGGCGTCGGCCGGGTCGGCCGGGTTGGTGAGCTCGTCGATGAGGCCGACGTATTCGACGAAGGTGTTCGGCCAGCCGTGGGTGAGGATCAGCGGAGTGGCGTTCTCGTGCGGCGAGCGCGCATGCACGAAGTGGATGGTCTGCCCGTCGATCTCGGTGGTGAACTGCGGGTACGTGTTCAGCCGGGCCTCGTGCTCCCGCCAGTCGTAGGTGGTGCGCCAGCGCTCGACGAGGTCCTTCACGTAGGACAGGGGAACGCCACGCTCCCAGCCGGGTGGCACCGGGCCGGTCTGTCTGGCTTCGGGGTCGGGGTCGGGGTCGGGTGGCAGCTCGTTGGTCCAGCGGGTGCGCGCCAGGCGCTCGCGAAGGTCGTCGAGGTCGGCCTGCGGGATGGCGATCTGGAATCGCTTGATCTCTGTCATGCGGGTAGCCTCTCGCCTCTTCTGACCTGCATCAACGGCGAAACGCATCACGGTCGTGATGCCAGACGCAAGGAACTGTCCGGGGCTGGCGGCGCGCTCAGGAGGGCCGTTCGGAGCGCCCCGAAGAATCACGCCAGCTGTCACTCAGCCATCCCGCCTCCGCGGCGTGGACAGCCGCGTGCTCGGCGAAGGCCGCCGCCAGGTGCTCCCTCGGACCCGCCGCCCACACCGCGCGGACCGGCACCGGCGGCAGCCCGGTCAGCGGGGCGAGCACGACGCCCGGACGGTCGTACGCCTCCAGCAGCGATGCGAACGTCAGATGCGCCAACTCCCCCTCGGCGACGAGGCGCAGCACATCCTCGACATACCGCGCGGGCAGCCGCCTCAGGTCCAGGGCCCGGCCGCCGGGCGTGGTCGTGGGAACCCAGAACTCGCCGAACCACGGTGGCAGCTCCGGGTAGATCACCGGATGCCCGCCGACGGCCAGCTCCTCGACATCGACAACGTCCTTCCCGGCGAGGGGATGCCGCGAGCCGAGCATGACAGCGCGGGGGACACGATGAATCACCGGACCGATGTGCAGCGGCGGCTCGACCGGCGCCGAGACGGCGGGCATCCAGGTCACGAAGACATCGACGGGCCACTCCTTGCCGAGCCACCGCAACAGGTCGGTCGTCGGCAAACCCGAAGCGACCACGCGGCAGTCCGGATAGCGGCCCTCGAAGGCGCTGATCAGCCCGGCTCGCAGCTTCGCTGGCAGGGTGGTGGAAAAGCCGACACGCAGCACGCCGCCACCGAGGGTGCTCGCGCGTCGGACGTCATCAAGAACGCGCTCTATCTGGACATAGGCGGCCCGCAGACCGGCGTAGAGCTGCGCGCCCTGCGGGGTCAGCCTGACGACGCGACTGCTGCGCTCGAAGAGCTGCGCGCCGACGCGGCGCTCGACGGCCCGTACGAGATTGCTGACCCGGGAGGTCGACAGGCGTAGCCGCTCGGCCGCCCGGCCGAAGTGCAGCTCCTCGGCAACGCCGAGGAACGCCTCGATCTCCCGCATCTCCAGCACCCCGACACGGTATGCGAGGTATGCCACTCTGCGCACTACACATGCGGAAATCCCCGGTAGTGCCGCAATGCCGTCCGGAGCGGATCACGCGCGGACGGCCAAGATCGATTGCACGGTCGCCAGACGTCGCGGGCCGGACGGTCATGGGAGTAGTCGCCGCGTTGTCGAGCCCGGTTCACGGCCCGCGGCGAGCCACGCGGTGGCTGCCGCGGCTACGGGGAGGCCGGGGAGGGTGAGCGCGAGCGGGATGTACGGGACGTGGGTGAGGGGGCTGCGGTCGTCGGCGTATGCCGCGAGAAGGATCGCGTACGCTCCGGCGGTGCCCAGCAGGACCCCGGCCAGTGCGAGGGCTCCAGTCGTGGCGGCCGCCCGTGGATCTCCAGGTCACCTCGAGTCCGTCTTCTGTGATGATGGCGGTGAAGGCAACGGCGTCGTCGGCGCATCCGAAGCTTTCGCGGTTGATTGCCCGGTGTGCACCGTTCCGCGTGCCGTTGGCGGCGGGGGTAGCGCTGTGGGCGGATACGGTGACGCGCGGGACCCAGAAACCTCTCACGGTGTTGATCGCGGGACCGATCAGGCTGCTGGCGGCGCCGCCGAGGGAGCCGAGGAGGAGATCGCCTGGGTCGGTGGGGCGGCACAGGATCTGGTTGACCGTGTATGCGTAGGCTGCACCGATGGCCGCGTTGACCCCGGTGGAGGTCGCGACGGCTCGTCCGCCGCTGAGGCCGAGGATCTGGGAAACGGCGTTGCCCGTGCCGGGCATCAGCGCTCCGGCCGCACCGCCGATCGCCGCGCCACGTCCTGCCGCTTCACCGAGACCGCTCCAGCTGAAGTCGTCGGTGGTGAGGGCGTAGATTCCGCCTCGACCAGGCCCCCGATAGCGGCGCCGAGGCCGACGCTGACGCACCAGGGGCAGCGTCCGGAGGGGTCGGTCAGGACGGTGGGGGTGTTCTCGGCGTAGGCGTAGGTGCTGATGGCGGGGTCGCCGGTGAGTGATGGTTCGGGGTCGGTGTGTTCAACGACACTCAAGATGCCCATGTGGGCGGCGGGTTGAGCGTCTACATGGTGCTCATGAGCCTGGACCCGACCGGCAAGGGCCGCAAGCGGTGGACCATGCGCTGGAAGGCGCCGCTCAACGCCTTCCAGATCGCCTTCGAGGGCCGCCTCACCCCAGCCGTCCGCTGACCACCCAACAACCAAGATCAGCCGTTAAGTTGACACACCCCTGATAGGGCTTCTCGTCCATGCACACCACCGGCCTGGCCGGGTCGTAGGGCCGGGCGTAGAGCGCGAGAACGCCTTCCATCGCCGCGGCGAACTCCGCGTTCGCCCGTGGTGGGATGGTCCAGCACTTCTTCAGATGAGGACGCAGTTCCGTTTTTTTTAACACCCGTCCGATGGTGGAGTGGTCCAGATCCGGGAGGTCATCGGTCAGCGCCACGTGCTTCTCCAGCAACCGCAGTGACCACCGGGCATAGCTTTGAGGGTGGCTGTGAGCACGCCAGCGCGATCAGCCGGGCCGCGATCACCTCCTGCGAATCGACCTCGCCCGATGAGGTGTCCAACGCGAGCAGCACCCGCGCCCGCCTGATCACCGAGGCCGGATGCACACCTGTCCTGGTCACCCGAACCAACTCTTTACGATCCGCCTCGGTCAACATGACCGGAAGCTTCTTCTGTGAAGGCACGATGACAATCCTGTCAGGCAGACGGGAAGGAAGATCTGCCAGTCCCCAACCCACCCACCAAACATCCCAGAACTAAGCAGCGACATCTACTAGCAGCCGCTATCTGCCACAAGTGGACCACCGGAGCCAAGATCAAAAGATCTTGACCTGCTACGCCCACTGCAAACCTCGGACTCAATCATCTAGCCTGGCAATGTCACAACGGGCCGGTCGACCGACAAGGAGATCCAGCCGTGACCACCACTCCCATTCTCTCCCGCAAGCTGCAGCACATGTTCCGGCTGCTCGACGCCGACAGCGACGGTTTCCTCACCGCCGACGACATGACCACCTATGCCAGCCAGCTGGCGGTGGCCTTCCCCGAGCAGCCGCAGAAGATCGAGAAGCTGAGCATCGCTCTGGGTCATATGTGGGAAGCATACCTGCGCGACATGGACGCGGACGGCGACGGCCGAGTGGACGTGGGCGAGTACGAGCAGGGCGTCCGCACCGCCATCGCTGACGATGCCGAACCGTTCATCGGAGCGCTGCAGGACGCCGTCACCGCCTGGTTCGCCCTGTTCGACGCCGACGACAACGGCCTCTCCGTCGACGAGTACACGCAGTTGGGCCTCGCCGTCACAGACTTCACTCCGCAGGAGTTGGGGGAAGCCTTCCGCCACCTCGACCTCGACGGCGACGGCTTCCTGCAGCCGGAGGAAATCCGCACGGCCGTCACCGAGTTCTTCACCAGCGAAGACCCCGACGCCGACGGCAACTGGCTCTACGGCCCTCTGTAAACCGCCTTTGGCTCGTGGCCGGGGCACAGCGAACGCCACACCCCGGCCGCACCAAGGCGCCGGCCAGCGCCCTACACCGCGCCAAACCGCGCGGAATGTCAACGATGTGGTGGTACTGTCTCGGTTGTTAAGGAGATCGTGAAGCCTCACAGTCCAGCAAGCTGATCGCCACTGAGCGGGCGGCCTACGAGCAGGCCTTCGCACGCGAAGAACTGGCGAATTCCCCTTCGAGTCGGCCTGCCTCTTCGGCAGACCGTGCGCTGCATCCGGCTCATATCCACCAGATTTGAGACCGCGCCACGCTTGCGGAGCTTTACCACTGGTTCCTCGCGTATGCCCTCTCATCTCGCTTGCCGGACCCGGTACGTCTGGCCGTTCCGAACCGTCCCGGCTTTGTCAGCGCCGCTTACCGCCCTTCCCGGCGTTTCCCGGGTCGGACTGCGCTCAGCTCCTATCGGACCGCTGCGACGGTCGGACGAGGAGGTCTTGCACCCCCTTCAATTCCTACGTAGCGGAAGCGGCCATGGCCAGGCCATGGCCGCTTCGGTGCCCAGCGGGATCAGGAGGTGGGACTGCCCGTGCCGGAGTCGCCGATCAGGCAGAGCGGCAGTCCTTTACGGACCCATTCGCAGGAGGCCCTGCGGCCGACGCGTTCGACCGTCGCCGAGCATCACGACCCTGGACCTACTGGCCCCACGGCAGGGCAACGCTTCGGGCCTAGGCTGCGACGAACGAGTTGTCGTCACGAAGGCTGCGCCTGGGTGCCGGCGCGTTGGCCAGTCACTGCCGCTGCCCTTCACGCCTTCGCGTCCTCACGCCGGCGTCGGCGTCTTGGCGCACGGCGGCTGGGCACGGTCAGCCGGCAAGTTCGGACAGGTACTTCAGACGCCGCTCGCACTCGGCAACCATGTCCCGGGTGATGTCCCCGGCCGAACGTAGTTCCTGGAAACCGCCGACCACCTGGCCGACGAAGAATGACTCCAGTGCCATCGCCCCTTCGTGCCCCTGCTCGGCCGCCTTGTCGATGCGGGACCAGGCGTCGCTCACCAGCAGCGGCTGGAGCGGCATGGGCAGGGGGCGGGGACTGTCCGCCTTCTCCCACTCCTCGTGCCAGGCGCTGCGCAGCTGACGCGCGGGCTTGCCTGTCAGGGTCGGTGAGCGGAGGGTGTCGGAGCTGGACGCGGCCAGGAGCTTTTGCTTGACCGCGTCGATCGCGATGTCCTCCTTGCTGGACAGCCACACCGACCCGCACCACACACCGGCCGCTCCCAGCGCCAGGGCGGCCGCCATCTGCCGGCCCGTGGCGATACCGCCGGCCGCGATGACGGGCACATCACCGGCCAGGTCCACGATCTCCGGGGTGAGCACCATGGTCGCGATGGTGCCGGTGTGGCCGCCCGCCTCGGTGCCCTGGGCGATGAGCATGTCGACCCCGGCCGTGAGCTGGCGTCGGGCGTGCTCCGGCTTGCCGACCAAGGCCGCCACCACCACAGCGGCCTTCTTGCCGCGCTCCACCAACTCGGGCGGCGGGGTGCCGAGTGCGTTGGCGATGAGGGAGATCCGGTGGGAGAACGCCACGTCGAGCAGGGCGGACACGCGGCTCGGGCCGAGGTTCTCCATGACGTCGTCGTACTGCCCCGAAGCGTCCGCGAACGCAGGGATGTCGTACTTCTCCATCAGGCCCTCGACGAAGGCGATGTGCTCCGGGGGGATCTGCGCGCGCAGGCTCGTGATGAGGCTGTGCGGATCGCCGATGGCGATGGCGCCCGGCACGAGCAGGTCCACCCCATAGGGCCGTCCGTCGACCTGGTCCTCGATCCAGGTGAGCTGGGCGTCCAGTTCCTCCGGGGTGTAGGCGGTGGCTGCCAGGACGCCGAACCCGCCGGCCTTGGTCACTTCCGCGACGACGGCGGGGGAGCGGTTGAAGCCGATGATCGGGTGCTGCACACCCAGTTTCTCGGTCAGTGCGGTACGCATGCTGTCCTTCCGGGGGTACTCTCAGCGGTTCTTCCACTGCGGGCGGCGCTTCTGGGCGAAGGCCGTCATGCCTTCGATGGCGTCCTGGCTGACGATCAGGTCGTCCAGCGCGGAGGAGGGGTGCTCTATGGCGTCCACCGTGTCGGCGATGCCTTCGGTCTCCGCCATCACCTGGAGGGAGGTGCGGACGGAGATGGGTGAGCCGTCGAGGATCTCGGCGGCGAGGGCGCGGGCGCCTGCCAGGGCCGTACCGGCCGGGACGACGCGGTTGACGAGGCCGAGGGCGAGGGCCTCGCCGGCTGTGACCCTACGGCCCGTGAGGATCATCTCGGTCGCGATCTTGCGAGGAACGGCGCGGGGCAGCCGTACCAGTCCGCCCGCCGCGGCCACCAGGCCCACCTTCACCTCGCTGAGCGCGAACTGCGCGGTCTCGTCGGCGACGGTCAGGTGGCAGGCGAGCGCGATCTCGCAGCCGCCGCCCATGGCGTAGCCGTTGACCGCCGCGATGACCGGCTTGGTCATGCCGCGGCGCGAGGTGAGGCCGGCGAAGCCGTTCCTCGGCACCCACATCGGCTCGCCCGAGGCGGCGTACTTGAGGTCATTGCCCGCGCTGAAGGAGTGCTCGCCGGCTCCGGTGAGGATGGCCACCCACAGGCCGGGGTCGGCGAAGTAGGCGTCGAAGACCTGGTCGAGTTCGTCGTTGGCCTGGGGGGTGAGGCTGTTGCGCGCCTCGGGCCGGTTGATGGTGACTTCCAGCAGGTGTCCGTGGCGGCGGACGGTGACGAACTCGTAGTCGTCTCGGAGGATCGGTTCACGGCGGGGGAAGAGGGCGTTCAGCTGTTCCTCGCCGGTGGCCACCCGGTTGCCGTAACCGAAGGAGCGGACGTAGACGCGCCGGCCGATCGGCTCGTCGGCGGTCAGCAGGTCCAGCATCTCCTCGTCGTCCTCGTGCGTGAGGGCGACGAAGCGCCGGTCGTCCGTCTCCAGGCGTCCGATTACCACTCCAGTGCGTGTCCCGTCACGGCCGTACGTGACGGTGTACGTCTCGATGGTGGCCCATCCGTCGGCGCGGCGAGCCTCCTCGGGTGCCTCCCAGGCGTCGATGTGGGCCTGGAACTCGGCGGAGCGGTCGGGGCGCCAGGCGGTGGGGGTCGTGGCGTAGACGCCGACCGAGTACTTGCTGAGCGAGCCGCCGTTGGCCCCGACCAGGCCGAAGGTGCCGGGGGAGGTACGGGCGCGCTGGACGGTCTCGGCGATGGCGTGCATGGAGTAGTTGTTGCCGGCGCCGCCGAAGAAGGGCAGGCCCCCGGTGAGGGTGAGGCCGCGTGGGTCGTCGGCGGCGATGCCGAGTCCGTCCGCGACGTTGGAGACGGCGATGGGGAAGCAGCTGTAGAGGTCGAGGGTGGCCAGGTCGGCGACGGTGATTCCGGCGATCTCCAGGGCGTGTTCGACGGCCATGACGGCGGCCGGGCTGCGGCTGAGGTCCGCACGCTCCATCACGTCCCGTTCGCGCAGGTCGGCGTGACCGTGCAGGAACACCCATCGGTCCTGCGGCACACCGAGCCGCCGCGCGGTGGCCACCGACATCACCAGTACGGCCGCGCCCTGGTTGACCTTCTCGCGGGCCACGACATAGCGCGGGTACGGCTCCGCGATGAGCCGGTTCTTCTCGGTCACGGCGACCAGTTCCCCGGCCGACCGGCGCACGGGGGCGGCCGAGTGCGGGTTCTTCGCGGCGATGTCGGTGAAGGGGGCGAACAGCGCGCCCATGCCGGCCGCGTACTCCTCGCGGGACTGTCCGAGCCGGGCCCGGCGGGCGTTGTCGAAGAGGGCGTACTGGCTGGCCACGTCGGTCAGCCCGTGGGAGGCGAGGTGCGGTGACATGAGGCCCTCAAGGCCCCAGCCGCGGTCTTCGAGCTGTCCGCCCACGTGCTCGGTGAAGTCGGGGCGGTCCTCGGTCCCGGCGAGGGCCTGGACGGTGGAGATGGCCTCCGAGCCGAAGACGAGCGCAGCCTGCGCGTCGCCACGCGCGATGGTCGCGGCCATCTCGTTGAC
This sequence comes from Streptomyces sp. 6N223, assembly GCF_052246635.1. NCBI lineage: Bacteria > Bacillati > Actinomycetota > Actinomycetes > Kitasatosporales > Streptomycetaceae > Streptomyces > Streptomyces sp. 6N223. The sequence goes on along the minus strand of NZ_JBQQCA010000002.1, from coordinate 170,231 downwards.
CAGGTGCTGAGGTGCCTGTCCGCCGACGACTTCGAGGATCGCCCGGGCAGGGGCGGCGCCGATCCGGTGGGCGACGGAACGGGGGTAGTTGTCGGAGAGGCCCAGGGGAGCGGCGGCACCGGGTATGGAGATCTCGAACTGCCGTACCCCGGCGACCGTGTCGATCGCCGAGGTGACGGTCGCGGGGTCGGCGGCGGTGTCGGCCAGTGCCTCGCGTGCGGCCGCGGCGGCCAGTTCGACGGGGGACAGACGCCGGTAGTCGGGGTCCTCCAGGCGCTCGGAGGACTGGCCGACACCGATCACCACGGGGGTGCGCGGGTCGAGGGAGGTCATACGGGGCCCTTTCCGAAGGGGTCAGGAAGCCGTCCAGGTGACGAGGGCGCACAGCGCCTCAATGCGGTCGCCGTCCACCCGCAGCGGCTTGGTCTCCAGCGATTCCAGCTCGTCCCCGCGCGCGGCGGCGAGGTCGCCGATCGCCGCGACGACACGTGCGAGGGCGTCGATGCCGGCGGGCGTGGTCAGACCGGCTGTTCGATGTGGTCGGTGCGGAAGTCCACCGAAGCGGCAAAGACGTCGAGGAGCCCACTCAGCGGTTCCGCAGGCAGTCCGGGCTTCCACAGCTCCACGGCCATCTCGCCGTGGTACAGCATCGGCCAGCGCACGTAGTGTCTGGGATCGCCGGGATCCTGGACTGCCCGGGAGCGGCGCACGGTGTCGGCGGCCACCCGAGCCATCAGGTCGCTACCGCATCCGAAGCCGTACGGGTAGCGCTCCCGGTCCGGCGGAACCGTCTCGATGCGCGTGTCATCGGCTCGTACGACGCCCACGTGGGCGTGCAGCCCGGCCCGGATCAACGGCACCTGGCGCTCGCCGTCCGGGCACTGTTCCCAGGTGCCTTGTGACGTGCGCCCGACACGGATCCAGGGGACGGCGTGCAGGAACTCCCGTACTTCCCATGTCTCCACCGACGGCCCCAGCGGGCGCCGTCCTTCAGGTGCGAGGACCCGCAGCGGGCCGTCCGGTGGGTCGAGCGCCACGATGGTGACCTCGTCGCGACTCAGGTCCCGCTTGTCGATGTCCCAGCTGCCCGACGCGCTCACCACCAAGGCGTTGAGTTCGGGGTCGACGACGAAGAGCATGCCCTCGCTCATCCGCTTCCAGCCCAGGTACTGCGCGTACAGCCGGGCCAGTTCGGGTGACACGTACCGGCTGATGTCCACGGGCGGTGGCAGCAGACCCAGCTCGCCCATGGCGCGGCCGGCCCGGGCCAGCTGTGCGGGGGCGGGGCTCGCGTCCCACGCTCGTGCCGGAACCGCGTCCGGGACCACCTCGTAGGAGTCGGCGACGTCCCGGGCGCAGGCCGCGGCCACCAGCCGGTCCCGCATCCGGTCGGGGACCCGATGGGTCTCGGAAGGGTGGCCGCCCTCCAGGGTGCAGAGGGTGGCCTCGACGACCTCGCCCGGCCGCTTGCCCCGGGTGATGAACAGGACCTTGGGCGCCGCCATGCGCGCCATGGCGGTGCGGGCGATCTGGACGACCTCCTGGTGCGGCAGGTCGCCGAGACGTTCCGGTACGTCGGCCAGGGCCACCACCTGCCGGGAGCCGACGGTCAGACCGTTCTCCTGGCAGGTGGTGACCGCAAGTGGCGGCATCTGCTCGGGCAGGCGGTCCTTCAGCGGGGCAGGGCCGTCGGGGACGCGGACGGCCATGAGGAGGAGGTCGATGTCGCCGTGGGACTCCTCCAGCACCGTGTGCCCTTGGTCCTCGAAGGCCGCGAGCAGCTGCCGGGCGAAGGCGACGAGGGTGGGGCCCTGCCCGCCGAGGCCGACGAGCTGGACGAGGCAGGGGCGCCACCAGGGCAGCGTGGCCAGGTCGCGGTCCGCTCCGGACGGTGCGGCTGAGTCCGAAGGGATGTGCGACGCTGTCATTGTTCCCCCCGGACCAGCGGCAGGACGCGGCGGGCGAGGTCGTCGAGGCAGCCCACCGAGGTGAGTTCCAGTGCGGCGATGTCGCAGCCGATTCGTTTGCGAACCAGGACGGACAGTTCGACGACCATGAGGGAGTCCAGGCCCAGCCCGTCGAAACGGCTGGTGCGGTCGACGTGGTCGGCCGGTTTCTGCAGCACCTTGGCGGCCAACTCGGCCAGGATCTCGGCGGTGGCCTCGAGGGCCTCTTCCACGGGCAGGGCTGCCAGCCGGGCACGTATGTCCTCTTGGCTCTCCATGCCGGCCGTCGTCCCGTCCTCGTCCACGCCCTGGAACAGGCCGGTGTCGAAGGCGGGAAAGAGCTGCCCGATGCGGTGCCAGTCGAAGCTCCCGACCACCGCGGTCTCGGTTTCGCCGGAGGCGAGTGCGTTGAGGGCCCGCCAGCCCTCGCGTGGGTCCAGCGCGACCAAGCCGCTGCGTTCCATGCGGTCGAGCAGTCCCGACCGCTCGGTGATGCCGGTGCCGCCGATGCTGCCCCACTCCACGGCGAGGCCCGGCAGCCCGGCGCGGCGCCGGTCGCGTACCACCGCTTCCCCGAACGCGTTGGCCGCGCAGTACGGCCCCTGGAGGCGGTTTCCGATCAGCGCGGCCAGGGACGAGCACACCACGAAGAAGTCCAGCTCCCGCTCGCGCGTGGCCTGGTCCAGGACGAGGGTGCCGGCCATCTTCGGGCGGAGGACCGCGGCGAAGCGCTCCGGGGTCAGTTCGGCGAGCGGGGCGTCGTCGATGTGCACGGCCGCGTGGATGACCCCGCGCACCGGGTGCCCGTCGTTCTCCGCCTCCGCCAGAACGCGCAGGATGGCGGTGTGGTCGGCGACGTCCGCCGCGTGTGCGTGCACCTCAACGCCTCGTGCCGTGAGCCGGTCCACCAGGGCAGCGCGTTCCGGGGTGTCGGCGCCGCGGCGGCTCACCAGAGACAGGTGGCGGGCGCCTGCCTCGGCGAGGTACTCGGCGAAGGCGGCGCCCAGGCCCGAGAAGCCGCCCGTGATCAGGTAGTGGGCGTCGGGGGCGATGGGCAGGCAGGCCTCGACGGGTTCGACCGGCGGGGCCTCGGTGAGGTCGACGACGACCTTCCCGAGGTGCTTGGAGTGCGACAGGCTCTGGAACGCCTCGTCGACCCGGTCGGCGGCGTAGAGCGTGTGCGGCAGCGGGCGATACCGGCTGTCGCTGACACGCCGGGTCAGCTCCGCGAACCGCGCGGCGGCCGCCTCGGGGGCCTGTGCGGCCAGGCTACCCACGTCCACGCCGAAGAAGGCGATGTTGGTACGAAAGGCACCGAGCAACAACGGGGAGTTGGCGTACAGGTCGCGCTTGCCGAGTTCGACGAAGCGTCCGCCGGGGCACAGGCACTCCAGCCCGCGGGCGATGCCTTCCCCGGCCAGGGAGTTGAGAACCACGTCCACTCCTCGACCGTCTGTCGCCGATCGAACCGCTTCGGCGAAGCCGAGGTCGCGGGAGTCGAAGACGTGGCTGACGCCGAGGCTGTGCAGCAGTTGCCGCTTGGCGGGGGTGCCCGCGGTGGCGACGACCTCGGCCCCCAGATGCTGGGCGTACTGGATGGCGGCGAGACCCACCCCGCCGGCACCGCCGTGCACGAGGACGGTCTCCCCGGGGCGCAGGCGAGCCATCTCCTCCAGCGCGTACTGCACCGTGAGGAACACGGCGGGCAGGGTGGCGGCCTCGCTGAAGCGCATGCCGTCCGGCATACGCCCGGTCTGGTCGGCTCCGACAAGGACCCGGGAGGCCAGGCAGCCGTACCCCGAGGCGTAGACGCGGTCGCCGGGGCTGAAGTCCGTGACGCCGGGGCCGGTCGCCACCACGACGCCGGCGCACTCCAGGCCGAGGCGCGGTCCGCCGTGGGCGGGAGCGTCCTCGTCGGGCAGCAGACCCGTGGCGATCATGATGTCGCGGTAGTTGAGGGCAGCAGCCCGCACCTCGATCACGAGCTCACCCGCCGCCGGCTCCCGCAGCGTCTCGGGAACCCAGCTCAACCGGTGGGCGAGCCCCGGGTCGCGCAGGCACAGCCGGTAGCCGCTGCCCGGGGACGGGCGCCGGGCCGGGGCGTCCGCGGTGGCCAGACAGGGCCGGAAGCGGCCCGCGGCCGTGAGGACCGTCTCGGGAGCGGCGTCACCGTTCAACAGTTCGCCGACCAGGCGGTCCGCGTCGCGGTCGACATCGTCGGTGGACGCAAGCGACACCCTGCGGACCCGAACCCCCGGGTATTCGGTGCCCAGCACGCGTCCGAGACCCCACATCGGCGCATCCGCGGGGCTGAGCGGGCGATCGGGGGCGGGGAAGACGCCTGCGGGCGGGGTGACCAGCCACAGTTCCCCCTCGAGGGCCGCCAGTTCGGCGGCCAGTTCGCGCAGCGCCGCAGCGCGGGCGACCGTCAGCGCCTCCAGCAGCGGGGGGGCGGCCGGGTCAGTAGTGGTGATGCCCGCGTCCAGGAGCACGACGGCCCGTGGCGGGGTGCTGGGATCTGCCGAGACGAGTGAGGGAGCGTCGCCCAGTCCGGCCAGCGGCGCTCCCAACCGGGCAGCGACCGCCGCGCCCAGTTCCCGCGCGGCCGGCTCCGTGACCACGCTCCAGACGCCCGGCAGCGACGTCGGCGGCGTGCTCGTCACCATGGCCGGTCGCGCCGTACGGCGCGCCAGCAGCAGGGCGTTGTCGCCGCGCGGCGGGTCCGGCGCCACGCCGGTGGACGTCACATCGGTGAAGCCCGCGCCGGTCAGGCACCGCGTCCACTCCTCGCGCGACATCAGGGGAGAGCCGCCCCGGCGTTGGTCGCCGCACGCCCAGTACTCGTCGAGCAGCCCGAAGAGCGAACCGACCATATCCCCCTCCAGGGCCTCCAGCCCGAGCAGCAGGCCGCCGTCGGTGAGCAGGCCGGCGACCCGCTCGGCGGTGAGGTCCACATCGGTGGTGGCGTGCAGCACGTTGGCGGCCAGCACAAGGTCGAACGTGCCGTCGCCGTACCCCTGTTCCGGCAGATCGCGGTCGAGGTCCAGGGCTTGGTACGTGACGAAGTCGTAGGCGCGGAAGCGGGCCTCGGCGCGCGGGAAGAACGCGGGGCTGACGTCGGTGAACACATAGCGGGTGCGGTCGGCCGGGAGTTCCGGCAGAACCGCGCAGGTCAGGCCGCCCGTTCCGGCGCCGAGTTCGAGCACCCGCAGGGGGCGGCCATCGGGCCACTGCCGGACGATCTCACGCACCAGGTCACGGGCGTAGAGATTGTGCAGCCGCAGATGCGGTGCGTCGCTGTACAGCTGGGTCACCAGATGCTGGTCGGCTTCCGTGAAGAGCATTTCGCGCGGGTCGGCGGCCCCGCGCAGTACGGCGGCCAGACTGGGGCGGCATCGGTTGAACACCGCGCTCGTCGCCGTCCAGTCCGGCAGCTCCCGCAGCTGGATACGGACCAGCTGGTCGGGGTCGGGCCGAGTGCCGGTGAACCGCCAGCGGGTGGCACCGGTGTCCGGAACACCACAGCGAGCCAGGGTCCCACTGTCGCAGGCGGCCCGGGTGAGCAGCGTCAGCATCGGGGCATACTCGGGCCGGACCCCGGCGGCGTCGAGGTCGGCCTCCGTGAATTCGTCTCGGCCAGGCAGGAGTTCGGCGAAGGCCCGGCTGGCGTAGTGGCCGAGAAGTCGCCAGTTCAGCTCGGCGCTCCGCGGGTAGCGGTCGTCCACGGCGGCGGTGAGTCGTCCCCGCTCCGCGCGCGTACTCGCCAGCAGGGCCTGGGGCGGGGGCAAGTGAAGCGGAGCGGCGGGTTCGTTCAGGATCGGGGCGGCGCGCAGGGCGATCTCGAAGCGCGATGGCGGCCTGCGGCTCTCGTGGTCGAAGCGGCGCAGCCGGCACCCGGTGAGCTCCAGGCTCACCCCGCCGTCCTGGTCCAGCATCCGCAGGTCCCACACGGCTTCCCGGTCACTGATGGTGCGGCTCGTGACGTGCACGAAGCCGTTGTCGGCGGGGCGGCGCCACAGGCGGGCCGCCTCGATGCCGATGGGGAGGAACGGGTGCTCGCCGCCGAGCGCGGCGAGCAGCGGCGCCCCGCTCTGCAGGGCGCCGTCCAGCAGGGTCGGGTGGGCCAGGTAGCCGGCGGCATCCGCCCGGAGGCGATAGGCGGACAGCACTTCACCGTGTGCGGCCCACAGGTCGGTGATCACCTGGAACGCCGGCCCGTGCCGCATCCCGACCCGGGACAGCGCCGCATAGTGCTCGGTCGCGGCACCCGGCCGGCTCTCCAGGCGGGCCGTCAGCGCGTTCAGGTCGACGCGCCGCGGTGCGGCTCGGTGGAGACGCCACACCCGGGCCCGGGCGTGCGACTGCCAGGCGCCGGTCCGGCCGGTACGGCTCGCGATGGCCACCGCTCCCGTTTGCCGCTCCAGCGAGGTCTGGAGCAGCAGTTCGTCTGAGCTGTCCTCGCTCGGCAGCACGCAGGCCGCCGTGATCTGCAGGTCCGTCGCTTCGAGCACACCCGTGTCCAGCGCCTCGGCGCCCGCTTCGAACACGGCCTCGAGGTAGGCGGTCCCCGGCAGCACCGTGGTGGTGCCCACCCGGTGGTCGTCCAGCCACGGCGTACGTGCCGACGACACGACGCCGTGCCACGTCGGCGCGGCCACCGCGGCCCGCTGACCGAGCAGCGGGCGGTCCACGGTGCCGTCGCTGGTGATCCGGGCCCACCAGTCCGGGGCGCCGTTCCAGTGCCGCTCGCGTTGCCACGGGTAGGCAGGCAGGTCGACGACACGTCCCGGCCGTGGGAAGAGAGCGCCGGCTTCGTAGCGGGCCCCGGAAGCCAGGACGTGGGCGACCGCGGTGCGTACGGCGGCGGGTCCGTCACCGCGGCGGGCGCAGGTGCGTACGACGGCCACGGCGCGGTCGCGGCGGCGCTGTCCGAGACGCTGGAGATACGGGCTGAGGACCGCGTGCGGACCCACGTCCACCAGCACGTCGGCACCCAGGTCCAGCAGGGCGTCCACGGCTGGGCCGAAGAGCACGGGACGTCGTACGTTGTGCCACCAGTACGCCGCGTCGACCCGCTGCTCCTCCTCCAGCAGGGCGCCGATGACCGTGGAGGCGAAGGGCAGGCAGGGGCGCTCGGAACGCAGTCCCTTCAAAGAGGCGCGCAGGGGCTCCTCGATGGCGTCCATGGCCCGGCTGTGGAACGGGTAGTCGAGGTCGAGGGGGCGGAAGAAGACGCCACGGCTGGTGAGTTCCTCGCCCAGGGCAGCGAGAGCCGCGTCCTCGCCGGCCACGGTCGTGTCGGTGTGGCTGTTGATCCCGGCGAGCTCCAGCTGGTTCCCGTACCGGAGCAGTTCCTTGAGCACGTCCTTCTCCGGCAGGCCGACCGCTGCCATGATCCCCTGGCCCGCGGTGAGCGCCTGGGCACGGCTGCGGCAGGCAACCACCGTCGCCGCGGCCTCCAGCGAGAGGGCTCCGGCCGTGTAGGCGGCAGCAATCTCGCCGACGCTGTGCCCCGTGACGGCCATGGGACGCACGCCACGGGCGGCGAGCAGTTCCACCAAGCCGACCTGGAAGGCGAACAGCAGGGGCTGGGCCACCTCGGTCGTGCGGATCCGGGCGCTCCCGCCGTCAGCGGTCATTTCCTCGACGACCGACCAGCCGAGGTGCCGGCCGAGCGCCGCGTCCACCTCCTCGACCGCCTGCCGGAACACGGGCTCGGCAGCCAGCAGGTCAGCTCCCATGCCGGGCCACTGCGAACCGTTACCGGCGAAGGCGAACGCCACCTTGCCGTCCGCGACCGCGTGCGCGGTGGCCAGGCCGGGTGCCGGGCGCTCACCGCGGGCCGCGCCACGCAGCGCCTGGGCGGCCTTGGCTGGAGTGGACGCGAGCATGACGGTGCGGTGTGGGTGGCGGGTACGGCGTTGGGCGGAGGTGTAGGCGATGTCGTAGAACTCCGCCGCGTCGCAGCTGGCGAGCCGTTCCGCCATGCGCGCGCAGGCCGCGCCGAGGGCCTCGGGGGTCCGCGCTGAGACGACGACGGGCAGGGGCTCGACGGTCGCGACGTTCACGTGGACCTCCGGCTCTGGATCAGCTGGAGGGGCGAGTACAACGTGAGCGTTGGCACCGCCGAAACCGAAGGAGTTGACGCCCACGACCGACTGGGCCGTCACCGTGAGGCGTTCGGCCTCAACGGTCGGCTTCAGATGGAGGTCGTCGAAGTCGATCGCGGGATTGAGCGGCACCGCGTGCAGGGTGGCAGGAGAGATCCCGTCCCGCAGCACCAGCATGGCCTTGAGCAGACCGGCGACGCCCGAACCCGTTTCCATGTGGCCGACGTTGGACTTCACCGATCCGATCGGAAGGGGCCCGACGGTGCGGCCCCTGGCCAGGGCCTCTCCGATGGCCGTGCACTCGATCGGGTCCCCCACCGCCGTGCCCGTGCCGTGGGCTTCCAGGTAGACGAGCCGGTCCGGTGCGATGTCGGCCTGGCCGTACACCTGCTCCAGCAGAGCCCGTTGGGCCTCGCTGCTCGGCAGGGCCAGCCCGGCCGTGCGTCCGTCGCTGTTGCACCCGCTGGCCACGATCACCGCGTGCACGCGGTCACGGTCCGCGAGCGCCACCGGCAGGGGCTTCAGCAGGAACAGTCCACCGCCCTCGGCCCGCACATAGCCGTCGGCGTTCGCCGAGAAGGCATGGCAGCGCCCCGTCGGGGAGAGCATCGAGGCGTTGGAGAACCCGTTGAAGAGGCTCGGGTCGAGCAGGACATTGATCCCACCGGCCAGGGCCAGCGACGACCTCCCGGCCCTCAGGTGCTCGCATGCCTGGTGCACGGCGGTCAGGGCGGAGGAACAGGCCGTGTCGATGGACACGCTCTGTCCGTGCCAGTCCAGCATGTGGGAGATCCGGTTGGCGGTGTTACTCCCTGCTGTGCCGGACATCGTGTAGGCGTTGGTGGTGTCCGGGCGGGTGGCCTGCAGCGCACCGAAGTCCTTGCCGGAACAGCCAATGAACACGGCACCGTCGGTACCGGCGAGGCGCTCCCCGTCCATGCTCGCGTCGTCGAGTGCCTCCATGGCGAGTTCCAGAAGTAACCGCTGCTGCGGATCCATCCGCGAGGCTTCCCTTGGCGAAATCCAGGAAAAATACCCGCAGTCGAAGCCCGTGACGTCGTCCAGGAAACCCCCGGCATCGGTGTACGTACGGCCTGGACGGCGGCGCCCGCCGTCCAGGAAGTCGGCTGTGGCGAAGCGGTCCGGCGGCACGCTCGTCACGGCGTCCCGCCCGTCCGCCAGGAGTGACGCCAGGTCATCCAGGCAGAGCACCCCTCCAGGAAGCCGGCATGCCATACCGACGATGGCGATCGGATCTCCCGCCCGGCGGGATTGTTCCTGTTCCATAAACCACTCCTCAAGGGCTGCGACCGGGCGGCGTGTGCGGCTCTACAGCGATCTTGCGCGGATCGAGGAAAGTCTCACGGGACCTGTCTCGGTAGATATCCACTGAGGGGATCGCATCGTGACCAGTGGGGGCGATGGCGTGGCCGGGACGGGACGAAGCTCCTCGACGTTGTGTGACGTGGGCAACGGCCGGACAACGCAAGGAGCTTCGGTGATTACTCGGAGTGTGGTTCGTCGTGCTGGAGCGACTACGTAGAACTATGCCCTATGACTTCTGCGTTACACCGACCGCCTGCGGGCGGCGGCACGGTCAGCCGCGCGGCGTGCTGCCCGTCTGAGGCGGGCGTTGGGCCGCCGCGCCCCCGGGGCCGAAGAGGCCGGTGGTCGGGCGAGGCTCGGGGCCACGGCGGAGGTGGCGTCGGGCGAGGGCGGTGATCACCGGCGGCAGGGCGCCGCGCGCGGCCTGGGCGGCGCGCAGCCACGGCTGGGCGTAGACGTGGGCAGCGCGGCGCTCGATCCCGGCGGCTATGCGGGCGGCCACCGGCTCGACGGGGTAGGTGCGGCCCGCCGGCCAGGGCAGGCGGCGGCGCAGCGCGCGGGAGGCCGGGTCGGTGTCGGCGCCGCGCACCAAGTCGGTGTCGGTCCAGCTCAGGTAGGCCACCCCGACCCGCACCCCGTCGACGGCGAGTTCGGCGCGCAGGCTGTGGGCGAACGCCTCCACGCCGGACTTTGAGGCGCAGTAGGCGGACATCAGCGGAGCGGAGGCGATGGCGGCGAGGGAGGCGATCTGGAGGAAGTAGCCCCGGCTTTCGGTCAGCGCGGGAAGGAACGCCCGGCAGGTGATGGCGGAGCCGATGAGGTTGACCTCGATGACCCGCCGCCAGAGGGCCTCGTCGGTGTCGGCGAATGTGCCGCCCAGCCCCACCCCGGCGTTGGCGACCACGATGTCCACGGCGCCGAAGCGGGCGGTCACCTCGACGGCGGTGGCGGCCATCGCCGGGGCGTCGGTGACGTCGGCGGTCCAGTGTGCGGACTCGCCGGGCAGGGCGGCGCCGACGCGGGCCAGGTGGTCGGGCTCCAGGCCGACCAGTGCGATCCGGGCGCCGCGCCGGGAGAGCTCGCGGGCCAGGGCCGCGCCGAGCCCGCGGGCGGCGCCGGTGACCACCGCGACCCGGCCGGTCAGGTCTCGCCGAGGGTGCGTGCCAGAGGTCATGATCGCTGCTGCTCCTGTTCTCGTGCCGGGCCCTCGGGTGCGGGGCCGTCCGGTGCCGCACCCAGGGGGTCCCCGTCCGGCCGGTCCTGCCTGGCCGTCAGGTGGCGCCGTGCCAGGGCGCGCAGCGCTTCGGCGACCCGGTGCGGCGCCTCCAGTGGCGTCATGTGGCCGACGCCGGGCAGCTCGATCAACTCGGTGAGGTGCGGCAGGCGGCCGGCGATGCGGCGGGCGTGGACGGGCGGGGTGAGCCGGTCGGCGGTGCCCTGGACGAGGGTGACCGGAAGGTCGAGCCGGGCGACCCGGTCGGAGAGGTCGAGCCCGGCCAGCACCCGGCCCCACTCGGCGCGTGGCCGGCGCGGGCAGGCCTGCACGGTGTGCGCGGTGAGGGCGCGCAGCTCGGGATCGACGCCCGGTCCGAGGGCGATGCGGCGTACCAGCCGCTGGGAGACGGGCGTGACCGGCCCGAACGGCAGCCGGCTGCGCAGCAGCAGCCGTTGGGCCCGGGCGCGGCGGGCTCCGCGCCGGAACGGCATGACCGTGGCGTCGGTGACCAACCGGTCGGTGCCGGTGCTGCACAGCAGCGCCGCGGCGGCCCGCTCACGCAGCGCTGGGCGGCCGGCGGCGGCCACCACCGCCATCGCGCCCATCGAGTGCCCGCAGACCACGGCCCGTTCGCCCGGCGGCACGGTGGCCGCCAGCACGGCGCACAGATCGTCGGCGAGCGCCTCGGTGGAACAGCTGCCCGGCGTGGCGGGGGTGCGGCCGTGCCCACGCTGGTCGTACAGCACCACGCGGTGGTCGGCCGCCAGCCGCCGCAACACCGGGTGCCAGAAGGAGACGTTGCAGGTCCAGCCGTGCACCAGCACGATGGTCGGGGAGCCGTCCCGGCCGTGGATCTCCGTGTGCAGCCGGGCACCCCGGGTGGACACCACCGAGATCAGGTCGCTCGCAGCGCGGGCAGCGGGCACCGGCGCGCCTGTCCCGCTCACCCCGCCCGCCCCGATCTCCGCGCCGCCGGGGCGCGCAGGATCTCGTACTCCGCCAGCGCCACCGCCCGGGTGACGCGGCGGAACTCCGCGGTGGTGCCGGGCCAGACTGTGGTGTTGCGGCCGCGCGCGTCGAGGTAGTAGCTGCGGCAGCCGCCGGTGTTCCACACCGAGCCGGCCAGCCGCCGCTGCAGCCGGTCGTTCCAGGAGCGGACCGCCGCCGGGCGGGGCGACAGGGCGACCCGCTGCCCGTCGGGGTCCAGCCCTCGCAGCCTGCTGAGCTTGGTGAGGTAGTCCTCCAGGTAGTTCAGCTGGGCCTCGATGATCAGGATCACCGAGGTGGTGCCAACCCCGCTGTTCGGCCCGCTGATCGTCAGCAGGTTCGGGAAGCCGGCGATCGTGGTGGCGCGCAGCGCCGCCATCCCGTCCCGCCACTTCTGCGCCAGCGTGGTGCCGTCGCGGCCCTTGATGCGGTGGCCGAGGGAGCCGTCGGTGACGCGGAAGCCGGTAGCGAAGACGATCATGTCCGCCTCCGCCCGGCGTCCGTCCGCAGCCACCAGGGTGCGGCCGCGCACCTCCCGCAGCCCGGCGTCGATGAGCCGGACGTGCGGCTTGACCAGCGTCGGATACCAGTCGTTGGACAGCAGGACGCGCTTGCAGCCGATCCGGTAGTCCGGGGTCAGCCGGCGCCGCAGCTCCGGGGCCCCGATGGCCTTGTGCATGTGGTGCCGGGCCAGCCACTCCAGCGGCCGCAGCCGGTCGGGGTGCCGGGTGAAGGCGTCGGTCAGCCCTTCCCTGACGGCCCACAGCAGCTGGCGGCGGGCGGCCCGGGTGGCCGGGAACCGGCGGTGCAGCCATCGCTCCAGCTCCGTGGTCCGCCGGTCGGCCCGCGGGATCACCCACGGCGGGGTGCGCTGGAAGACGGTGAGGGCGGTCACCTCCCGCTCGATCGCCGGCACGATCTGGATGGCGGACGCGCCGGTGCCCACCACCGCCACCCGCCGGTCGCGCAGGCCGTGGTCGTGGTCCCAGCGGGCCGAGTGCCACACCCGGCCGGGGAACGCGTCGAGCCCGGGGATCTCCGGCAGCCGGGGCTCGGAGAGCGGGCCGGTGGCCTCCACCACGAGGTCCGCGGTGAGCGGCCCGCGCGGCGTGTCGATGACCCACCACAGCTCGTCGGCGTCCCAGCGCATCGCCTCCGCCGGGCAGCCGAGGCGCAGGTGCGGGCGCAGCCCGAAGACGTCGGTCACCCGCTCCAGGTAGGCGAGGATCTCCCGCTGCCCGGAGAAGATGCGCGGCCAGCGGGCGGTGGGGGCGAAAGAGAACGAGTAGAGGTGGGACGGCACGTCGCAGGCGCAGCCCGGGTAGGTGTTGTCCCGCCAGGTGCCGCCGACCGACGCCCCCCGCTCCAGCACCACGAAGTCGGTGACCCCCATGCGGCGCAGCCGGACGGCGGCGCCCAGGCCCCCGAATCCGGCGCCGATGACCGCGACGTTGACATGCCCCGCGCCGGTGCCCACGCTGCGCTCGCCGCCTTCCGCGCGCTGCCGCCTCGTCCCGGTCGCAGTGTAGGACAGCGGTGTGAGGCCGGGTAGAGGGCCGGGGATGTGGTCCCCCACCCCGCCCCCCACCCCGCCCCTTCCCGCCACGCGGCGGAGCCCGCAGCGGCCGGCGAGGTGTCTTCGATACCGATCCGATGGCCACCCGGGACACCGTCACCCAGATCATCGCTGCCATCCGCGCGGTGATCCGTGAAGTCCCCGGCGCCGACCAGGTGTCCGCCGCGCAGTGCACCGCGCACGATTACACCGACCCCGGCAAGCCCTGCATCGCCTGGAACGATGAGCAGGCCCGCGCGGACCTGGTCGACCCCCTGGTCGGCGACGCGTTGCGGCTGCTGGGCCACCTGCCTGAACAGCAGCTGGGCGAGAAAGCCGCGAACGCGGTCGGCCTGCTGGCCTGGTCGCCGGGCAGGACGTGGAGCCGGCCGAGGACTCCGGCGGCCGCGACGGGCGCTGGCGCATCACCCGGGGCACCGCCTATGACCGGATGGTCTCCACCGTCGATGCCGAGTCCCGGCACGTGCGCGAGACCCGCTCCCACCAACAGGACGGCTACAAGGCCCACCTCGCCGTCGAGCCCGAGACCGGGTTACACACCGCCATCGCCCTCACACCCGGGACCGGCCCCAAGCACCACGAAGCCGCCGTCGGCATCGACCTGCTCGCCGATGAGGAGACGCCGGTGGACGCTTCGGTGACACCGCCTACTCCACCGGCGATGCCCGCCAGACCCTGTGATGCGACCTGAGTTCGGTGGAGCCGGGACGCTGGACGATCAGTCGTCCAGCGTCCCAGGAGGCCCGCACATGCCCTGCGGCTGTGGATCAGCGACCAGACGATGTACACCTGGCCCTGCCGGCACCGCATCGACAGCGGACATGAACCTGGGCTGACCAGCAGCGGCCACGCTGAAGTTGAATCCGAGTTGGCCTCCATCGTCGCGCGGCCGAGCTCCTGAGGCGGCTCTGGCCAGACGAAGGATGCGCAGCTGCGAATATGCCTGTCCGGCTGGGATGGCGCTGCCCGCGTCCGCGTTTCATTGCTCTATGGCCACCTGCTCTGGCCGCAGTTGCCCGCTTTCCCGTCCCTTTACGGGCATGCCGAGGGCGCGCGCCTCGCGACATGGCCTGACCTGGGGTTTTGCCGTGCGCAAAGGAAGCGCCGGGGAAAGTAGGCTCAGGTCTTTGGAGGCCCACAAATACGTACACAATCGACGTGCTGTCGTGGTGTCAGATGCCACGGAAGGCGCCTCCCGGACTGCCGGAAAGCGCCTCTGACCTGCGGTTTTGGAGCGGGCGACGGGAATCGAACCCGCGCTCTGAGCTTGGGAATCACAGGAGCTTCGACTGTGTCTCCGCAGGTCAAACGGCATGTGCATGCGGTCGGCGGGCAGTGGACGTGTTACCGACGCTGCCCGTTGCTGGCCGCGGGGTACTGACCTGCCAGGTGCGGAAGTGGTGCGGACGCGCGTTGCAGGGCCACAGAAAAGCGGAGCACAGCAGCTCAGGGGGAGGTAAGTCAGCGCTTTCCGCGCCGTGACCTTCGTCGACCGGTTGATTGCCGGTCACTGCTCCTCAGGGACTGGGCAGCGCCTGCTCGGGCCAGATGCGTCGCCATTGACGGTCGTCGAGGCGTGGAATGCTTCTGTCCGCAACCCCACAGCCAACGGATCACCAGGTGGTGGCGACCGAGCAGAGCGTGGTCCGTGTGTCGCCCTCGGGGGGACATCTGCCCGAGGCGTTCCTACCTCGTGTCGACCTCCCGCCGGAAGATGCCAGCGGGGGACCCGCTGAAGCACAACCAAGCAGACTGTCACGTACGGTTCCGTGGGAGCCCGGGGGTGAGATTCCCCCGGGCGACCCGACGACTAGCTCACCCCGGTGCCGCAGTCGGTGCGGATGCGCGGGCTGGCGGCCCAGGACTCGCCGACCGTGACGGAGTCCACTTCGACTCTCACCGCGAGGCGGTAGTTGTAGGTGCCCGTCCTGCCCTGCGGGCACAACTCAGTGACGGAGGGGCCCTGCTGGCTCCGCGTCCTGGTCCACGACGTGTAGCGCGGGTCGCCGTAGTCGCGCCAGCCTGACCAGCTGTCGCGCTCGAGTGCGTAGACCTGCCTCATCCGGCCCGGCAGCTCGCCGTGGCACTCGGTGGCGAACCCCTGACCGCCGATCTCGGCACGGGGCTCGGCGCCGCCCACGACGATCTCCCCCTCGACCGCGATCGGCTCGACGGTGGTGGTGCACCACCAGCCGTTGACCGTCTCAATCCGCACCGTCTCGCACTCCGTGACGGCGGCCGGCGCCCGGTAGTCGATGGTGCGCACGGCATCGGGGTCCTCGGGAGCCGCGTCAACGTCGCCTAAGATCATGGCCACCGAGCCGTCCTCGAACTCCTCGGCACGGTAGGCGAGCCGGGTGATGTGCGGCGGCTCGGGAGTGTGCTGCGGGCTCCACGAGGCGCACGGCGTCGGAGACCCGGGCCGAGCTGTCCGGCTCGCGGACATCCTCACAACCGCTCCGGAGCGCCACCGTAACAGGACACGATCCGACTGACCCGGTCACGCCTCAGCAGCACCCCCGCAAACGCGGCTCCCCCGGTTTCACCCATGCCCGGGCGTGATGCCGTAGTGCTCGCGCACCTCGCGGACGTTTGGCGGGCCGTTGAACCCCAGGTCGCCCGCTGAGACGACGATCGACCCGTCCTCGCTCCGGTACTGCTGCGGCGTCGCCCACCGGGGTTCGAGGCGCGGCTCGGCGGCGAACGCTCGCAACAGCGCGTCCATGATGCGAATCGCCTCGTCGCGTGACGAGGCCCGGAGGACCACCTTGCCCCGCTGCCAGCCACCACCGAACATGTCGCTGCAGTTGAACTCGGCCGACACCACACCGTCGACGGCGAGCGCTGTCTCCGTGAAGACGTCCTCGCAGTCCGAGTTCCTCGCCTGCCCCAGGCTGAGCAGCGCCGCGAGCACGCCGCCGACCGGCCCGGCCTGAGACATCCGGTGCACGAGTCGACGCCTGCGGCGTTCCCACCCCTTGCCCATCAGTGCTTCCGGCCGATGTGGGTGCCCTCGGCGGTTACCGTGGCGCCTGGCTGATCCGGGTCCGTCAGGAACCCGCTGTCGCGGAGATCCTGCTCATGGGCGAGGTAGCCAGGATCGGTGCTGCTGTCCATGGACGCCGGGTGGTTCTCGCTGTGATCACGGTTGCCCATCGCGTCGGACGGGGACCCCGGATCGTCGAGCGTGACGGTCGTGAGGCTGGAGCCTCGTTCTGGCCGCCGGGCGGGAACGGGAACCGCGAGTCCTCCCGGGCCCAGCCGGAGGACGGCGTCGTGCTCGTGCTGCATCTCCATGCTCAGAATTCCTTCCTCCGAGGTTCGGGAAGGGGTGATGTGGGGGACCTGCCCCAGCGTGGCGACCATCAGTGCCTTGATGGTTTGGAGGCGGGTCTCGGCCTCGTCGAAGACCTCGTCCGTGACCTCAAGCGAGGCCAGCCCGTGGCGGGCGTGGATCTCGCGGCCCACCGCCGTGCCCAGGTCGTGGAAGGCGGGCAGGCAGTGCAGGAAGTGCACCTCCGGGTTGGCAGTGGCGCGCAGCACATCCACCACCCCCGTCGTGCGCCTGGTCTTCCACGTCTTCGCGGCCGAGTTCATCCGCGAGCTGATGGTGGCCCGTATCCCGTCAGGCCGGCACCCGGCTCACTCCATGGGGGTCTCGTCGATCTGGATTTCGAACTGGGTGTCGTCCCCATCGACCGAGGTCGTCGTGACGGTCGCGCCGTAGGTCGGACCCTCCCCCGTGACCTCGCAGCGGATGGTGGCCCCCACCTCCGCCGGCAGGTCCTCATGGCAGGTGACGTCCTTAGGGGCGCCCTGACCGTATTGCTCCTCCAGGGTCGCGAGCGACTGCTGCTCGACCTCCTCCCTCTCGACGACGGGGTCGCTGCCGGAGCAGCCCGTGGACAGGAGCAGCGACAGCGCCGCCAGAGTCATTCCCGAGACGGCCAGGTTCCGCCGTATCTGCCGCATCGCGATCTCCTTATGGTTTTCCTGCATGACGCATGAACGGACGAGGGGAACTGCGAACCGCGTCCGGCGAATTCCCAGGAGAGCGATCCAGTTCGAGAGACGATTCGACCTCAGCCGTTAAATAACAAGCTCAGTAGCTGTTGTCTTGCCGGTCTTGAGGGATGCGCGTCGAACGGGAGCCCCGATCGGGGTGGTCGCGGGGCGCTTGGCGCATGTGCCGAGGGAAACACGTCCGCCCCGCAACGGTCAGTGTGGGACGGACGCGTTCGGCAGATTACTCACAGTAAGGGATCATCATTTCGCTGGGATTCCAGGTCTTCTCGCCGGAGCCTGCACCCCTCCAACTGAAAGTCGCCACCGCGCTGTAGCTCTGCTCTGGAAAGTTACACGGTTCGACGGAGGTGGTGCTGGCCTTGTCCTCGGTGCCATGCCAGCCGTCGGTGTCCGCCGCGTGACGCAGCGTCACCCAGCCACCGGTGCCGTCGGTGCGCAGAAGCTTCACGTTGGTGACCTTGACCTGGTAGCTGCCGCCACCGGCGACGTCGATGATCTTCGCCCGCGCTTGGAGGTAGCCGGTGGTGTTGTCCCACGAGACGGCCGCGCAGCGCTTGACTTGGCTGCCGTAGCACGTCCATGCAATTCCTGCGGATGCCGGCGTCGGGGTCAGGACGATCGACGCGCCAAGCGCCGCGGCGACCAACGCGCCAGTGGTGCGAAACATGTGACTCCCCGTTCTCTGACCTCTCTGGCCTCGCCCATGGACCTTAGGGTCATCGTGGGCTTCGGACTTTGTCATTCATGCAGGGAAATTTGTCAGTAGTGCACTGCCTCAAGTTGACGCCGCATCGGGCGAGGGCTCTGCGTGTGCCCGTCGAAAGCCGTTGCGCAACGAGAGAGAATCTGCTAAACTGGCGTCAGGAACGTCTGTGTCGTGTCGAGGAGTGGCTTGTGGGGGGACGGGTCGAGGTATTGTCAGGCTGGCTTTATGACCGACGCAGACGAAGGTCTGCCTCATGAGCCCGGTCCTGGACACCGCGTTCATGCCGCCGCAGGACCGGGAGGAAGTGCTCCGGCAAGCGGTGTGGGAATCCATGGCGGCGGTCGAAATCGAGCACCGTCCTCCGGCTGAGGGCATCTCCGTTCGCATGGGGCTCGGCGCCGTTGGGCCCCTCAGGATCTGCTCGGCGCGGGCGACCGCGGCCATTCTCCGCCGGACGGAGCGGCTGGCCCGGGAGGACAAGGAGCCGGCCGTCTTCCTCGGTCTTCAGATGACGGGCACCAGCCTGGTGGTGCAGAACGGTCGCCAGTGCCTGCTGAGGCCGGGAGACTTCGCCGTCTACGAATCGATCGTTCCCTACACACTTCTCTTCGACGAGGGAGTCGACGGCCACTTCTTCCGTTTCCCCCGCGCGGCACTCGCGCTCCCCGAGCGGTTGCTACGAGACATCACCGCGGTCCCCTTGGGATCCGACAACCCCATTGCGCGCCTCGCCTTCACATACTTCTCCCAACTGGCCGTCAGCGATGAATTGCACCAGGGCGTGCACGCCGACGCCGTCGTGGAACCCAGCATCGAACTGGTCCGTGCCGTCTTGGCGTCCCAGCACGGTAACGCCAGCCTGGCCAGAGCACCGTTGGAAGCGACACTCAGCCTGCGGATCACTCAGTACATCCGGGCGCACCTGGCTGATCCCGATCTGTCGGCGGCACGGATCGCCGCTGCACACGGCATCTCCGTGCGTCATCTCTACGCTGTGCTGTCCCGGTCGGGCATCAGCCTCGGAGACTGGATCCGTACACGCCGCTTGGCCGAATGCAGGCGAGAGTTGGCCGGCCCGAACGGCCGACTGCGGACCATCGCAGCGATAGGGCGGAGTTGGGGCTTCGTGGACGCGACCCACTTCAGCAAGGTGTTCAAAAAGGCATACGGAATCTCGCCTCGGGCCTGGCGCGACCAGAAACACCCCCGCTCCTCCGCGTGATGGTCTCCGCGCGGCCGCGCTTCGCGTGACCGACCTTGGATGCTCGGTCTGTGGCGGAGGTCAGGCGACCAGTACCAGTTCTCCGGTTTCGGTGAGTTCCGCGGTTGTGGCGCCGTCACGGGCTCGGCCGAGCACACCCCGAGCCGGCTGACGCGCTCACGCTCGCGGCGTCGGGAGAACCCCCGGCTCTCGCGGCGTGGAGTGCTGGGCCGATAAGGGCTACCGGGGCGCCCGGTGGCACTGTCCGCGTTCCCTTCTCGGGGGCGCTGGGAGACGCTGTCCGCAGGTCAGCAGGCCGTTGACCGCTCGCACACGAAGATCCGCACACTCGTCGAACAGGCCATGGCCACCCTCAGGACCTGGCGGCTCCTGCGCAAGCTGCGCTGCTCCACCACCCGCATCACCTGCTTCGTCCAGGCCATCCTCACACTGCACCTGAGAAGCCGTCTTCCCGGGCGCCGGATGCGGCCTGCGACAGGGCGAGGTCCTCGGACTGTGCGTCGATGAGCTCGCCGTGCGCACCGAGCGCCTGAAACGTCGCGACGCCGCCGGTGGCTGACAGGGTCACCAAGGCGGCCACCCGCTCCCGGCGGTGCTCGTCGGCCCACAAGACGAAGGAGCGAGTTCCGCTGCTGCGGGCCGCGAGGTATGCGGGTATGCCGCCCGGCGGCAGCTCGCGCTCACCCGACCCGCTCCTTCGTCCTTGGGCAGGTGCGGCTCCAGCCGTGCCCACTCAACATCTGTCAGATAACCCCGCCCACAGGGGCGGAATGATTCACGGTCGGCCCGTCACGTGGCCCGTCGGACAGGTCCTGGAGGCCGAATGGTCGCGGATCTTCCCCAGGGGCTAGTGTCCCGTTGAAGCCCGCGTCTGTAGGCCCCACCGCGATGGTGCCGTCCTCGCTCGCGTAGTCGAGGTACGCGACCGTCGCGTCAAAGTGTGATCCCCGCCTGCCGCTGCTGCCGCACACGCCGCGTCATCACCGCACCGGGGATGGCGACCGCGAGCAGGACTGGGATCGCGGCGACGATCCCGAACCAGAGAAAGATAGCGAGGTAACCGTAGCCAGCGTTCCCCACGTCCGCGTCCGCCTGTGCAAGGAGGACAAGGCTCACCACGAACGCACCCACCACGAGGACCGCGATGGTGCTTGCGAGCCAGATGAGAATGCTGGCCCATCGCCGGTAGCTGGCGCTGACCCCCCGGGCTTGCGGTGGCGCGTACGCCGTGGGCGCACCGGGCATCTGGGCCGGGTGAGGGGCTGGCTGCTGGTCAGGCATGGGCCCAGTTCTACTGTGCGCGGACCCGAAGCACCACCCTCACCGCCGCAACGCGCGCCGCGCCGGGGCGTTCCCCAGCCAGTACTCGTCCCTGCCTCGGCCAGGACGACGGCTCCGCGGGGAACCCTCCCCACATCCGCGAGGGATGATCCGGCAGCGTGATGCCATCCTGGAAGGGGCACGATGGATCGCCCACTGCTGTGCTGGTACTGCAAGTCAAGAGACGCGGACCAGAGGGCCATTCACATGCTGAATCTCAGACGCGACGAGCGGAACGTCTGGTTAGTCGTCGGTACCTGCCAGCGATGGCAGACCGGCAGCATCGGGATTCCCCGGTGCTTCCCCTGCAAGCGGACGCATTGGATCTACCAACTCCACAAGTGGACGTTGTTCGGGGCCGGTTGTCTCGTGATCCCGCTCACTATCATCACGCTCGCCGCGGCGATACTGGCTCACGACTACTTCGGATTCCGCGTAATCGTGCCGATCGTGATCCTGCCGATCGTGGCCGTGACGACGCTGATACGCATCCCCACCAGGCTGTACGTACGCCGTCACCCACGCAACGAACCAGAGGAATACCCGCCGCTTGCGGAACTGAAGAGACAGGGATGGACGATCGGGTCCTAGCCGAGGTGCGGCCGTTCGCGGTGCTGTAGGAAGTGGTCCAGCCTCAGGCGCTGTGTGTGGTGCATGCGGAGATCGTCCAGCTCGTCCGGCGAGACGAAGCGGAGTTCGGTGGACTCGTCGGAGATAGCCAGCTCGCCGCCGACGACGCGGGCGGTGAAGCAGACGTTGAACTGGCGGCGTACCTCTCCGTCGCTGTACGCGATAATGTGGCGCGGGTCGGTGTAGGTGCCCACCAAGCCCGTGATCTCGATGTCGAGCCCGGTTTCTTCCTTCACCTCGCGGACTGCCGTTCCGGGCAGGGAGTCGGTCAGCTCCATGCCGCCGCCGGGGAGGGCCCACAGGTCGTTGTCGCGTCGCCGATGGAGCAGGATGTGACCGTGCTCGTTGGTGACGACGGCGGAGGCCGCGACAACCATGCTGTTGGGCTCGGGGGCGTTTGGATCGTCGTAGTACTCAATCCGTGCCACGGTCAGCCTTCCTGTACGGGTCTTGCCGTCTCCCACACCGCGTCGAAGCTCTCGGCGTAGGTATCGAACATCCCACCGCCGTCACCGCTCCGGCGGAGGTGCCAGACGGGCGCGCCGTAGGCGTTGACGTCCCCAGACGTCTGCATTGCCGAACATCTGGTCGTCCGAGCAGTAGATGGAGTTGTAGAGGGTCGTGCCGTGCGTCCTGACATCGATGCCGGCGACGCCAACGAGCGGGCGGTAGTGCATGAGGGCGATCTGGCTGCGCGACTCGATGCCGTGGCCGAACCGCTCCTCCTGGCCACGCTGCTGGACGTGGTGCTGTCGGCGTCGCCGATGGCGATTCGGATGGTGCAGCCTTCGGCGGCCCGCTCCTTCAGGAGGTCGTTCAGCCGGGGGTACGCCTCGTGCAGGAAGACGGCGGCGTACGCGCCGGATCTGCTGTTCGTGGGGGAGAAGGGCAAGCCGTTCCGGCGGCCCTCGTTCGGGCGGAAGGGGCGCAAGGCGCGGGCCAAGGTCGGGCTGCCGGATGACTTCCGGTTCTACGACCTGCGGCACACGGGGCACACGCTCTCGACGCAGAGCGGCGCCACGCTGAAGGACACGATGGTCCTGGCGGGGCAGTCCTCGGAGAAGGCGGCGTTGATCTATCAGCACTCGACGCGGGAGGGAAGGCGGAAGGTCGCCGCCGGGCTCGATGCGTGGGTACGGCCGAGCGGGAGGGGGCGCGAAGGCGGCGCAGGAGAAGGTGAGCCGCTGTGCTTCTGGCACGGATTTGGCATGAAGCCTGTAAATCGGTCTAGACAACGCAGCGGTCCAGGTTGGGATTGTGTCCCTGACCTGGGCCTGAGTGTGTGGAGCGGGCGACGGGAATCGAACCCGCGCTCTGAGCTTGGGAAGCTCATGTTCTACCATTAAACTACGCCCGCGCTGGCCGGTGGTGTGCCGGTCTGCACGGGGGTCAGCGTACCGCATTGGCGGAGTGCCGGGTGTGGGGGTGGCGGGTTCGTCCCCTAATGTGGCGGGGGTTCGTCACGTATCCGGCAGGGGAGAACACGCGTTGCAGAGCAGCACCGCCGCCGTCGAGGTCGTCACCGTTGTGCGTTGCGCCGAGGGGCATGTCTTCGGCACCCGGCGGTTTCCGTTGCGGCAGTTGGGGAGTGAGCGCATCGGGCCGGGGCGGCTGTTGCGGTGTCCGCGGTGTGGGCGGTTGCGGAGGGCCGTGCCGGTGGGGCGTTAGACGCGGGTGCGGTGGAAGTTGAGGTAGGAGCGGGAGGGGGTGGGGCCGCGCTGGTGTTGGTAGCGGGAGCCTACGCCGCTGGTGCCGTAGGGGCGCTCGGACGGGGAGCTCAGGCGGAACATGCAGAGCTGGCCGATCTTCATGCCCGGCCAGAGCTTGATCGGGAGCGTGGCGACGTTGGAGAGCTCCAGCGTCACGTGGCCGGAGAAGCCCGGGTCGATGAAGCCGGCCGTGGAGTGGGTGAGCAGGCCGAGGCGGCCCAGGGAGCTCTTGCCCTCCAGGCGGGAGGCGATGTCCTCGGGGAGGGTGATCACCTCGTAGCTGGAGGCGAGCACGAACTCCCCGGGGTGGAGGATGAACGGCTCGTCGCCCGGCGGCTCGATCATGCGGGTCAGGTCGGGCTGCTCGACCGCCGGGTCGATGTGCGGGTAGCGGTGGTTTTCGAACACCCGGAAGTAGCGGTCGAGCCGGACGTCGATGCTGGAGGGCTGGACCATGGTCGGGTCGTAGGGATCGATCCGCACGCGCCCGGCGTCGATCTCCGTCCGGATGTCCTTGTCTGACAGAAGCACGCCGCCGAGGCTACCGCTCTCAGAGGGTGCCGAGCTTGACCAGGGCCAGTATCGCGAGGAGCTGGATGGCGGAGGCGGCCAGGGCGCGGGGCCAGGCGATCTCGTGGGAGCGGCTGACCATCATGGTGAACAGAACGCCGGCGAAGAGCCAGGTGGCCCAGCCGAGGACCTGGACCACGGGGGCGGCGCCGCCGAGGAAGAGGGCGACGGCGAGGCGTGGCAGGTCGGTCAGCGTCATGATCAGCATGGCGAGGCCGGTGGTGGGCGCCCACAGGCCGTTGCCGCCGAACTGCCGGGCAAGGTTGTGCGTGACGGTGCCGAGGAGCAGGGCGCCCAGCACCATCGCCACGCCGGTGACGGCCAGGTAGGGGATGAGGGTGCTGGTGGTGGTGTCGAGGATCGAGTCCCGCGCGCTGTCGAGGCCGAAGACGGCGACCAGGCCGTAGAGGAAGGTGACGACGAGCGCGGGGCCCCACATGCTGTAGTCCCGCATCTGCCAGAAGGTGGCGCTGGGGCGGAAGAGGATGCCGGCCAGCAGGTCCTTCCAGTGGAGCTTGGGCGGCGGCGGGGCCGGGGCGGGGGGCGGGGCGGGCTCGGCGTACGGGTACGGCTGAGGCTGCGGGGCTGCGGCGTACGGGTCGGCGTACGGCTCGGGGTGGGGCTGGGGGTGGGGCTGGGGCGCAGGCGGGGGGTACTGCTGCGGGTGCTGCCCGTACGGGCCGTACGGGTCGTCGTCTCTGTAACCGGCCACGCCTACGAACGTACCGCCTCCGGCTCCGGAGCGTCCTTCGCCCTGACCGAGTCGAGGAGCAACTGCGCCACATCGACGACCCGGACCCCCTCCTGGCCCTCCCGGGAGTTCACCGAGTCGCTCAGCATCACCAGGCAGAAGGGGCAGGCGGTCGAGACGTAGTCGGGGCTGAGGGAGAGCGCCTCGTCGACGCGCTCGTCGTTGATGCGCTTGCCGATCCGCTCCTCCATCCACATCCGGGCGCCGCCCGCGCCGCAGCAGAAGCCGCGCTCCTTGTGGCGGTGCATCTCCTCGTTGCGCAGCCCGGGAACGCTGCCGATGATCTCGCGCGGCGGGGTGTAGACGCGGTTGTGGCGGCCCAGGTAGCACGGGTCGTGGTAGGTGATCAGGCCCTCGACCGGCGTGACCGGGGTCAGCTTGCCCGCCTCGACGAGGTGCTGGAGGAGCTGGGTGTGGTGGATGACGTCGTACTCGCCGCCGAGCTGGGGGTACTCGTTGGAGATGGTGTTGAAGCAGTGGGGGCAGGTGGTGACGATCTTCTTCGCGGCGGCGCCCTCGAAGGCGGCGTTCAGCGTCTCGACGTTCTCGCGGCCGAGCTGCTGGAAGAGGAACTCGTTGCCGAGCCGCCGGGCCGAGTCGCCGGTGCAGGTCTCGTCGCCGCCCATGATCGCGAAGCGCACGCCCGCGATGTGGAGGAGCTCGGCGAACGCCTTCGTCGTCTTCTTCGCCCGGTCCTCCAGGGCGCCGGCGCAGCCGACCCAGTAGAGGTAGTCGATCGCGGAGAGGTCCTCGACGTCCTGCCCGAGGACGGGGACGGGGAAGGGCACTTCCTTCGTCCATTCGAGACGCTTCTTCTTCGCCAGGCCCCAGGGGTTGCCGCGGCGTTCGAGGTTCTTGAGCATCGTGCCGGCTTCGGAGGGGAATGACGATTCGATCATGACCTGGTAACGCCGCATGTCGACGATGTGGTCGACGTGCTCGATGTCGACGGGGCACTGCTCGACGCAGGCGCCGCAGGTGGTGCACGACCACAGCACGTCGGGGTCGATGACGCCGTTCTCCTCGGCGGTGCCGACCAGCGGGCGTTCCTCGTCCGGGGTGGTGCCCGCCAGCAGGTAGGGGGCGGTGGCGTTGGCGTGGTCGCGCAGCGACATCACCAGCAGCTTGGGGGAGAGCGGCTTGCCGGTGTTCCACGCCGGGCACTGCGACTGGCAGCGGCCGCACTCGGTGCAGGTGGAGAAGTCCAGCAGGCCCTTCCACGAGAAGTGCTCGATCTGGGAGACGCCGAACTGGGCGTCCTCGTCGGGGTCGTCGAAGTCGATCGGCTCGCCGCCGGAGGTCATCGGCTGCAGCGCGCCGAGCGCCGGGGCGCCGTCGGCGTTGCGCTTGAGCCAGATGTTGGGGAACGCGAGGAAGCGGTGCCAGGCGACGCCCATCGTCGTGTTCAGGCCGAGGACGATCGCCCAGATCATGCTGGTGGCGAGCTTGATGAGGGCGACGAGGTAGACGAGGTTCTGGAGGGTGCCGGTGGACAGGCCGTCGAA
This sequence comes from Streptomyces sp. 6N223, assembly GCF_052246635.1. Taxonomy (NCBI): domain Bacteria; kingdom Bacillati; phylum Actinomycetota; class Actinomycetes; order Kitasatosporales; family Streptomycetaceae; genus Streptomyces; species Streptomyces sp. 6N223. The sequence goes on along the minus strand of NZ_JBQQCA010000002.1, from coordinate 144,631 downwards.
GGCGGCGACCAGGGGGTAGGTGACCAGGTGGGCGGCGCCGTAGCCGCCGACGTGGTGCAGGGCGCCCTCCAGGCCGCGCAGCAGGAGGATGCAGACGCCGATGATGAGGATGACGTACTCGACGAAGTACGCCTGCCACGCCGTGGAGCCGGCGAAGCGGGACTTGCGGCCGGCGCGGGAGGGCAGGCTCGCCAGGCGGATGGCCATGAGGGTGAGGATGCCGAGCGTGGTCAGGGCCGCGAGGAGCTCGACGTACACGGCGTAGGGCGTGAAGTCGCCGAGCAGGGGCAGCGTCCAGTCGGCCTGGAAGAGCTGGCCGAAGGCCTGGACGAGGGTCAGGATCAGGGTGAGGAAGCCGATCGCCACGAACCAGTGGGCGAGGTAGACGAGGCCCCAGCTGTTCATGCGGGTGTGGCCGAGGAACTCGCGGGCGAGGGTGAGGGTGCGGCGGCGCGGATCGTCGGTGCGGGTGCCGGCGGGGATCGGCTGGCCCAGGCGCAGCGAGCGCACGATCTCCACGACGGCCCGGCCGAAGAGCGCGGTGGCGACGGCGGTCAGCACGAGCGAGACGACGATCGCGACGAGTTGCATGGCGTTTCCTCGGATCCTCGGGCCTGAGGGACGGGATCGTGCTCAGGATCTTGGTCAGGATCTTGCTCAGGACCTGCACGATAGCCCAGATGAGCCAATCTTACTAGCCGGTAACTTGACGCCCTCGCCGCGGGGCGGTGCGCCACCGTTTGGGGGAGATATCCGCAAATCATCCCGGATGTCTGACGCGGCCCGCAGTCCGTCGTGGATGGTGGTGCCGGGGATCACCGAGATCGGACCGAGGAAGGGCGGAGGGCCGGGATGACGCGCGGTCAGAGGGTGCTGTGGTGGGTGCTGCTGGCGTTCGGCGTGGTGCTGGCGATCACCGCCGGCATCGCGCTGTGGGCGTACCAGAGCCTGGACGACAACATCCGCACCGACCACGCCGCCGCCGACGCCCTCGACCGCCACGCCGCCGAACGCCCGGCCCCCGGCGGCGACGGCGAAGCCCGCAACATCATGGTGATCGGCTCCGACCGCGGATCGACGCCCGACAGCGCCCGCTCCGACACCGTGCTGCTGCTCCACCTCTCCGGCGACGGGCGGCGCGCGGAGGTGGTCAGCGTGCCACGCGACATCGTGGTGGACATCCCCGCCTGCCGGGGGTGGAACGGCGAGCGGCACCCGCCGGAGCGGGCGCAGTTCAACTGGGCGTACCACTTCGGCGGCGCGGCCTGCACCATCCGCGCGTTCGAGCGCTTCGCCGACGTGCGCGTCGACCACCACCTCGTGATCGGCTTCGAGGACTTCGCCGACGCCGTGGACGCGCTCGGCGGCATCGAGGTGGTGCTGCCCCGGGCCGAGCACGACCCGAACGTCGGCCACCACCAGCCCGCCGGGCGCCAGCTGCTGGACGGCGAGGAGGCGCTGGCGTACGTCAGGGCCCGGGTCTACGTCGGGGACGGCAGCGACCTGAACCGGGTGGCGCGGCAGCAGGAGTTCCTGCGGCTGCTGTACGGAAAGGTGACCGACGAGTCGGTCGTCACCAGCCCGACCCGGCTGTACCCGGTGCTGGACGCGCTGACCTCGTCGGTGACCGCCGACCCCGGGCTGGACTCGCTCGGGAGCCTGTACGCGCTGGCCAGCGACGTCCGGGCGGTGCCGGGGAAGGGGCTGAGCTTCCACACCGTGCCGACGCGGCCCCATCCGGACCGGCCCAACCGCCTGCTGCTCGACCGGCCGGCGGCCGACCGGCTCTTCGCGGCGCTGCGCGAGGACCGGCCGCTGGAGGGAGCATGACTGGAGGGAGCATGACTGGAGGGAGAACGAGGGGCGGAGCGCGTCAGTCAGGAGGGCGTTGTGATGCGTGTGCGTGTGCGTGTGCGCGTGCGGCGGGTGTATGAGCCGCCGTCCCCGGAGGACGGCACGCGGGTGCTGATCGACCGGCTCTGACCGCGCGGGCTGAGCAAGGCCGACGCCGGGATCGACGAGTGGCCCAAGGAGGTGACGCCCTCGAACGAGCTGCGCCGCTGGTTCCACGGCCCGGAGGGGAGCTGGGAGGAGTTCCGCGGCCGGTACGAGGCGGAGCTCGCCGCGGAGGCGCCGGCCGCCGAGGCGCTCGACCGGCTGCGCGCGCGGGCCCGCTCCGGAGGGGTGACGCTGCTGACCGCCGCCCGCGCCCCCGACCGCAGCCACGCCGCCGTGCTGGCGGAGCTGCTGCGCTCCTGACGTGCTCGTGACGTGCTCCTGACGTGCTCCTGAGATGCGGGTCGCCGGGGGGCGTGCTCGCATGGAGAAATGATTGTTTCCATCATCGGCGCGGGGAACATGGGCCGTGGCATCGCGAGCCGTGCCCTGGCCGGCGGGCATACCGTCCGGCTGATCGACAGAAGCCACAAGAAGGCGGCGGACCTCGCCGACGAGCTGCGCGGCAGGGCCCCCGGCGCGGCGGAGGTCAACGCCTCCGACGCCATCGGGGTCGAGGACGCCGACGTGGTGGTGCTGGCCGTGCCCTACCCGGCGGGCCGCGACGTGGTCGCCGAGTACGGCACCGCGCTGACGGGCTCGGTGCTGGTCGACATCTCCAACCCCGTCGACTTCAACACCCTCGACGGGCTCGCGGTGCCGGCCGGGACCTCCGCCGCCGAGCTGATCGCGGCCGAGGCCGCCCCGGGCGCGCCGGTGGTGAAGGCGTTCAACACCACGCTCGCGGGGACCCTGGTGGACGGGCAGGTGGCCGGGCAGCCGCTGGACGTGCTCATAGCGGGCGACGAGGCGGACGCCAAGCTGACCGTCGCGGAGCTGGCCTCCTCGAGCGGGCTGCGGGCCCTGGACGTCGGCCCGCTGCGGCGCGCGCGTGAGCTGGAGGCGTTGGGGTTCCTCAACATCACCATCCAGGAGCCGCTGGGCCTGAACTGGTCGAGCGCGATCAAGATCATCTCCTGAACTGCTGAGCGGCTGAGCGACTGGGAGGCTGATCGGCGATGTCGGGGCGAGGGTGGTCGGGATCGGGATCGTGGTCGTGGTCGTGGTCGGGGTCGTTCCGGGCGAGGGTGCGAAGGGCGGCGGTGTGGGCCACGCTGCTGGCGGTGCTGCCCCTCGCCCTGCTGGTGACCTGGCGGGCGACGCCGCCGAACGCCGGGCTGCCGGGCGCCTCGCCGGCGTACGAGCGCGCCCGCGAGCGCGTGGGCGGCGGCCCGGCCGAACGCCGCCCCGCCGCGCCGCGCCCGGCCGTGGTCAGCCGGGTGGAGTGGGGGGCGGACGACGGCCTGCGCGACGACCCGGTGACCTACACGGGCGCGGCCAGGGCGGTCTTCATCCACCACACCGGCCACCCCGACGACTACGACTGCGCGGACGCTCCCGCCATGCTGCGGGCGATGTACGCCGACCACGTGCTGCGCCTGGGCTGGGACGACCTGGGCTACAACTTCGTCGTCGACAAGTGCGGCACGATCTACGAGGGCCGCGCGGGCGGCATCGACCGCTTCGTGCTGGGGGCACACACCACCGGCTTCAACCACGACAGCGTGGGCATCGCGGCGCTCGGCGACTTCAGCTACGCGGAGGCCGTGCCCGAGCCGCTGCTGGACGCCGTCGCCCAGATCGCGGCGTGGAAGCTGCGGCCGGGCGCGGATCCGCGGGGGCGGGTGCGGCTGGTCTCCAGCAACGACGCCAGCCGCGTCCCGGAGGGGACGGCGGCCGAGGTGGACGTCGTCGCCGGGCACCGCGACATCTTCTACACGCACTGCCCGGGGGACGTGATCTACGCCGCGCTGCCGGAGATCCGCGCCCGTACCGACCGGCTGCGGGCGGAGGCCGCGAAGGCCGCGGAAGCCGCGGAGACCGAGGAGTCCCGGTCGGACGCGGACGCGGACGTGGACGCGGACGCGGGCCCGGCCCGGGCGGATGCGGCCCGGTGACCCGTGGTCGCCAGGGCGGTGGGCATCGTCGGCGCCGGTCAGCCCGGCCTGCTGCCGCGCTGGCTGCGGGCTCTGCCGTGGGTCCTGTTCGCGGTGCTGGCCGTGCTGGAGCCGATCGCCGCGCGCGTGGAGCTGGTCGGCACCCTGATCGCCGCCGTGCCGCCGCTGGCCGGGCTGATCTACGGGCCGCGCCAGACCGCGCTGCTGGCCGCCGGGGTGGTGGCCGTGCTGGCGACGCCGCAGACCCGGGCGGAGCACATCAGCGGCGGGGACCTGGCGGCGGTCGTCGCGATCGCGGCGTTCAGCGTGCTCGTGGCATGGGTGCGCAGCCGTTACACCAGCGACCTGGTCGTCGTCCGCAGCGTGGCCGAGGCGGCGCAGCGGGCCGTGCTGCCGCCGCTGCCGCCGGCGGTGGGGCCGGTGCGCTGCGCCGCGCTCTACCGCCCGGCGCTGCGGGCCGCGCTGGTGGGCGGGGACCTGTACGACGTGCGGGAGGGGCCGTACGGGGTGCGGGCGGTCATCGGGGACGTGCGGGGGCACGGGCTGGCGGCCGTCGGCACGGTGGCGGCGCTGCTGGGCTCGTTCCGGGAGGCGGTGCTGTACGAGCCGGAGCTGGGCGGGGTGGCCGCGCGGCTCAACCGGCGGCTGCGGGTGGACGTGGCCACCGCCGGGGAGGAGGCGGACGCCGAGCTGTTCGCCACGGCGCTGCTGCTGGAGGTGGCGTTGGACGCCGGGGAGGTGCACGTGGTGAGCTTGGGGCATCCGTCGGCGCTGCTGATCCGTGGGGGCGTGGTGCGGGAGCTGGCCGCCGAGCCGGGGCCGCCGCTGGGGGTGGCGCCCGAGGTGGTGCCGCCGCCGGTCGCGAGCGAGCCGCTGCGGCCGGGGGACGTGCTGCTGGGGTACACCGACGGCGTGACGGAGGCGCGCGACCGGCACGGGGCGTTCTATCCGCTGGGGGAGCGGCTGGAGGCCCTCCTCGTGGAGGGAACGCCGACGCCCGGGTGGCTGGTGGACGCGGTGTGGCGGGACCTGTCGGCGTACGCCCCCACCATCCGGGACGATGTCGCGCTGCTTTCGCTCCGGCTGGGCTGAGTTGCGCTGAGCCGGGCTGAGTTGGCTGGGCTGAGCGTAAGAGCTGGATAAGAGTTGAGTGGACTCGACTCAGGTCATTTGACTGCCGATGTTTCCTCATGCACTCTTGAGCCTGTCCCACTCAGGCACGCGCGCCGACACAGGCGTGCGACGCAGGCTCAGCTAGCAGCTGGAGGAAATCGACATGGCACGTGCGGTCGGCATCGACCTGGGCACGACGAACTCCGTCGTCAGTGTTCTCGAAGGCGGTGAGCCCACCGTCATCACCAACGCCGAGGGCGCCAGGACCACGCCGTCCGTTGTGGCCTTCGCGAAGAACGGCGAGGTGCTGGTGGGCGAGGTCGCCAAGCGCCAGGCCGTCACCAACGTCGAGCGGACCATCCGGTCGGTCAAGCGCCACATGGGCACCGACTGGAAGATCAAGATCGACGACAAGGACTTCAACCCGCAGCAGATCAGCGCCTTCATCCTGCAGAAGCTGAAGCGGGACGCCGAGTCGTACCTGGGCGAGAAGGTCACGGACGCGGTCATCACCGTCCCGGCGTACTTCAACGACCACGAGCGCCAGGCCACCAAGGAGGCCGGCGAGATCGCGGGCCTGAACGTGCTGCGTATCGTCAACGAGCCGACCGCCGCCGCGCTCGCGTACGGGCTGGAGAAGGAGGACCAGACGATCCTGGTCTTCGACCTCGGCGGCGGCACGTTCGACGTCTCGCTGCTGGAGATCGGCGACGGCGTGGTGGAGGTCAAGGCCACCAACGGCGACAACCACCTCGGCGGCGACGACTGGGACCAGCGCATCGTCGACTACCTGGTCAAGCAGTTCCAGAACGCGCACGGCGTGGACCTCAGCAAGGACAAGATGGCCCTCCAGCGGCTGCGCGAGTCCGCCGAGAAGGCGAAGATCGAGCTGTCCTCGTCGAGCGAGACGACGATCAACCTGCCCTACATCACGGCCTCGGCCGAGGGCCCGCTGCACATGGACGAGAAGCTCACCCGGGCGCAGTTCCAGCAGCTCACGTCCGACCTGCTGGAGCGCTGCAAGACGCCGTTCCACAACGTGATCAAGGACGCGGGCATCCAGCTGTCCGAGATCGACCACGTGGTGCTCGTCGGCGGCTCGACCCGCATGCCCGCCGTCGCCGACCTGGTGAAGAACCTCACCGGCGGCAAGGAGGCCAACAAGGGCGTGAACCCGGACGAGGTCGTGGCGATCGGCGCCAGCCTCCAGGCGGGTGTGCTGAAGGGTGAGGTCAAGGACGTCCTGCTGCTGGACGTCACGCCCCTGTCGCTCGGCATCGAGACCAAGGGCGGCATCATGACCAAGCTGATCGAGCGCAACACCACGATCCCGACCAAGCGCTCGGAGATCTTCACCACGGCGGAGGACAACCAGCCGTCGGTGCAGATCCAGGTGTACCAGGGCGAGCGGGAGATCGCGGCGTACAACAAGAAGCTGGGCATGTTCGAGCTGACCGGGCTGCCCCCGGCGCCGCGCGGCGTGCCGCAGATCGAGGTCACCTTCGACATCGACGCCAACGGCATCATGCACGTCTCCGCCAAGGACCTGGGCACCGGCAAGGAGCAGCGGATGACCGTCACCGGCGGCTCCGCCCTGCCGAAGGACGACATCGAGCGCATGATGCGCGACGCCGAGCAGTACGCCGAGGAGGACCGCCAGCGGCGCGAGGCGGCCGAGACCCGCAACCAGGCCGAGCAGCTCGTCTACACCACGGAGAACTTCCTGAAGGAGAACTCCGAGAAGGTGCCGGGCGACGTGAAGACCGAGGTCGAGGCGGCGATCGCGGACCTGAAGGAGAAGCTGAAGGGCGAGGACACCGCCGCCATCCGCGAGGCGTCCGAGAAGGTCGCGGCCACCAGCCAGAAGCTGGGCCAGGCCATGTACGCCGACGCGCAGGCGCAGCAGTCCGGCGGCCCGTCGGCGGCGGGCGGCGGCGAGGGCGAGGGCGGCGCGTCGTCGGCCTCCGCGGCTGACGAGGACGTTGTCGACGCCGAGATCGTGGACGAGGAGAAGCCGAAGGGTGGTGCCGCGTGACTCAGGACCCGCAGGGCTTCGACAAGGAGCCCGAGGTCCCCGACGCCGAGGCCGCCGGCCCCGAAGCGCCGGCTGAGTCCTCTGGGGGGTCTGCCGGGAAGTCCCCGGGCTCTGAGAGTTCATCGGAGAACGCCAACGCCAACGCCGCGGGCGGCGGCGAAGGGAACGGCGGTCACGGGGAGGCGCCGGCCGGGGACGACACCCCGGCCGGGGCCGCCCACCCCGAGCCGCAGGTCCCGCAGCCCCCGCACGCCACCGAGGTCCAGCAGGTGGCGTTGACCGCCCAGCTGGACCAGGCCCGTTCCGCGCTGAACGAGCGCACCCAGGACCTGCAGCGGCTCCAGGCGGAGTTCCAGAACTACCGCCGCCGGGTCGAGCGGGACCGGATCGCGGTCCGCGAGATGGCCGTGGCCAACCTGCTGACCGAGCTGCTCCCGGTGCTCGACGACATCGGGCGTGCCCGGGACCACGGCGAGCTGGTCGGCGGCTTCAAGCAGGTTGCCGAGTCGCTGGAGACGGTGGCCGCCAAGATGGGGCTGATGCAGTTCGGCAAGGAGGGCGAGCCCTTCGACCCGACCATCCACGAGGCCCTGATGCACAGCTACTCGCCGGATGTCACCGAGACGACGTGCGTGCAGATCCTCCAGCCCGGGTACCGAATCGGCGACCGGACGATCCGTCCGGCCCGGGTCGGGGTAGCCGAGCCGCAGCCGGGCGTGCAGCGTTCGGAGAGCACCGAGGGCGACACGTCCGGCAAGGGCGGCAAGGGCGGCAAGGGCGGCAAGCCCGGCAAGTCAGGTAAGGGCGGCGCGGGCGAGTCGGGCGAGGCGGACGAGGAGAAGCGGCAGGAGGCGGCGGAGGCCGAGACCGAGCAGCCGGATACGAAGGAGAGCGGTGGCCCGGACAAGGGCTGAGGCCGAGGCCGAGGCCGGCAGGGCGAGACACGCGAGAGAGGAGGGACGCCGGGGATGAGCACCAAGGACTTCATCGAGAAGGACTACTACAAGGTCCTCGGCGTTCCGAAAGACGCCACCGAGGCGGAGATCAAGAAGGCGTACCGCAAGCTCGCGCGCGAGTTCCACCCGGACGCCAACAAGGGCGACGCGCGGGCAGAGGAGCGTTTCAAGGACGTCTCCGAGGCGTACGACGTGCTCGGCGACGCCAAGCGGCGCAAGGAGTACGACGAGGCGCGGGCGCTCTTCGGGGGCGGCGGCTTCCGGCCGGGCCCCGGCGCCGGCGGCCAGTTCAACTTCGACCTGGGGGACCTCTTCGGCGGCCCCCAGGGCCCCCAGGGCGGTGGCGGCGGCTTCGGCGGCGGGGGCGTGGGTGGCGGCGGCATCGGGGACGTCTTCGGCGGCCTGTTCAACCGCGGCGGCGCCGGGACCCGCACGGCGCCGCGCCGCGGCCAGGACATCGAGTCCGAGGTGACGCTCAGCTTCACCGAGGCGGTCTCCGGGGCCACGGTGCCGCTGCGGATGTCCTCCTCGGCCGCGTGCAAGGCGTGCTCCGGCACCGGCGACAAGAACGGCACGCCACGGGTCTGCCCGACCTGCGTCGGCACCGGGCAGGTCAGCCGGGGCGGCGGGGGCGGCTTCTCCCTCACCGACCCGTGCGTGGACTGCCGGGGGCGCGGCCTGATCGCCCAGGACCCGTGCCCGGTGTGCCGGGGCAGCGGGCGGGCCACCTCCTCGCGCACCATGCAGGTGCGCATCCCCGCGGGCGTCGCGGACGGGCAGCGGATCAGGCTGCGCGGCAAGGGCGCCCCGGGGGAGCGCGGCGGACCCAGCGGAGACCTGTACGTGGTGGTGCACGTCGACGCGCACCCGGTCTTCGGCCGGCGAGGGGACAATCTCACGATCACCGTGCCGGTGACCTTCCCCGAGGCGGCGTTGGGTGGTGAGATCAGGGTGCCGACCCTGGGTGGCGCCCCGGTCACGCTGAAGCTGCCGCCGGGAACGCCGAGCGGGCGCGTGATGCGCGCGCGCGGCAAGGGGGCGGTGCGCAAGGACGGCACCAGGGGCGACCTGCTCGTCACGATCGAGGTGGTCGTCCCCCGCGAGCTGGGCGACAAGGCCAGAACGGCCCTGGAGAGCTACCGCGCGGCTGCCGGAGACGAGGACCCTCGGACGGCGCTGTTCGAGGCCGCGAAGGGAGAGTAGTGAGATGGACGGCCGGAACGGACCCACGAACCCTTACGAGCTGACCGACGAGACTCCGGTATACGTCATCTCCGTCGCGGCGCAGCTGTCCGGGCTGCACCCGCAGACGCTGCGCCAGTACGACCGCCTCGGCCTCGTGTGCCCGGACCGCACCCCGGGCCGCGGCCGGCGCTACTCCGCCCGTGACATCCAGCTGCTGCGCGAGGTGCAGCGGCTCTCCCAGGACCACGGCATCAACCTGGCCGGGATCAAGCGGATCATCGAGCTGGAGACCCAGGTCGCGGCGCTGCAGGCCAAGGTGGCCGAGCTTCAGCAGGCTCTGGAGGGCGCGGCGGTGGCGATGCGCCAGCGCGAGGCGCAGGTGCACGCCTCGTACCGCCGCGACCTCGTGCCGTACGAGGACGTGCGGGCCTCCTCGGCCATCGTCGTGTGGCGGCCCGACCGCAACCGGTAGGCGGCTGCGGGGCGGCCCGCCATCCGCGCCGCCACGCCCACCATCCGCGCCGCTACGCCCGCGACGTCCGCCGTCAGTGGGCCGTGCCGGTGTGCCACAGCGAGCGGCCGTCGGCGGCGCGGATCGACACATCGCCGTCGACCCCGACCACCAGGGTGGCGCCCGGGTTGCCGTCGGTCGGGGTGGACCAGACGATCTCGCCGACCGCATCGGGCAGGACCAGCTCGCCCGTCTCGCGGAACTCGGCGTGCACCGCGCCACGCCCGGCCACCCCCGCCCGCCACATCTCCCGCTCGCCCTCGTCGCGCACCACCAGGTCGCCGTCGCTCTCGTAGCGCAGCCGGGCCCGGCCGGAGCTGACGACCTCGTCGCGCAGGATGGTCGTCGGCGCGGTCAGCGCCCGGTCCTCCAGCGGGCCGCCGCCGACCGGGATGAGGCCGTCGGCGAGCTGCCCCAGCGCCGTCAGCGAGGGCGTGAAGGCGTAGAGCGCGCCCTGGGTGCGCACGAACTGCTTCAGGCCCAGCGGCACGCAGGCGGTGGGCCCCTGCCGCTGGGCGGGGAAGGACACCGTGGAGTCCTTGCCGATCACCCCGTCCCGGCCCACGCGCGGCTCGCGCTGCGGGAAGTTGTCGTTGTTGACCCAGGAGCGCTGCACGAACTCGAACTGCGCGACCAGGTCCGACTGGTAGCTGACGAAGAGCAGGCCGCGCGTAATGTGCTCCCCGCCCGCCGTGTCGGGGTGGGGCTGGTCGAGGGGCGGGCCGAAGGGGACGCCCCGGCGCATGATGCGGCGTCCGTCGATCGCGCCCTCCTCCGGGATGACGTCGCCGTTCACGAGTGTCAGGCCGTCACGGGGGTTGGTCTTCCGCAGGTGGCAGAAGAGTGGCGTGATCCGGCCGTTCAGGTCGTCGGCGTACCCGAAGTCGTTGTTCTCCTCGGGGCCGGGCGGAACCTGCGGCTCCGCGTCCGGATACTCCGCCACGGGCGCTCCCGAGCGCCAGCGGCCCACCATGCGGGAGGCCACCCAGTCCTCGGTGGCGTCCTCCGGGGCCGCGCCCTGGCCCTTGAGCACCTTCAGCTGCTCGGCCGCCTGGCCCCACCAGCCGGTGACGTCCTGGGCCAGGCGGCGGATCACCTGGAAGGAGCCGTCGTTCATCCAGCGGGGCAGCCAGGCGGGCAGCCGGTGGTCCGTGGCGTAGCCCACCACGAACTCGCCCGGCGGGATCAGCCGCGTGCCCGGCTTGCCCAGCACCTCGCCCGGCCGCTCGGGGTCGGGCTCGTCGAAGTCCTCCACGCCCGGCTGGCTGATGGCGTCCTTGAAGCCGAAGTGCTCCGTGCCGCTGCGATCGCCCGGCAGGGTGGCGCCCGCCTGCTCGAAGACGATGGTCATCCCGTGGCAGGAGATCTCCCGCCGCTCCCGCTCCAGCGCCGTGCGCAGGTCCTCGGCGCGGTCGGAGGCGACGGTGAGCACCGCGTGCACCGGGTCCGTGTGGTCCGCGCCGAACAGCCAGTGCTCCGGGGCGTCGTCCTCGGTGTCGCCCAGCATCTCGCCGCGCTCCGCCGGGCCCTGGACGAACGCCTCCTGGGTGGTGCCGCGCGGCACGTCCGCGATGGGGCTGCCGCCGACCAGGGCGACGAGACCGGCGTGGGTGAAGCCGACGCTGCGCCAGACGGCGGCCATCGTGTCCGTGCCCGGGTCGCTCCCGCCCAGGCGCAGGCGCTCCTCGCGGAAGGTGGCGTTGAACGCGGCCACGTCGCGGGTGGTCGCGATCCGCTCCCTGAGCTGCCGCAGCCACAGCCGGGCGTGCCAGGGGTCGCCGAAGCGGATGAGGAGCAGCCGGACATGGTCCTTCTTGAAGCCCGCGAGGATGTCGCCCTGGATCTCGGTGCTCTCGCGCAGCGGAAGGGAGGCGGCGGTGGTCTCGGGCGCGGTGCTCATGAGCCCTCCAGATGCGTCAGGTGTCAGTGTGATTACGCTGAGTGATAACGTATCCGGCCGGTCGGCGAGATCGGGAGTCTTTGCCCGTTAATCCACCCGTTCGAGGGATCGCCGTTGCGTAACGCCGCCGCCCGGCGCCGCGCTGTCCGCGGCGCCGGGCGGGGGAAGCGGGCCCGAGGCGTGTCCGGCCCGTGAGGAGGGTGATCGCGGAGGTGATCGTCCGGTTGGTCGCTAGGAGGTGATCGTCTCCGCCGGGTCGGCCGACTCCGCCGGGCCGCTCGGCTTGCCCGCGTCGTCGCCGGGGCCGGCCGTGTCGTCCATGGCGATGCCGCGCCGCTTGGAGGCGTAGACCGCGCCGAAGATGATCAGCATCGCGGCGACGGCGATCACCGCGCGGAGCGGCGCGCTGGCGTCGTCCCCGTAGGTGAGGCTGATCACCGCGGGCGCGATCAGCAGCGCCACCAGGTTCATCACCTTCAGCAGCGGGTTGATGGCCGGGCCCGCCGTGTCCTTGAACGGGTCGCCCACCGTGTCGCCGATGACCGTGGCCGCGTGAGCCTCGCTGCCCTTGCCGCCGTGGTGGCCGTCCTCGACGAGCTTCTTGGCGTTGTCCCAGGCCCCGCCGGAGTTGGCGAGGAAGACCGCCATCAGCACGCCCGTGCCGATCGCGCCCGCCAGGAAGGAGCCCAGCGCCCCGATGCCGAGGCTGAAGCCGACCACGATGGGCGCCATCACGGCCAGCAGGCCCGGCGTCGCCAGCTCGCGCTGGGCGTCCCGGGTGCAGATGTCCACCACCCGGCCGTACTCCGGCTTCTCGGAGAAGTCCATGATCCCGGGGTGCTCGCGGAACTGCCGGCGCACCTCGTAGACCACCGCGCCCGCCGAGCGGGAGACGGCGTTGACCGCCAGGCCCGAGAAGAGGAAGACGACCGCCGCGCCGATCATCATGCCGACGAGGTTGTTGGGCTGCGAGATGTCCAGGCTGAGGCTGGTCGCGCCCAGCACCTCCTCGACGGTCATCCCGGCGTCGCCGACCGCCTCGTCGATGGCGTCCTGGTAGGAGCCGAAGAGCGCGGCGGCGGCCAGCACCGCCGTGGCGATCGCGATGCCCTTGGTGACCGCCTTGGTGGTGTTGCCGACCGCGTCCAGGTCGGTCAGGACCTGCGCGCCGTCGCCCTCGACGTCGCCGGACATCTCGGCGATGCCCTGGGCGTTGTCGGCGACGGGCCCGAAGGTGTCCATGGCGACGATCACGCCGACCGTGGTGAGCAGGCCGGTCCCGGCCAGCGCCACGGCGAAGAGCGCCAGCATGATCGTCCCGCCGGCGAGCATGTACGCCGAGTAGACGGCGAGGCCGACCAGCAGCGCCGTGTAGACGGCGGACTCCATGCCGAGGGAGAAGCCGGCGAGGATCACCGTGGCCGGGCCGGTCCTGGAGGTCTTGCCGATGTCCTGAACCGGGCGGCGGCTCGTCTCGGTGAAGTAGCCGGTGAGCTGCTGGATTATGGCGGCCAGCACGATGCCGATGGCCACGGCGGCCAGCGCGAACAGCCGCGGGTCGGCGTCGTGGGAGGCGATGTCGGGGTCGGAGATGCCCTCGAGCTCGGAGAAGCTGCCGGGCAGGTAGACGAACGCCGCGAGCGCCACCAGCACCAGCGAGATCGCCGCGGAGATGAAGAAGCCGCGGTTGATGGCGGTCATGCTGGTGCGGTCGGTGCGGCGGGGCGAGACCAGGAAGATCCCGGCCATCGCGGTGAGCACGCCGATCGCGGGGACCAGCAGGGGGAACGCCAGGCCGGAGTCGCCGAAGGCGACGGTGCCGAGGATGAGCGCGGCGACGAGCGTCACGGCGTAGGACTCGAAGAGGTCGGCGGCCATGCCCGCGCAGTCGCCGACGTTGTCGCCCACGTTGTCGGCGATGGTCGCGGCGTTGCGGGGGTCGTCCTCGGGGATGCCCTGCTCGACCTTGCCGACCAGGTCGGCGCCGACGTCGGCGGCCTTGGTGAAGATGCCGCCGCCGACACGCATGAACATGGCGATCAGGGCGGCGCCCAGGCCGAAGCCCTCCAGCACGCGAGGGGCGTCGGCGGCGTAGACCAACACGACGCACGACGCGCCGAGCAGGCCGAGGCCCACGGTGCACATGCCGACGACGCCGCCGGTGCGGAACGCCAGCCGCATCGCCTGGTGCCGCACCGGGATGATCTGATCGGTGCCCTCGGAATCGTTCGCCTGCCGCGCCGCGGCGGCCACTCTGACATTGCTGCGCACCGCCAGCCACATGCCGGCATAGCCGGTGGCGGCGGAGAAGGCCGCGCCGATCAGGAAGAACGCCGAACGGCCAATGCGCTGATTCCAGTCGTCCGCCGGCAGCAGCAGCAACAGGAAGACGACGATGCCGGCGAAGAACGCCAGGGTGCGCATCTGGCGCGCGAGATAGGCATTGGCGCCCTCCTGCACGGCAGCGGCGATCCGCTTCATGTTGTCGGTGCCCTCGTCGGCCGCGAGAACCTGTCTGACCAGCACGACGGCTACAGCCAGAGCCCCGGCGGCGATCACCGCGATGACGAGGATGAGCCCACGATTACCGCCAGTGAGTTCCACATCCTCGGCGGACTGCGCCAGCTCGGCTGTCTTCACAAAATACGGTTGATCGTAAAGTTGGCCCGCCATTCGTCCTCCTCGACGCTCGGGCGCTGAACAGACGTGCCCGGAGTGTAGAGACGTGACGTGGATCAAAACAGAGGGCCGGATGGGAAATTACGGCAGCCGGCGGATAGACGATCTTCTCGGCGATCTTTCCATTCGAAGATCGCTTAAAGAAATTCCCCTGATCAGGGGATGGAGGCGGTGGCCGTGGGCCAGCTCATACGGATCTTCCCGCCGTGAGAATCGGAGACCACCTCGACGTCGTCGACCAGCCCGCTGATCACGGCCAGGCCGAGCTGATCGGTGTCCTCGGTGGACTCCGGCGAGGGCTGCTCGGGGGCGGCGGGGCTCTGGTCACGGGGGGCGGGCACGACGCCCGGCGCGTCGTCGCCGACCTCGATGGAGAAGGACTTCTCACCCTCGGTGAGCATCACCCGGACAGGGGAGGTCAGCCCGTGGGCCGAATGCAGGCCCACCGCGCGGCTGCAGGCCTCCCCCACGGCCAGCCTCAGCTCGTCGAGGACCGACTCGTCGACCCCGGCGCGCCGCGCCACCGCCGCGGCCACCAGCCGGGCCGTGCGTACGTGCTCCGGAGACGCGCTGAAGCGGAGTTCGACGGTGGCCATGCCCTACCCCTTGATCGTGCTGTGACCGTGCGATCGTGCGGCGGCACCTCCCCGGGGGCGGGGGCCGGCGCTGCCCGAGGGCGACGCCGGCACCGCCGTCCCCGGGGGGCAGCCGCGGTGATGTACATGTGATGTACGGGTTGATATTCGGGTGACGTTCTTGACGCGAAGACCGGACTTCCGGTCCGGACCCGGCGGGCTCAGTCGGTGGCCGACACGGCCTCGTCGACGGACTCGTGAATCGGGAACACCTTGGTCAGGCCCGTGATCCGGAAGATCTTCAGAATCCGCTCCTGGTTGCACACCAGGCGCAGCGAGCCCTCCTGGGCGCGCACCCTCTTGAGGCCTCCGACCAGCACGCCGAGCCCCGTCGAGTCCAGGAAGTCCACGCGCTCCATATCCACCACGAGGTGATGGTTGCCGTCGTTGACCAGCTCGACGAGCTGCTCGCGCAGCTTGGGCGCGGTGTATACGTCAATCTCGCCACCCACCTCGACGACCGTGCGGTCGCCGACCCTACGGGTAGACAGGGACAGGTCCACGGATCCTCCAGCACCTTGCTAACGGGCGGCCGCCGCCTGGGTATCCCCGCCCACGGCAGGGGACGGATCGGCAACCGCCAAGGCATTCAACCACTTACCGCCTGCCCAGGACGACGTCTTACAGCCATTGTCCGTCGGACCGGTGACAGACGGGAGTGTCCGAGGCAGGTGACAGACTCGTGCGGTGATGTCCTCCGAGGCGACTCCCGGGCCGTCGTCGGCGCGCCGCCGCGCGCCGGCCGCGGTCCTCGCGCGGCTGACCGGCCGGCCGGAGCGGGCCGACCGCATCACCCATGCCGAGCGTCTGCCCGCCCGGCCCGGCCGTCACGCCTCCTGGCCCCAGGAGATCCGCCCCGAGGTCGTCGAGGCCGTGCGGGCCTTCGGCATCGGCGAGCCGTGGGCGCACCAGGCCCGCGCGGCCGGGCACGCCCTGCGCGGCGAGTCGGTGGTGCTCTCCACCGGCACGGCCTCCGGCAAGTCGCTCGCCTACCAGGCGCCCGTGCTCAGCGCCCTGCTGGAGGGCCACGACGCCCCCGGCAGGAGGGGCGCGACCGCGCTGTACCTCTCGCCGACGAAGGCCCTGGCCGCCGACCAGCTGCGGGCGCTGCGCCGCCTGGCCGCCCCCCTCGGCGCCGCCGTGCGCCCGGCCACCTACGACGGGGACACCGGTCCGGAGGAGCGGGCCTGGGCGCGGCAGCACGCGAACCTGCTGCTGACCAACCCCGACATGCTCCACCGGGCGCTGCTGCCCGGCCACCGGCGGTGGTCGGCGTTCTGGCGCGCGCTGGCCTTCGTCGTCATCGACGAGTGCCACGTCTACCGGGGCGTCTTCGGCTCGCATGTGGCCCAGGTGCTGCGGCGGCTTCGGCGTGTCGCGGCCCACTACGGCGCCCGGCCCGTCTTCCTGCTCGCCTCCGCCACGACCGCCGAGCCCGGCGTCTCCGCGTCGCGGCTGACGGGCCTGCCCGTCGCCGAGGTCACCGAGGACGCCTCGCCGCGCGGCGAGCTGGTCTTCGCCCTGTGGGAGCCGCCGCTGACCGAGGCCCGCGGCGAACGCGGCGCCCCCGTCCGCCGCACCGCGACCGCCGAGACCGCCGAGCTGCTCACGGAACTGGCCGCCTCGCGCGTCCGCACCGTCGCCTTCGTCCGCTCCCGGGCCGCCGCCGAGCTGGTCGCCGTGATCGCCCAGGAGCGGCTGGCCGCCACCGACCGCGCCCTCGCCGGCCGCGTGGCCGCCTACCGGGGCGGGTACCTGCCGGAGGAGCGCCGCGAGCTGGAGCGGGCCCTGCACTCCGGCGAGCTGCTGGGGCTGGCCGCCACCACGGCGTTGGAGCTCGGCGTCGACGTCGCCGGGCTCGACGCCGTGCTGCTGGCCGGCTACCCCGGCACCCGGGCCTCCCTGTGGCAGCAGGCCGGGCGCGCCGGCCGGCAGCGGCAGGGCGCGCTGGCCGTCCTGATCGCCCGCGACGACCCGCTCGACACCTATCTCGTCCACCACCCCGAGGCCCTGTTCCGGCGGCCGGTGGAGACCACCGTCCTGGACCCCGCCAACCCCTACGTGCTCGCCCCCCACCTGTGCGCCGCCGCCGCCGAAATTCCGCTGACCGGGGGCGACTTCGCCGCCGACCTGTTCGGCGACACCGCGGCCGGGCTGCCGGAGAAGCTCGTCGCCCGCGGGCTGCTGCGGCGCCGCGGCACCGCCTGGTACTGGACGCGACGGGAGCGGCCGGCCGATCTCGTCGACATCCGGGGCCAGGGCGGCGAGCCGGTGCGCGTCGTGGAGGCCGGCACCGGGCGGCTGCTGGGCACCGTCGACGCCGCCGCCGCGCACACCACCGTCCACGACGGGGCCGTCCACCTCCACCAGGGCCGCACCTACGTCGTGCGGGAGCTGGACCTGGCCGACTCCGTGGCGCTGGTGGAGGAGTCCAGCCCGCCGTGGACCACCTCGGCGCGGGACGTCACCGAGCTGTCGGTCCTGGAGACCGACACCGAGGTCCCCTGGGGCGAGGCCCGGCTGTGCTTCGGCTCGGTCGAGGTCACCCACCAGGTCGTCTCCTACCTGCGCCGCAGGCTCATCACCGGGGAGGTGCTGGGCGAGACCCGGCTCGACCTGCCGCCCCGCACGCTGCGCACCCGCGCCGTGTGGTGGACCATGACCGAGGACCAGCTCGACGCCGCCGACCTCGACCCGGACGTCGTGCCCGGCGCGCTGCACGCCGCCGAGCACGCGGCCATCGGCATGCTGCCGCTCTTCGCCACCTGCGACCGCTGGGACATCGGCGGCGTCTCCACCGCCCTGCACGCCGACACGCTGCTGCCCACGGTCTTCGTCCACGACGGCCACCCCGGAGGGGCGGGCTTCGCCGAACGCGCCTTCCACACCGCCCGCCCCTGGCTGACCGCCACCCGCGACGCGATCGCCGCCTGCGAGTGCGAGACCGGCTGCCCGTCCTGCATCCAGTCCCCGAAGTGCGGCAACGGCAACGACCCCCTCCACAAGGGCGGCGCCATCCGGCTGCTGACCCAGCTGCTGCGCTAGACGCGGGACGCCGCCCGGCCGGCCCGGCGCCTCGGCGGACGCCCCGTCCCCGGCCCCGTCCCCGGCCGCGGACGGGGGCCCGGCGCGGGCGCGGGCGCGCGCCGCGTAGGGGCCGGTGCGGGCCTCGGCGGTCAGGTCGGCGATCTCGCCGCCGACGTGGCAGCGCACCAGCCGCGCGCCCTGGGCCTCGGCCACCCGCCCGGCCGCCTCGCAGGCCCGCTGGGGTCCGGACAGGGCCAGGTCGGCGGCGGCCAGCGCCGCCAGGTCCGCCGCCTGGGCCGCGTGCTGCCTGGCCGCCATCACCTCACCCAGCGCCAGCAGGGCGGCGAAGGCCAGGCACAGCACCGTGGCACAGGCCACCGCCCAGACCGTCGCCGAGCCCCGGTCACTCCGGCTCCGCGCGGGCCACCGCCTCCCGCGTGACGTCCACGGCCAGCGGCCCGGGCCCGAGGGTGTGGGCCTGGACCCGCACCCGGTACAGATCGCCGTCCCGCTCCACCCGCACGGTCGCCCCGTCCGGTGCCGCCGCCCGGGCCACCTCCACCGCGACGGCGACCGGCTCCCCCCGGGCAACGGCCCGCGCCCAGGCGGGGACCGCGTCGCCGCACCGCAGCTGCACGGAGACGGCCCCCAGGCCCCACAGCAGCATCCCCAGCAGCACGACGATGCAGGGAATGACCACCGCGGCCTCTGCGGTGACGTATCCGCCGTCACGGGGGTCACGGGGGTCACCGGGGTCACGGCTGTGCACTGAGGGCCCGCTCGATCAGCTGCCCCAGGGAGTCGCTGACCGACCCCGAGGTGACGACGCCGTAGAGCACGGCGCCCAGCGCCGCCGCGGCGATGGTGCCCACCGCGTACTCGGCCGTGCTCATCCCGGCGTCGCGCCGGATCCCCCTCCAGGCCCTCCGGAGCCCCTGCGGCAGCCCCGTCGCGCGCCTGCGTGGCGAGGTCGGGCTCGTCAGATGCGTCGGAAGCGTCGGGAACATCGGAAAGGTGGGAAACATCGGACACATGGTTGATCTCCTCCGGTTGGGTTCGTCGCGAGGTCACAGCAGCTCCCTGGCCAGGCCCAGCACCACCGGGGCCACGCCGACCAGCAGGAACGCGGGCAGGAAGCAGAGGCCGAGCGGGCCCGTCACGTACACCGCCGCCCGGCGGGCGCGTATCTGGGCGGCCCGCAGCCGCCGGGCCCGGCAGGTGGCGGCCTCCGTCGCCACCAGCCCCGCCACCGGGGCTCCGGTGGACTGCGCCAGCTCCAGTCGCCTGGCGAGCCCTGCCGCGCCCGGAAGTTGTCCGAATCTCTCCCATGCGCTGGCCGGATCGCCGCCCAGCCGCAGCTCGGCCGCCACCCGGCGCAGCCCGTCGCCCACCGGGCCGTCCAGCGCGGAGCCCACGGCCCCCGCCGCCTCCCCGGGCGAGGCCCCGGCGGCGAGGCAGGCGGCCAGCAGCTCCGTCGCCAGCGGAAGCCGGTCCTCCCGCCCCCGCGCCGCCCGTTCCGCCCGCGCCTCGGCGAGTCGGACCCGGCCGCGCCGCAGCCTCGCGCGCCACCCGCCCCGGCGCGGCTCCCGTGCCGGCTCCGGCACCGCCGCCGCCACCGACAATCCGGGGGCCGCCGGCAATCCGGGGGCCGCCGGCAATCCGAGGGCTGCCGACGCCCCCGCCACCGCGTACGCCCTGCCGCGCACCGCCCGGCCGGGGCGGGCCCGCACCGCGAACCCCGCGCCGCACACCGCGGCCACCAGCAGTGCCCAGCCCGTCATGCCGCACCCCTCTCCGCGGCCCGGGCGATCGCCATCGTCCAGGCGATCCCGGCCCACTCCAGCAGGGCGCCCAGGAGCAGGCAGGCCAGCCCCGCCTGGCTGTGCAGCAGCTCCCACAGCGGCCGAACCCCCATGGCGGCGCCCAGCAGCAGCCCGAACAGCGGCAGCACCGCCAGCACCACGGCCGTGGCACGAGGGCCCGCGAGCTGCGCCCGCAGCTCCTCGCGCTCGTCCCGCTCGGCCCGCAGCGCCTGCGCCACGCGCTCCAGGCCGGAGGCGAGCGACGCGCCGCCGTCCACCGCGACCTGCCAGCACGCGGCGACGCCCCGCAGCCCGCCCGCGCCGGGCTGCCCGGCGGCGGCCCGCAGCGCCGCAGGCACGTCGCCCCCGTACCGGGCGGCCGCCAGCACCGCGGCGCCCGGCTCGCCCAGCGACTCCGGCCGCGCCTCGGCCAGGGCCTGCCCGGGCGTCCGGCCCGCGCGGACCTCTCCCGCCACCGAGCCGCACAGCTCGATCACCGCCTCCTCGAGTCGCTCCGACGCCCGCCGCTCCCGCCGGGCGCGCCACCGCCGCACCGCGAGCGGGGCGAGCAGCCCGGCGGCCGGCAGCGGCAGCCACGAGCCGCCCCACAGCGCCACCACCCCGCCGGCCGCCAGGCAGCACAGCACCACCCGGACGGCCTCGGGCTCCGGCCGGCGCGGCGTACGCCACCACCGCGCCGGCCCGGGGGAGAGGACGCCGCCCGCGGCCGACAGCAGCCGGGCCCGGCGCCGCCCCGGCCCGTCGTCCGCCAGCAGCAGCCACGCCCCCGCGCCCACGCACAGCGCCACGGCGAACTGCGCCAGCTGAGCCATCTGCCCGCTCACAGCCGCCCGCCTCCCCTCGCGCACATCCGCGCCAGCCGGGCCCAGCCCTGCTCCCGCGCGAAGCCGCCGGGGGACCAGCGGGCGGCGGGAACGGTGTGCACCAAGCCGTCGCCGTCGCGCTCCAGCACGTGGATCTCGGCGATCCTGCGCCGCCCCGAACCCCGATCGCGGACCAGGTGCAGCACGACCGACAACGCCGCCGCCAGCTGGCTGTGCAGCGCGGCCCTCGGGAGCCCCGCCGCGCTGCCCAGCGCCTCGAGGCGCGCCGGAACATCGGCCGCCGCGTTGGCGTGGAGCGTGGAGCAGCCGCCTTCGTGACCGGTATTGAGGGCGCCGAGGAGCTCCGTCACCTCCTGGCCGCGCACCTCGCCGACGACCAGCCGGTCCGGGCGCATCCGCAGGGCCTGGCGCACCAGCTCGCGCAGCTCGATCCGCCCGGCGCCCTCCTGGTTGGCGGGCCTGGTCTCCAGCCGCACCACGTGCGGGTGGGCGGGCCGCAGCTCCGCCGAGTCCTCGACGAGCACGATCCGCTCCTCACCGGGGACCAGGCCGAGGAGCGTGGCCAGCAGGGTGCTCTTGCCCGAGCCGGTGCCGCCGGTGACCAGGAACGACAGCCGGGCGTCGAGCAGGGCCCGCAGCAGCCGCTCTCCGCCGGGCGGCACCGTGCCCGCCGCGACGAGCTCGGCCAGCCCGAACGCCCTCTGCCGCACCACGCGCAGCGACAGGCAGGGCGAGCCAACCGCCACCGGGGGCAGCACGGCGTGCAGCCGGGTGCCGTCCGGCAGCCGTGCGTCGGCCCAGGGCCTGGCGTCGTCCAGCCGGCGGCCCGCGGCGGCGGCCAGCCGCTGTGCGAGCCGGCGCACGGCGTCCGCGTCGGGGAAGCGCACCGCCGCCCGCTCAAGGCCGCGGCCACGGTCCACCCAGACCGCGTCCGGCCCGTTCACCAGCACGTCGGTGACCTCGGGCTCGGCGAGGAGTGGCTGCAGCGGGCCCGCGCCGACGAGCTCGGAGCGCAGGGCGCGCACCACCGCCACAACCGCGCCGTCGCCCAGCAGCCGACCGTGGTCGCCGAGGGCCTCGGCCACCCGCCCCGGCGTCGGCTCGACGCCCTTCGCGGCCAGTCGCAGCCGCACCTCCTGCAACAGCTCCGGCAGCTCCGGCAGCTCGGGCAGCTCCGGCAGCACCGGAAGCTCGTGGTCCGCCGCCCCCGGCGGCGGGGGCGCCTGGCCGCTCATGCGACGGCCTCCGCCGTGGGCAGGGCACGCTCCAGCAGTGAGGCGCAGAACCGCCCCAGCATTCCCCCGGCGTCCGCGCCCGGCGGCTCGCCGCGGTCCGCCGCCGCGGGCAGGCCCGCGTCCTCGGGCAGCTCCCCGGCCAGCGGCAGCCCCAGCAGCCGCGCCAGCTCCTCGGCCACCAGCCCTCTGGAGCCGGACTCGCGCGCCACCACCCGCAGGTCCGCCACCAGCGCCCCGGACGTGGCGACCACCTGCCGGGCCGCGGCCAGGGCCCGCAGCTCCGCCGGCACCACCAGCAGCCCGAGGTCCAGGCGCGCGAGCGCCTCCGCCGCCGCGTCGTCCACGGCGCGCGGCAGGTCGAGCACGACCACGCCGCCGCCACGCCGCGCCGCGGCGATCACCGCGCGCATCGCCTCCGCCGGCAGCCGCACCATCCCGGCTCCGGCCCGGTCCCAGCTCAGCAGGCTCACCCCGTGCGGCCGGGGAAGCGACTCCTCCAGCGCCGCCCCGGACAGCCTCCCCTGGGAGCAGGCCAGGGCCGGCCACCGCGGCCCGGGATCCTGCTCCGCGCCGAGCAGGACGTCCAGCCCACCTCCCAGCGGGTCGCCGTCGATCAGCGTGGTGCGCCGCCCGAGCCGCGCCGCCGTCACCGCGAGCGCGCAGGCCAGCGTGGAAGCGCCGGAGCCGCCCCGCCCGCCGATCACGCCCACCGTGAGCGCCGGCCGCTCGGGCCCCTCGACGGCGTCCGCGATGCGGTCGGCCAGCCACGGCTCGTCGCCCGGCAGGTGAACCACCTGCTCGGCGCCGAGCGCCACGCCGCGCTCCCAGATCGTGTGATCGTCCAGGTCCCGCCCCACCAGGAGCACGCCATCCCGTCGGCCGGGCCACTGCCCGTGCCCTCGGCGCGCTGCCGCCCGGTCGTCGCCGACCAGGACGAGCGCGGCCCGCTCCCACCGGTCGGCCGCCACCGGCGCCCCGTGCGCCACCTCCGCCTCGGCACCCGCCGCCGCGCAGAGCCGCAGCAGGTCGTCGAGGAGCACCTCGTCCTCCGTGAGAATCAGAATCGACCGCGTCGTGGACTGTGCGGACCGCGTCGCCCGCGTTACCCGAGTCACGTCCGGGTCCCCCTTCCCCATGTCAGTGCCGTTCGCCGCCAGCGGTCTCGCGCACGGCATCCGGACGATCACCGAACGCGACGACCCGCTGCGACAACGGTGCCCGCCCAGGCACGCCCGTGGGGCCCCCGCCGCGAATCTGTGGACAACTCGGGGGCTGTGGAAAACTTGGTCACCCTCGCCGGTGAACGCCCTGGGAACGCGCCATGAGCGCTGGCACGACATGCCCCGCGATCTGCCCCGCGATAACCCCCGCGATATGCCCCCGGACATGCGACGACCCCCGCCGGGGGGGAGAGCGGGGGTCGTCTTCCTCGGCCGACTCGGGGGGGAGGAGTCGGACCGGGTTAGCACGGTCGCGAACGATCCGTGACTTCCATGGTGTACCCGAGAGGCCTCTCAGGCAAACCCACGCGCACCAGCGTACGCCGAATGGCGGGCCCGTATGCTCGCCTCGTGGAAAATCCGCCCCGGCCGTCCTCCTCGCCTTCCCCGACGCGCACCGCCGCCTTCTTCGACCTGGACAAGACCGTGATCGCGAAGTCGAGCACGCTCACCTTCAGCAGGTCCTTCTATCAGGGCGGCCTGATCAACCGCCGCGCCGTGATGAGGAGCGCCTACGCACAGTTCGTCTTCCTGCTCGGTGGCGTGGACCACGACCAGATGGAGCGGATGCGGGCGTACCTGTCGTCCCTGTGCAAGGGCTGGGACGTTCAACAGGTGAAGGAGATCGTGGCCGAGGCGCTGCACGAGGTGATCGACCCGATCATCTACGACGAGGCCGCGTCGCTGATCGAGCAGCACCACGCCGCAGGGCGCGACGTCGTGATCGTGAGCTCCTCGGGCGCGGAGGTGGTCGAGCCCATCGGCGAGCTGCTCGGCGCCGACCGCGTGGTCGCCACCCGCATGGTGATAGAGGACGGCCGCTACACCGGCGAGGTCGGCTACTACGCCTACGGACCCGCCAAGGCCGCCGCCATCGCCGAGCTGGCCGTCTCCGAGGGCTACGACCTGCGGCGTTGCTACGCCTACAGCGACTCCGTCACCGACCTGCCGATGCTGGAGGCCGTCGGCCACCCGCACGTGGTCAACCCGGACCGCTCGCTGCGCCGGGAGGCCGCCGCACGCGGCTGGCCGGTGCTGGCGTTCGAACGCCCGGTGCGGCTGCGGCAGCGGCTCCCCTCCTTCGCCCTGCCGCCCCGCCCGGCGCTGGCGGCGGGGGCGGCCGTCGCGGCGGCGGTGTGCGCGGCGGGGCTCGTGTGGTTCGCCAGCCGCCGCAGGCGGAGCGCCCGCTACGTGACCGTTTGACCGGTTGATGGCAAAAGTAAAATCTGGGGCGCGGCCGGTCGCCGGGCTTTGCCTACTCGCCCGTTCGGAGTAGAAAGGACTCAACGGCCCGCGAGACCAGCGGCGATCCGAGCAGGCGTCGCTCTCATTACGGCCCACGGACCGGAGACATGAACACCGGCACCCACGCGTAGCCGACCCGCCAACCGGGCCAGCCGCACCAGGCAACGGACAGCAGATTCCGGCCTGATCGGCTCAACATCGTGCACGCATGATCACCGGTGGACATGTCTGGCGGCGGCGCGACGTCACTGACGGCGACGCCGCCGCTTTACGTGCCGTCCTAGGCGACCTTCCCGGGCGTCCCACCCGGGCGGCCTGCCCGCCGTCAGGCCGCAGCACCGCGTTGCAGCGCCTCGCAGACCGCCGCCGACTCCCGCACCCCCAGCTCCACCGCACGCGCGCAGTGCCCGATCCACCGCGCCATGCCCTCCCCGCTGCCCGAGGCGTAACCGGCCAGCGCCTCCAGGTACGCCGCCCGCCCCGCCTCGGCGTGCCCCACCTCGGCCGGGGCCACGGCCTTGACGTCCAGACCCCCGGCGATCAGGGCGATCCGCTGCGCCGCCCGTGCCACGAGGGCGTTGTGCGAGACGAAGGGCCGCAACGCCAGCAGCTCGCCGTGCACCACCGCGGCGGTCACCAGCGCGGGCGCGGCCGAGCCGCCCACGACCAGCCGGGCCACCGCGTCGAGCCGGGCCGCGACCTCCCGCGCGTCCGGCGGCTCCCCGAGGCACTGGGCCACCTCGGCGGCCTCGGTTCCCGCCCCCTCCGCCCCCGCCCCCTCGGCGCCGTCCTGGTCCGCGACGGCCTCGCCCGCCAGCCGAGGCCGCCCCACCGTCGCCGCCGGTACGCCGCCGCCACCCGCCGCGACCAGGTGCAGCCGCGCCAGGACCCGCGTCGGCGAGCCGCGCCAGACGCCGGTCAGCTGCCCGGCCTCGGCGTTCAGCCGCAGCGCCGCGCCGACGGTGCGCGCCGCCGCGTCGCCCCCGAAGTCGCTCCGCCGCCGCACCTCCTCGAGCGGCCAGTCGGCCCCGGCGAGCGCGGCCGAGGCGCGGGCGCCGCGCAGCGCCGCCTCCGCGGCGACCTCCGGCGCGCGGCGCCGCATGACCCGGTGCCGGTGAAGGCGGTCGACGGCCGCGCGGGCGGCGTCGACGGCCTCGGCGACGCCGGGCAGGGCGGCGAGCCGGACCAGCGGGTCGGCGCCGGCGGCGCTGGCGGCCCCGTTGGCGTTGGCGTCGGTGTCGGCGTTGGCGTTGGCGCTCATGCGGGGCAGCCTATGGGGCGGGTCTGACGCTAGGCTAATGAACATGAAGATCGCTTTCGTGGGAAAGGGAGGCAGCGGCAAGACCACGCTGTCCTCGCTGTTCATCCGGCACCTGGCCGCCCGCGGCGTCCCGGTGACCGCCGTGGACGCCGACATCAACCAGCACCTGGGCGTCGCCCTGGGCCTCGAGGAGGACGAGGCCGCCGCGCTGCCCCCGCTGGGCGGCCGACTGCCGCTCATCAAGGACTACCTGCGCGGCGACAACCCGCGCATCCTCTCCGCCGACACCATGATCAAGACGACCCCGCCGGGCGCGGGCTCCCGGCTCCTGCGGCTGGGTGAGGACAACCCCGTCTTCGACGCCTGCGCCCGCACCGTCCCGCTGGACGCCGGGGAGGCCGGCGACGCCGGGCAGATCAGGCTGCTGGTCACCGGCCCGTTCACCGAGGACGACCTCGGCGTGTCCTGCTACCACTCCAAGACCGGCGCGGTGGAGCTGTTCCTGAACCACCTGGTCGACGGGCGCGAGGAGTACGTCGTCGTCGACATGACGGCCGGCAGCGACTCCTTCGCCTCCGGGCTCTTCACGCGCTTCGACATGACCTTCCTGGTCGCCGAGCCGACCCGCAAGGGCGTCTCCGTCTACCGCCAGTACCGCGAGTACGCCCGGGACTTCGGCGTCGCGCTGCGCGTGGTGGGCAACAAGGTGCAGGGTCCGGACGACGTGGCGTTCCTGCGCGAGCAGGTGGGCGACGACCTGCTGGTGACGATGGGCCACTCGGACTGGGTGCGGGCCCTAGAGCGCGGCACGGAGCGGCCGTTCGACAGCATCGAGGAGCCGGGGCGGCGTGCGCTGGCGGCGTTGCACGAGGCCGCCGACGCCTCGTACGAGGGCCGGGACTGGCGGCGTTACACCGAGCAGATGGTGCACTTCCACCTCAAGAACGCCGTGAGCTGGGGCAACGAGCGCGCCGGCGCCGACCTCGCGGCCCAGGTGGACCCCGACTTCGTGCTCGGTGAGCCGCAGCAGCAGCAGCTCCAGGCGACCGCCTGACGCACACTCAGGCCCGCCTGCCAGACTGCCCGCCGCCTAACGCCCTTCCGCGCGCCCTCCGTCTCCGTCACGCGCGCCGTGCCGGAACGCCGCCCAGCCCTCGCGCGGCGCCTGCCCGACGTCCAGGGTCCGCAGCCGCTCAAGCACCTGGGGATCCTGGGCGTCCAGCCAGTCCACGAGCTGGCGGAAGGAGACGCAGTGCACGCCGTCGCGCGGGCACAGCTCCTTGATGACGTCCTCGACGGCGTCCATGTAGATGCCGCCGTTCCAGTCGTTGAAGTGGTTGCCGATGATGAGCGGCGCGCGGTTGCCGTCGTAGGCCCGCTCGAACGCCGCCAGCAGCCCGTCGCGCATCTGGCGTTCCCAGACCGGGTACATCGCCGGGTCGCCGTCGGCGGTGCCGGACTGGTTGACCATGAAGTTGTAGTCCATGGACAGGGTCTCGAAGGGCTGGCCCGGCACCGGGACCGACTGGAGCGGGATGTCCCATACGCCGTTCAGGCGCCTGGGCCAGACCTGCAGGCCGTTGCCGCTGGAATCGTAGCGGAAGCCCAACTCGGCGGCGACGGCGAGCAGGTTCTCCTGGCCTTCCAGGCAGGGGGCGCGCCCGCCGACGAGTTCCTTGTCGTAGTCGAAGGGGAGCGGCGCGGGGTCCTCGAAGCCTGTGGTGGTGCGCCAGTTCCGCACCATCCACTTGGCCTGCTCGATCTCCTTCCGCCAGTCCTCGGGTGACCAGGCGGCGACGCCGGTGGGGCCGCAGAAGTGGCCGTTGAAGTGGGTGGCGATCTCGCTGCCGTCGAGCCAGGCCAGGCGTAGCTGTTCGAGGGTGTCCGCGATGTGCTCGTCGCTGAGGTAGCCGATGTCGGAGGCGCCGCGGGGGTGGCCGGGCGGGCGGTAGCGCTCGCGCTCGCGCTCGGGGAGGAGGTAGAGGCCGGAGAGGAAGTAGGTCATGTCCGCGTCGTGGCGGCGGGCGACCTCGCGGAAGCGGGAGAACAGGCCGCTGCCGTCCTCGCCGGCGCCGTCCCAGGAGAACACGACGAACTGGGGCGGCGCCTCGCCCTTGGCGAGCGGCTTGGCGGGCGGCTGGCCCGGCTGCGGGCCGGTGTACGCCGTCGAGCCGTCGCCGATGAGGCGCGGCGCCGTGCGCGGCGGGCCGGGCTGCGGGGCCGCCGCGGCTCCCTTGGACCGGGGCTCGCCGGGGGCTCCGCGGCCGCCGGAACCGCCGGTGCCGCTGGAACAGGCGGTGTTCACCAGAGCCAGGGCCAGCGTCAGGGCGGCGGCCGTCGCACAGGTCGTCCGCCCCGACCGCCCCATCCGCCCCGACCGCCCCGACCGCCCCGACCGCCCCGTCGGTCCTGTCCGTCTGGTCCGTCTGGTCCGTCTCGCGAAGGGCATGAGGTCGCTCCCGCTACGTCTCAGTGATGGATGCCGGTGCGACAAACATCCCGGTGCGGGGGAGGGGAGCTAGGTAAGACAAGCGGATTAAATGATTAATTCACTCGATCGGAGGACTTTTGGCCTTTAGGGCGACCTCGGGGTAGAGGCGAGCTTTGCACGCCATTACTCTCTGTTTACCAGCGCTTGAGAGTAGCCATACCGACACTATCCGTGGCCATCGCTCGTGACCCTCGGTAGACCCTCCCAAGTTCGGAGACGCCCATGCCACCGCGCGCCGACCTGTCCGCCTCCATCGCGGTCTTCCTGATCGCTCTGCCGCTCTCCCTGGGCATCGCCCTGGCCACCGGGGCCCCGCTCCAGGCGGGGCTCGTGGCCGCGGCCGTGGGAGGCCTCGTCGCGGGCGCGCTCGGCGGCGCCCCGCTCCTGGTCACCGGGCCCGCCGCCGGCCTGACCGTGATCACCGCCGAGCTCATCCAGGAGCACGGCTGGCGCACCACCTGCGCGATCACCGCCCTGGCCGGGCTGGCCCAGCTCATCCTGTCCGCCCTGCGGGTGGCCCGCTCCGCACTCGTCATCAGCCCCGCCATCGTGCACGGCATGCTGGCCGGTATCGGCGCCACCATCGCGCTCGCCCAGCTCCACATCGTCCTCGGCGGCAACCCCGAGAGCGAGGTGATCGACAACCTCGCGCAGCTCCCCGGCCAGCTCGCCGACCCGCACCCGGGCGCGCTCGCCATCAGCGGGCTCACCGTCGCCGTGCTGCTGCTGTGGCCGCGGCTGCCCGGCGGCGTCGGCGGCGCCGTGCGCCGGGCGGTGCCCGCCGCGCTCGCCGCCGTCCTGCTCGCCACTGCCCTCACCTCGGCGACCTCGCTCCACCAGCCCCGCGTCGACCTGCCGTCCTGGAGCAGCCACGCCCTGCCCTCCGCGCCCGACGGGCCGGTGCTCGGGCTGATCGCCGCCGTGCTCACCGTCACGCTCGTCGCCAGCGTCGAGTCGCTGCTCTCGGCCGTGGCCGTGGACAAGCTGGCCGCCGCCCGGCAGCGGCGGTCCGGCGGCGAGGACCGCCGGGTGGCCCGTGCCGACCTCGACCGCGAGCTGCGCGGCCAGGGCGCGGCCAACGTGGTCTCCGGCCTGCTGGGCGGGCTGCCGGTGACCGGCGTCGCGGTGCGCAGTTCCGCCAACGTCGCGGCCGGCGCCGTCAGCCGCGCCTCCGCCATGCTGCACGGCTGCTGGATCCTGCTCGCCTCCGGCCTGCTGGTCGGCCTGCTGGAGCTGATCCCGCTGGCCGCGCTCGCCGCGCTGGTGATGGTTGTCGGCGTGCAGATGGTCAGCATCACCCACATCCGCACAGTCACGCGGTACCGCGAGCTGCTCGTGTACGCCCCCACCGCGCTGGGCACCGCGCTGCTCGGCGTGCTGGAGGGCGTCGGCATCGGCATCGCGGTGGCGGTCGCCGTCGCGTTGCACCGCCTCAGCCACACGGGCGTCAGCCACGAGCGGCTGCCGGACGGCAGCCACCGGCTGCGGGTCCACGGCCAGCTCACGTTCCTCGCCGTGCCCCGGCTCAGTCGCGCGCTGGCGCAGGTGCCCGAGGGCGCCACCGCCACGGTCGAGCTCGACGGCGGCTTCCTGGACCACGCGGCGTACGAGACGCTCCACGACTGGCAGGCCGCCCACATCGCGCACGGCGGGCGGGCGGAGATCAGTGGCCGTTCCGGGCAGCGCATCGGGGAGCCCGCCTCGACCCACCGCTGCTGGCCCTGGCAGCCGTGGCGCAACCACCAGTGCACCGCCCCCGTGACGACGACGGTGGCGGGCGGGAACGGCGCCCACGGCGGCACCTCGACCGGCACCGGCACCGTGCGGCACGACCAGCTCCTCAGCGGCGTGCGGAACTTCCAGCGCACCACCGCGCCGCTGGTCCGACGCGAGCTGGCCCGGCTGGCCCGGGAGGGGCAGCGTCCCGGCCACCTCTTCCTCACCTGCGCCGACTCCCGGCTGGTGACCAGCATGATCACCTCCAGCGGCCCCGGCGACCTGTTCACGGTGCGCAACGTGGGGAATCTCGTGCCCCGCCCGGGCGGCCCGGCGGCCGGGGAGGGCGACGACTCCGTCGCCGCCGCCATCGAGTACGCCGTGACCGTGCTGCGGGTCACCACCATCACCGTCTGCGGGCACTCGGGATGCGGCGCGATGGACGCGCTGCGCGCGGGGCGCGGGAGCCTCGCCGGCGCCAGCCCGCTGGAGCGGTGGCTGCGGCACGCGCTGCCCAGCCTGGAGCGGCTGGCCGCCCTGGCCGGCACCCCGCCCTGCCTCGACGGGCGGCCCGCCACCGACCCCCTGGAGGCGCTGTGCCTGGCCAACGTGGTCCAGCAGCTCGACCACCTTGCGCGGCACGAGTGCGTGGCGCGGCGGCTGGCCGAGGGCGGCCTGGAGCTGCGCGGCATGTACTTCCACGTCGGCCAGGCCCAGGCGTACGTGCTGGGGCCGGGCCGGGGAGGGGCTCCGCAGTTCACCGCCGTCAGGCCCGACGAGCATCCGGCGGCCGAGTCCGGCCTCCTCGCGAGCTGACGGGGCGCGAGGGAGGAACGCCCCGCCGGCGGGCCGTTCGGCGCGGCCGCGGGCCGCCCGGCGCGGAGCCGTGGCCGTTCGGCGCACCGGGCCGCCACGCTGGGGGACCATGGAGGCGCTTGCCCTTGTCAAAGGGCACCGGGGCTGATGGGCTGTGCCCTGGGACACCGCAGACACCACCGCATCGCAGGGGAGATGTCGTGAGCAACGAAAGCCTTGCCAATCTCATGACGGAGGAGCGGAGGTTCGCTCCCCCCGCCGACGTTGCCGCCGCCGCCAACGTCACCGCGGCGGCGTACGAGGCTGCCTCGTCCGACCGGCTGGGCTTCTGGGCGCAGCAGGCGCGCAGGCTCGACTGGGAGACCGAGCCCAGCCAGACGCTGGACTGGTCCAACCCGCCCTTCGCCAAGTGGTTCGCCGACGGCAGGCTCAACGTGGCGTACAACTGCGTGGACCGGCACGTCGAGGCGGGCCTCGGCGACCGGGTGGCGATCCACTTCGAGGGCGAGCCCGGCGACTCCCGCGCGATCACCTACGCCGAGCTGCTGCGCGAGGTGTCCCAGGCCGCTCACGCGCTGACCGAGCTGGGCGTCCAGGCCGGCGACCGGGTCGCGATCTACATGCCGATGATCCCCGAGACCGTGGTGGCCATGCTGGCCTGCGCCCGCATCGGCGCCCCGCACTCGGTGGTCTTCGGCGCCTTCTCCGCGGACGCGCTCGCCACCCGCATCGAGGACGCCGACGCCCGCGTCGTCATCACCGCCGACGGCGGGTTCCGGCGCGGCGCGCCCGCCGCCCTCAAGCCCGCCGTGGACGAGGCGCTGATCCGCCCCGGCGCGGCGAACGTGCGCAGCGTGCTGGTGGTGCGCCGCACCGGCCAGGACATTCCGTGGACTTCGGGTCGCGACGTGTGGTGGCACGAGCTGACCTCGCGTCAGCCCGAGCGGCACACCCCGCAGGCGTTCGAGGCCGAGCACCCGCTGTTCATCCTCTACACCTCGGGCACCACCGGGAAGCCCAAGGGCATCCTGCACACCTCCGGCGGGTACCTCACCCAGGTCTCCTACACCCACCACGCCGTCTTCGACCTCAAGCCCGAGACCGACATCTACTGGTGCACCGCCGACGTCGGCTGGGTGACCGGCCACTCCTACATCGTCTACGGCCCGCTGTCCAACGGCGCGACCCAGGTGCTGTACGAGGGCACCCCCAACACCCCGCACAACGGGCGCTGGTGGGAGATCGTCCAGAAGTACAAGGCCACCATCGTCTACACCGCGCCCACCGCCATCCGCACCTGCATGAAGTGGGGCGACGACGTCCCGGCGAAGTTCGACCTCTCCAGTCTGCGCATCCTGGGCTCGGTGGGCGAGCCGATCAACCCCGAGGCGTGGATCTGGTACCGCAAGCACATCGGCGGCGACAGCACGCCCGTGGTCGACACCTGGTGGCAGACGGAGACCGGCGGCATGATGATCAGCCCGCTGCCGGGCGTCACCGAGGCCAAGCCGGGCTCCGCGCAGGTACCGCTGCCGGGCATCAGCGCCACCGTCGTCGACGACGACGGCAACGAGGTGCCCAACGGCTCCGGCGGATACCTCGCCCTCACCGAGCCGTGGCCGTCCATGCTCCGCACCATCTGGGGCGACGACCAGCGCTTCATCGACACCTACTGGTCCCGCTTCCCCGGCAAGTACTTCGCCGGCGACGGAGCGAAGAAGGACGCCGACGGCGACATCTGGCTGCTGGGCCGGGTCGACGACGTGATGCTCGTCTCCGGGCACAACATCTCCACCACCGAGGTCGAGTCGGCGCTGGTCTCCCACCCGAAGATCGCCGAGGCCGCCGTGGTCGGCGCCACCGACCCGCAGACGACGCAGGCCATCTGCGCCTTCGTCATCCTGCGCGGCGGCGCGGCCGCGGAGGAGGGCCTGGTGGAGGAGTTGCGCGCCCACGTCTCCAAGGAGCTGGGCCCGATCGCCAAGCCCAAGCGGATCCTGGCCGTCGACGAGCTGCCCAAGACGCGCTCGGGCAAGATCATGCGCCGCCTGCTGCGCGACGTGGCCGAGAACCGCGAGCTCGGCGACGTCACCACCCTCACCGACCCCGCGGTGATGGAGCTCATCCAGGAGAAGCTTCCCTCGGCCCCGAGCGAGGAGTGAGCCGGCGCGCCCTTATACCATCGGCCTCCAGACCGCTCCACACCATCTGCCTCGTCACTCCCCAGGGCGACGGTGAGGTGTCAGGGACTGACGCACCACCACCGCCCCACTAGTGTCACGTGCACCAGGGGCAGTAACCGCCCTGCGGGAGAGGGAAAGAGGGAGAACGCGATGAGCGCAGCCGACGAGGGACGCAGCCTAGGGGAGCTGGTCGCCTCGGCCACCGCTGATCTGTCCGCGCTGGTGCACGACGAGATCGCGCTGGCGAAGGCGGAGATCCGACAGGACGTCAAACGAGCGGTGTTCGGCAGCGCGGCCGGGGCGATCGCCGCGATGCTCGCGCTCTTCGCGGTCCCCCTGTTCAGCTTCGGCCTGGCGTTCTGGCTGCGGAACTGGTGGGACATCCCGCTCGCCGTCGCCTGCGCCATCGTCGGCGGGCTGTACGTGGTGCTGGCGGTCGCGCTGATCCTGATGGCGAAGTCCTCCTTCGGCCGCATCACCCCGCCCGAACGCAGCATCGCCTCCGCGAAGGAGTCGGCCTCGGTGCTCTCCAGCGTCCGGCCCCGGCCGCGCGAGGAGCAGGCGTCGGGGCCGGACGGTCACCGCCCGGATCCGCGGGACCAGCGGGACCAGCGGGATCAGCGCGACCAGCAGCGGCCCGGCGGGCAGCGGCGGGGTTCGGCGGCGGGGGCGGGTTCGGTCACGTGACCCCCGCCGACCACGACGGAACGAGGTCCTCGGTCGTCCTGCGAGAGGGACCCTGGACCCACCGCGACGTGGCAGCGAACGGCGCCCGCTTTCACATCGCAGAGCTGGGCGAGGGCCCGCTCGTGCTGCTGCTGCACGGCTTCCCGGAGTTCTGGTGGGCCTGGCGGCACCAGCTCACCGCCCTCGCCGAGGCCGGGTACCGGGCCGTCGCCATGGACCTGCGCGGCGTCGGCGGCTCCGACCGAACCCCCCGGGGCTACGACCCGGCCAACCTGGCGCTCGACGTCACCGGCGTGATCCGCTCCCTCGGCGAGCCCGACGCCGCCCTCGTCGGCCACGACCTCGGCGGATACCTGGCGTGGACCGCGGCCGTGATGCGCCCCAAGCTCGTACGCCGCCTCGCGGTCGCCTCCATGCCGCACCCGCGGCGGTGGCGCGCCGCGCTGCTGACCGACCCCCGCCAGGCCGTGGCCAGCTCCTACGTGTGGAGCTTCCAGCGGCCCTGGCTGCCGGAGCGTCAGCTGGTCGCCGACGACGCGGCGGAGGTCGGGCGGCTGCTGCGCGACTGGTCCGGCCCGCGCCAGCCCGACGCGGAGAGCGTCGACGTCTACCGCCGCGCCATGACCATCCCCTCCACCGCGCACTGCGCCGTCGAGCCCTACCGCTGGCTGGTCCGCTCCATCGGCCGCCCGGACGGGGTGCAGTTCAACCGGCGCATGAAGCGGCCCGTCCTCGTGCCGACGCTGCACCTGCACGGCTCCCTCGACCCCGTGATGCGCACGCGCAGCTCCGCCGGGTCCGGCGAGTACGTCGAGGCCCCCTACCGCTGGCGCCTCTTCGACGGCCTGGGCCACTTCCCGCACGAGGAGGACCCGGTGGCCTTCAGCGGCGAGCTCATCGACTGGCTGCGCGACCCCGAGCCCGACCGCTAGGAGCCGGGCCGCCGACGCCGCTCTGGCATGTGCCCGGGGCATACGCCCGACGACTTCGCATCCGGGTGGTTATGGACCATGGAGCCCGGGCAGTGACGAAGGTATGGGCTGGACGCACGACTTCCGTGACGTTTCACGTAATCGCAGCGGCAACGGCGCCGCCGCCCGGACGCAGCAGACGCAGCGCACTCTGCGGCGCGTTCAGGCGGGGGCCGTGCCGGATCCACACATCGGATTTCCCGATATCCTCCGGCGCCGGGCCCGCTGGGTCGGCGTCCGGCTCCGGCACCCACGCGGCTGACCCCGCGCGGCTGACCCGAGCCCGCACGACACCCCGTACGACACCCAGCACGAGACCCCGCGCGATCCTCGCGCGCCCTCGGAACGCCTCACATCGCGCATGCCTGGCTGTCGACCGGCCGCTCGGCCGCGCGCCCCCGGGTGACGGCCTCGCGCACCTCGTCGGCGGTCAGCGCGTACCCCGTGCTGTCGTCGTCGAGCGACTTGGCGAAGATCACCCCGAACACCTCGCCCTCCGGCGTGAGCAGCGGGCCCCCCGAGTTGCCCGGCCGCACCGTCGCGCGGAGGGAGTACACGTCGCGGCTGACCGTGCCCCGGCGGTAGATGTCCGGGCCGCTGGCCTGGAAGCGCTCGCGCACCCGTGCCGGGCGCGCGTCGAAGGGGCCGCTCTCCGGGAAGCCCGCCATCACCGCGTCGTCGCCGCCGACCGCGTCGCCCTCGCTGAAACGCAGCGCCGGCGCCGTGAGCCCCGGCACGTCCAGCACGGCGATGTCGCGCTCCCAGTCGTAGAGCACGACCCGCGCCGCGAGTGGCTCCCCTACGCCGCCCAGCCGCACGGTGGGCTCGTCGACGCCGCCCACCACGTGGGCGTTGGTCATCACCCGCTCCTCGGCGAAGACGAAGCCCGTGCCCTCCAGCACCTTGCCGCAGTCCGGCGCCGTGCCCGTCACCCTGACCACCGAGTCGCGGGCGCGGGCGACGGCGTCGGCGTTCACCAGCGCCGGGTCCGGCGGCGGCACCTCGGTGATCGGCTCGCTGGCGAAGGGCGAGAAGACCTGCGGGAAGCCCTGCTGGGCGAGGACCGAGCTGAAGTCGGCGACCAGGGAGTCGGCCCTCTCCGGCACCACCTGCGAGACGCCCAGCAGCACCCGGGAGCCGCGCACCTCGCGGCCGATGGTCGGCAGCGTCGTGGTGGCCAGCGCCGAGCCGATCAGCCACGCCACCAGCAGCATCGCCAGCACGTTGACCAGCGCGCCGCCGGTGGCGTCCAGCGCGCGGGCCGGGGACCAGGTGATGTGCTGCCGCAGCCGGCCGCCGAGCTGGGTGGTGAGGGCCTGGCCGGCCGAGGCGGCCACGATCACGATCACGACCGCCGCCAGCGCCCCCGCCGTGCCCGGCCGGGCGCTGCCCGCGACGCCCTCCCACAGGGCCGGCAGGGCGTACACGGCGAGCAGACCGCCGCCGAGGAAGCCCGCGACCGACATCAGGCCCAC
The DNA here is from genome assembly GCF_052246635.1 of Streptomyces sp. 6N223. Taxonomy (NCBI): domain Bacteria; kingdom Bacillati; phylum Actinomycetota; class Actinomycetes; order Kitasatosporales; family Streptomycetaceae; genus Streptomyces; species Streptomyces sp. 6N223. The sequence goes on along the minus strand of NZ_JBQQCA010000002.1, from coordinate 108,690 downwards.
GACGAAGCCCTGCTTGTACCCCACCACCGCGAACCACACCGCCGCCAGCAGCAGCAGCACGTCGAGCGCGTTCATGCTCGCGATGCCGTCCGCCACACTGCCCACGCCCGCTACGCTCGCCACGCCAGCCACACCCGCCGTGATGCCCGTCACGCGCTTAGGCTCTCACGACCGCAGCCATGGCATCACGCGCGGTGGTCGAGAGGCATCTCCCGGTCGCTGTCCCAGGGCCGCTCCCAGCCCGCGTAGTGCAGGATCCTGTCGATCACCCCGGCGGTGAACCCCCACACCAGCGTCCCGGCGACGCTGAAGCACGGCCCCCGGTACCCGCTCGGATGAACGGCGGTGCCGCGGTGCCGCGGGTCGGCCAGCTCGGCCACGGGCACGGCGAAGACCCGGGCCGTCTCCGCCGGGTCGACCGGCCCCACCGGGGAGGGCTCGCGCCACCACGCCAGCACCGGCGTCACGACGAAGCCGCTGACCGGGATGTACAGCCGCGGAAGCGTGCCGAAGATCCGCACGCCCGCCGGGTCGAGACCGGTCTCCTCCCGCGCCTCCCGCAGCGCGGCGCGCAGCGCGCCCTCGCCCAGCGGATCGCCGTCCTCCGGGTCGATCGCGCCGCCCGGGAAGGACGGCTGCCCGGCGTGCGCGCGCAGCGACGTGGCCCGCTCCATGAGCAGCAGCTCGGGGCCGCGCGCCCCCTCGCCGAAGAGCACGAGCACGGCCGACGGCCGCCCGCCGTCCGGCGGCGGCAGGAAGCGGCTCAGCTGCGAGGGCCTGATCTCGCGCGCCAGGCGCGCGACGGGCCGCAGCCAGTCGGGGAGCCCTTCGGCCGTGACCTCCGGGATCGTGGTCATGAATCCCTTCTCACATCCCCGCTCACGTCCCCGTTCACATCCCTCCTCACGTCTCTCCTCACGGCGCCGGGGAGGCCGGGCGGCCCGGGTAGTCCGCGGGCGGCTTGAGGCGTTGCCCCGGCAGGCCCGCCAGCTCGTACTTCAGGAGCTTCTTCGCCTTCTCCGGGTCGGTCTCGCCCTCGCCGTACGACGGGCACAGCGCCGCGACCGGGCACGCGCCGCACGCGGGCCTGCGGCTGTGGCAGACGCGGCGCCCGTGGAAGATCACGTGGTGCGAGAGCATCGTCCAGTCCTTCTTCGGGAAGAGGCCCCCGACCTCCGCCTCGATCCGGTCCGGATCGGTCGCCGACGTCCACCTCCAGCGCCGCGCCAGCCGCTGGAAGTGCGTGTCGACCGTGATGCCGGGCCTGCCGAAGGCGTTGCCCAGCACGACGTGGGCGGTCTTGCGGCCGACGCCGGGCAGCGACACCAGGTCCTCCAGACGCCCCGGCACCTGCCCGCCGAACCGGTCGCGCAACGCCGCCGAGAGGCCCAGCAGCGACTTCGCCTTGTTCCGGAAGAAGCCGGTGGGCCGGATCAGCTCCTCCAGCTCTGCCGGGTCGGCCATGGCCATCTCCTCCGGCGTCGGGTAGGCGGCGAAGAGCTTGGGCGTCGTCTGGTTCACCCGCAGGTCGGTGGTCTGGGCCGAGAGGACGGTGGCCACCAGCAGCTGGAAGGGGTCCTCGAAGTCCAGCTCGGGGTGGGCGTAGTAGTACACCTCGCCCAGGACGCGGTCTATCTTCCGGGCGCGCCGCACCAGGGAGAGCCGGCTCTCGCCCCGCTCGCCCCGCTCCTCCCGCCTGCCCCGCGTCGCCGCCGCGCGGCCTCGTTCGCTCTCAGCGGAATCCTGGCTAGCGTTCACCCGGCTGGTCCTCACTTCCTTACTCGCGCACGCTCTACCCCATGAGCCCCATGGGTGGTTGAGCACCCGGCCAGCGTAGACGGCCCCACCGACAATCGCGCTGCATACCGTCCAATCCGACCGCTCGCCAACCCCTGACGTGGGCGCTACTGTCCCGGTACGCCAAACTTGTGACTGATAGCACCGCTGAACCCCTTGCCGAACCGTCCGGCATCATGTGGGCGTACACCAGCCGACAAGGAGAGAGAACTCGTGGACGACGTTCTGCGGCGCGCCCCGCTCTTCGCGGCGCTAGACGACGAGCAGGCCGCCGAGCTGCGCGCTTCCATGGCCGAGGTGACCCTCGCCCGGGGCGACACCCTCTTCCACGAGGGCGATCCGGGCGACCGGCTCTACGTCGTCACCGAGGGCAAGGTCAAGCTGCAGCGCACCTCACCCGACGGGCGCGAGAACATGCTGGCCGTCCTCGGCGCGGGCGAGCTCATCGGCGAGCTCTCCCTCTTCGACCCCGGCCCGCGCACCGCGACCGCCATCGCCGTCACCGAGGTGCGGCTGCTGGGCCTGGGCCACCCCGACCTGCAGCCCTGGCTCAAGGCCCGCCCCGAGGTCGGCGCCGCCCTGCTGCGCGCGGTCGCCCGCCGCCTCCGCCACACCAACGACCGCATGTCCGAGCTGGTCTTCTCCGACGTGCCCGGCCGCGTCGCCAAGGCGCTGCTCGACCTCTCGCGGCGCTTCGGCGTTCAGTCGGACGAGGGCATCCACGTGGTGCACGACCTCACCCAGGAGGAGCTGGCGCAGCTCGTGGGCGCGTCCCGGGAGACGGTCAACAAGGCGCTCGCGGACTTCGCGGCCCGCGGCTGGCTGCGGCTGGAGGCCCGCGCGGTGATCCTGCTGGACATCGAACGCCTGGCCCGCCGCTCGCGCTAGGCCCTGGCCGGGCAGGCCGGCCGGACCCGCAGCGTGGGGTGCCGGGCCCGTGAGCCCACAGGCCCGGCAGGCCGGGCAGGCCGGGCAGGATCGCCCCGCCAGGCAGCAGGCTCAGCGGGCCTCGTGGCGGCCGTCACACGAGGCCGTGCTCGCGCAGGTACTCCAGCTGTGCCCGCACGGTCAGCTCGGCCGCCGGCCACACCGCGCGGTCCACGTCGGCGTACACGTGCGCGACGATCTCGGCCGGCGTTCGCAGCCCGTTCTCCACGGCCGTCTCCACCTGCGCCAGCCGCGCCGCGCGGTGCGCCAGGTAGTAGTCGATCGCGCCCTGGGCGTCGCGCAGCACGGGCCCGTGCCCGGGCAGCACCGTCCGCACTCCGCCGTCCACGGTCAGCGCGCGCAGCCTGCGCAGCGAGTCCAGGTAGTCCCCCAGCCGCCCGTCCGGGTGGACGACGATCGTCGTGCCGCGCCCCAGCACGGTGTCGCCCGTCAGCACCGCGCCGTCCGCCGCGAGCAGGAAGCTCAGCGAGTCGGCGGTGTGCCCCGGCGTCGGCACCGCCCGCAGCTCCAGGCCGCCGACCGTGATCGTCTCGCCCGGCGCCAGGCCCTCCTCACCGAGCCGCCGCCGCGGGTCGAGCGCCCGCACCGGGGCCCCGCCAGCCAGCTCGGCGAAGCGGGCGGCCCCCGCCGCGTGGTCGTCGTGGTGGTGGGTCAGCAGCGTCATGGCGACCCGGCGCCCGCCGCGCTCCACCGTGTCGAGAACGCGCCGCAGGTGCGCCTCGTGCTCCGGCCCTGGATCGACCACGACGGCGAGCGCGGAGCCCGGCTCGGCGAGGATCCAGGTGTTGGTGCCGTCCAGCGTCATGGGGGAGGGATTGGGCGCCAGCACGCATGCGGCCCGCTCCGTGACCGGCCCGTCCAGCGCGCCGATCCTGGGCCGTCCGGGCAACTCGTTGCCGCTCGTGCCACTCGTGCCGCTCGTGCCGCTCTTGCCGCTCGTTTCCATGCCCGGATGCTACGAGGCACAGTGGGGGGTGAGGCCATGGGGAGGCCTCGCGAAGCAGCCATCGCCGGGAGGTGCCATGTCCAAACGCCACCGCCCCCGCCAGGGCCCGTTCCCCGCCGACGCCGCGCAGAACGCCGCGCGGAAGGCCGCCGCCGAGCAGCGCGAGCAGCGCGCACGGCAGGCGCTGCGCGAGCTGCGGACGAGCATGGCCAGGTCTCACGGAAAGACCGAGAAGGCCACGGTCAAGCACCGCGCGCCCGGCTTCGAGTGACCGAAACGCCGACCGTGGCGGCGTTAACCGCTGCGCTGCGCCGAGCCTCGTATCTCGTCGACCCCGGCGGCCGTCGCCAGCACCGACTCGCCGAGCGCCACGATCAGCAGCAGCCCGTGGTTTCGACGACGTGTGGCGCCCCGTCGAGCGCGCCCGCGGCGATGAACGGCCGTAAGCCCTTCGGCCTCCTCGGGTGGGCGGCCATGCCGGCGCCCATCGCTGCCACTGCCCACGTGGAATGATCCCTCGCCCTGACGTGCGGCCGCACGTCGCACGCGCGACGTCAGCTGCTCTCCGCCAGCGCGGCCACCACGGCGGCGTGGACCTGCGGGAGATAGGTGTCGGCGACCCAGTCGGCCAGTTCCTCGTCCGTGAAGGAGTAGACCTGCTCCTGCTGCTCCTGATCCCAGGCCACCGGGTCGGCGTCGTAGTTGATCTCGCACGAGATCGACCACGTCTCGTCGAACAGCTTGCCGATCACGACGCGTTGGCTGCTGTAGGCGTCGGGGGTGTCGCTGCCGATGAAGAGCGAGCCCTCCGTCCAGTCGCCTTCCAGGGGCCGCTCCTCCACCACGTGGCGGCCCTCGACCGTGGTGCTTCCCTCCGCCCAGACGTCGTAGGCGTTCTGGTAATCCTCGGCGAAGGTGTCAGCCGCTTGGTAGTAGTTCACGCGCAGGTACATGTAGCCGCTGAGGGAGTCATCGGTCTCCGTGTCGCCCATGGCGGTGGTGCGTTCCCACAGGGGCATGTCGAAGTCGGCGACGTCGCAGCCCACCACGTCGGTGCTGAAGCCACCGCCCGGCGCGTGCGCGCCTGGCTCGACACCGAACGCCCGGATTCCCATGAACTGCTTGATGGCCTCCACGTCATGCACGGCGCAGGCGTTGTCCCACGCGGAGATGATCCCGCTCTCCGAGGGGGGCAGGGTCGAGGCGCCGTCGCCGATGCCCCCGGCCGAGCCACCCGAATCGTCGGAACCGCACGCGGTGATCCCGAAGAGCAGCGCTGTCGCCACCGCCCCGGCGGCCCTCCCCCGGGATGCCCAACGGTGATGGGTCACCGGGTTTCCTCTTTGCCTGACCTTGGACATGCTTCCTCGCTGCACTACTAGGGTTACCCGTTCTGAGAGCGAGTCTGGCGAGGGTGCTTTCTCGGCGCTTTCATGTGACTCCCGGCCCAGATCGGTGTGCCCGGGCTGAGCCGGAGCCCACGTGGAGATCCAGCCCGTCCACCTTGTGATGCCGTTGGTGTAGCCGTGCGTCAGCGGACGCATCCGCCGATCATCAGCCACAACGCAGAACTCCGGCTACCTCTACCCCCAGACGGCTTCCGCCCCGGTGCACGGTCTGGGGCCTTCCGAACTGGCGGCGGCCATGCGGGACCTGTGCGACCCGAGGCGGCGCGCGGCGATGATCCCGGCGGCGGCGGAGCAGGCTGCCGCCGCCGCGTATGGCCCGGACGAGGATGTGCTTGACCGCAGGTCGGCGTCTATCGGGAGGCTTCCGAGCGGCGCCGACTGCGGGCGGCCGCCAACCGGGCCACCACGCTGACCTCATGACGGTTGTGATGAAGCTGTCTCGCGAGAAGAACGTCATAGCGCCTGCTCAGCAGGCTGAGACACGACCGCACGGTCCGCTCCGGGGAGTTCTTCCCCAGCTTGAGCGTCACCACCGCGAGGGCGTCCTGGTTCAGCACACGCGCCACCTCGAGCATGGTCTCGCAGGAGAGCATCGGTGGCATGCGCATGTCGTTCGTGGCCAGATCGAACCGCAGGCTGGTCGAGTGCAGGAAGCTTCCCGTGGTGGTCCGCTCGTGGTGCACCAGGGGATCCTTGAGCAGCGGCGGGGCCAGGTCGCCCGGGTCGATCGACCACACCTCAAGGCCGCGCTCCCGGAGGATGCGGGTCCATCCTCCCGGGCTGGCTCCGAGGTCAACCGCCTTGCCGCGCCGGGGGAAGTCGATGTCCGTCGTCGCGATGAGCTCCTCCAGCTTGAACTCCGCCCGCGAGACGGAGTTCTCGGGCCGTGCGAGCCGTACGCGCCCGCCGGGCCAATTGCTGAGGGCCTGGCGGTCGGTGGCCAGCCCCAGCGAGATCCCCTTGTCGTGGATGCAGGCGGACAGGATCGCCTCGGGCCCCGACCGCCGGACGACGAAGCCCTCGGCGGTGTGCGCCTTCATGATCGCCTCGAAGAGCGCGGAGGAGCCGAAATCAGTCCTGGCCTTTCCGCTCACCCAGCACTGAAGCGCCACCTCGTCGCCCTGCCGGAGACGCGAGCCCGTGGCTGCGACGGCGGCGGCTGTGACGGCGGGAAGGCCGTCAAAGGGAAGACGGGACACCTCCTCGGAGAGGTGCTTCACGAAGGCGACGGGCGCGTCGCGGACGATGCCGGAGAGCTCCGCTATGCCTATCCCTTTCAGGGCGACCCCGGCCAGGTCCGGTCCCAGCCGCTCGATGGAGAGCGCGGGAAGCTCGCGTCGCAATTCCCGTGACATGGCCGCAAAATAGTCTTCGGCAAATGAAATCAGGATCGTCGTTTCCGGCGCGCCGCTCATCGGGTCAGAGTACCAGGCCGCTGTTTTTCATGGGGTGCCGGGGCCGGTGCTCCTCTCCTCGCGGAACCTCCGGTGGCCCTCGGAGCGAGAAACGCTCCGAGGGCCACCGGCGGGCGAGTCCGGCGCGCCCGCGGAGCATCATCGGTGATCGTTCCGGCCAAGCAGTATCTGAGGAAACAGGCTGCCGCGTTGCTTCATGAGGAGAGAGCAAGGCGGGGGATAGAGAAAGTGCGGCGGGGTCAATATGGACCTCGGCTATGCGGAGAATGGCGAAGAATACATCAGGATTCCCGCCATGATTCGATCTCTGTCCCAAAGCGAAGTCCGGGGCTGTCTGTCAGCGAGTTCATGAGTGCGCGGTCGCTGAGAAGCTTGGCGCGTCGCATCAAGTAATCGCCGACCCAGCTTCAAGAGTCCCGGCAGAGTCACGCTCATGCCTTGCGCCCGTGCAGGGCGAGGCTGCGCAGGGACAGCGGGCGAGCCCCGTGTAGCCCAGATCCGCCAGGCGGGCCAGGACGGCGGGGACCTCGCTCAGGGCACCATCCGTCTCGACACAGCTCAGGTCCGGGCCGGCACGGGGCGCCGCGCACACCTCGGCGACCGCCGTCAACAGCGCGTCGAGCAGTTCCCCGGACGGCCGGTCACCCGTGGCGTTGCTTCCCACTGACCTCCAGACGCGCTCAGAGGCCCCCTCCCTGATGGGGAGAGAGCCTCTGATCTGCTACTTCATCGGTCGGGGTGGCGGGATTTGAACCCACGGCCTCTTCGCCCGAAGCAATTCGGCGCTCGGTGGGCCCAAGCACAACGCCGGAGCTGACCAGCGTCACAAGTCCGCCAGCGTCCGTGGATGTCCACGGCTGTCCTGGGTGGTTGTCACGCAGTTAGTCATTCACTCCGGGACGCTAGTGCCGCATCAGTGGCTCTGTTCACGTCGCAGGGTTCTGGCTCGCTTTTCGTGACGCGGTAGCTCTCCGTCACGCGAGGAGGACTCGCTTGCGGAGGAGGCTGAAGCCAGCGCGGCCGAACATTTGCCGTTTTAGCATCTTGATGCGGTTGACGTGTCCTTCGACGACGCCGGAGTTCCAGGGCAGGGTGAGACCGGCGATGACGGCGTCGCGGTCGCTCACCTGAGACGGCCGGCGCCGGTGCCGATCAGCCTGGCCATTTCATCGAGGGTGGCTTGGGGGGTGAGGTTCGAGTTGTCCAGGCGGGCCGAGCCAGGATGGATCCGGCGCGCGAAATGCTCGACTTCAGCGGTGACGCGCGCCGGGTCGCGGCCGGGCGTGGTGGCGCACCGGCGCAGTACGGTGGCCAGGTCCGGGATCAGCGTGACGTGATGGATCTGCGCGACTGGGCCAAGTGTGGCCACAACTGGCGCGGTATCGGCTGGGTCGAAGAGGCTGTTCCCGCAGATCACAACGGTGGGCCAGCCATGCTCGAACAGTGAGATCGCCAGGTGTGCCGCCTGAGCCAGCACCATGGCGTTGCGCCGGTCGTCGTAGGGCAGCTCCCAGCGGGCGTCCACGTTGGCATACAACTGGTCTACGTCGATGGCGGCGGCGGGATGCCCCCAGGCCGCCACCATCGCATGATGCCCGAGTCGGCAGACCGTCGTCTTGCCGGAGCCCGCCGGTCCCGACAGCAGCACACAGCGCCAGACCGGGGTCGGTGGTGGCTTAGCGTGCGCCATGGCCCCATAGTGTCAGCGCGGCAAATCCAGCTCCAGCCACTGCCCCGGCCAGGGATGAGCCGACACTTCTCAGGTAGGCACCTCGCGTCCGGGTCTGACACCGCCCGGCCGCACACCGTCACCACGTTGTCGGCCAGAGCCAGGAATCCTCCGTGGTGTCGGTTCTCGGGTCTGAATCGCCTTTCGTGACGCGGTGGCTCTCTGTCATGCGAGGAGGACGCGTTTGCGGAGGAGGTGGAAGCCAGCGCGGCCGAATATATGCCGTTTCAGGATCTTGATGCGGTTGACGTGTCCTTCGACGACGCCGGAGTTCCAGGGCAGGGTGAGGCCAGCGATGACGGCGTCGCGGTCGCGGTCGATGCCGACGGCGAGGGTGTGGAGGCTGGGCACGTCGTCCTGGCGGACGGCGTCGAGCCACTGCGGGAGCCGGGTGCCCTGGCGCTCGGTGAGCATCTGGGCGAAGGCCCGGACGTGGCCGGTGAGGGCGTCGAGCTCGGGACACTCGGCCAGCACGGCCTTGAGCCGGAGCTGTTCGATCTCGGTGAGGGTTTCCGGGCGGCTGAGGATCCATCGGGTCACCACCCGGGGTGCTGGGGGCCGTGCTATGACTGGGCGGGGTGAGGTGCGCTTCTTCCTGATGTAGGCGCTGACGATGCCGTAGCTGCCCTGGTAGCCGAGCGGGATGATCTCCTCCCAGAGCTTCCAGGCGTTGGTGCAGCCCTCGTCCCAGCGTTCGTCGAGGTAGAGCTTGTACTCATCCAGGGCGGAGGTTCGGTTGTACTGCCACTGGCCGCGGAAGAGGTCTTCGGGCCTGGCGGCGTCGGCGAGGCTCTTGACCGTGCGGTGGGTCATGTGGAGCTGGCGGCCGAGGAGCGGCGGCTGTGGCCAGCTTCCAGCATCGCGTGGACGAGGGCGTGCCTGGTCCGGATGCGGTTGGCGAACCGCTGGCTCTGCCACGGCGAATCCGGTGTCTCCTCGGATGGCGTGGGCTCGCCGGCCTTCTCCCCGGTCGGTTCGGGGACCAGGACGCGCAGGCACTGGCGATGCCGAGCGACTTCGCGCTCCGCGGCCTCGCCGAGATTGCTCCACAAATGCCACCTGTCAGCCACCTGGGTGGCCTGCGGGGCCCCGGCCGTGGCGCCTTCCGCGAAGAACGGTGCCCGGTCCCGGCAGACGACCTCGATGCCGGGGCGCTTCGCCAGCCACTTGGCCAGGCTAGATGCCTCCCGGTCAGGCAGCAGGTCCACCGGCCGGCGGGTCTCGACGTCGACCAGGACCGTGCCGTAGACGCGGCCCTTGCGCGTGGCGTACTCATCAACACCGACCACACGCGGGGACGGTGCGACCGGCTCGGGCAACGCGTCGACCAGCCGCAACACCGCGCTGCGGCTGATGGACACCCCGAACACGCGGGCCATCCGGGCACCAGCCCGGCCGGCGAGAGCGAGACCGACCGCGGCGAGCGTCGAACGCAACCGCTCGGTCCACCTGCTATGACGCCGGGTCAGCCCCGGCATCTGCTCGGCGAACGTCCGCCGTTCGCAAGAAGCCTCCCGACAGAAGAACCGGCGGACCCGCAGACGGAGGACCACCCGCCGTCCCCCACTGGGGACATCGGCGGGAAACCGCAGGTAGGAGCTGTGAACCCGGCTCGACCCGCTCCCACAGTCCGGACATGCCGCCCCGGCCCTCGTGCTGCGGGCCTCGATGCATATCGCCTCGTTGTCCACGTCCACAGACAGCACCGCCACGTCCGTGATGGACGGGAACAACAACTCCTCCAGCCGGGGCAACGTCTCTTCCACGGCGCCGAACTGTCGGCCACACCAAGATCACCAGAGATCATTTTCAGGCAACTTCCCGGAGCCCGGTCCGAGCGTCAGTCATCACTCAGCGTGGCCGCGTCACGGAAAGCGAGTCAGAACCGGAACTCGTGAACAAAGCCACGCATCAGGCAACGTTGCCCTGTTGTGGACGATGCCAGCTGCGACCGACGCCTTACCCACGTGTACGGCACCGGCCCGGCCTCGGCCGGAGTGGACCCCGGCGAGGACCATGAGGTCCAGACGGTCTGGACGCCGACGAGGTCGAATTGCCGTCAACCGGACAAAGGTTCCTGGAGCTCGTGCCACCGCTCTTCCACGGTGACGTGGGAGGGAAGCAGCCGCACGAGCGCTTGGCCCAACGTGGGATCGTGGTCGCAGACGAATGATCGGCTTCCATGGCGCCAGTCCAGCTCCAGCGATGTCCCCGCGTAGCCGTTTACAGTGTCGCCTGTGTGTTCAACCCACACCGCCCTTACGTCGGCGATGCGCACTGTCTGCACGTTCGCGCGGCTTTCCAGCCGGACCTGCGCCTTGGTGAACTCGACCGCGCGCACGACGTACCGGCTCCTGAGCAGGCCGGTGCAGACGGTCAGCACCAACATCCCGCCGAAGATGAGAAACTCCCCGGGATGCCAGGGTTGGTGGCGCAGCCACCGGAGCCCCACTACCCCCAGCCCACCGAGCCACACCAGGCTGATTCCCACCACGGCGCTTGGGAAGTAAGGGACTTCGCACCGCACCGACTGCTCCGTGCCCACCCCTCCACCATGACCGCCCCCGTCGAAGGATCGCAACCACCAGCGAGCGACAGGGCCAACATTGCTTGATGCGGTACTTGTCAGGTGACAGCCACGCGCAGGATGTCGCCCTCGGCTGTGAGCACCCACAGGGTTTCACTGCCTGCGGGGAGAAGTGCAACGGGTGACGCCGCAATGGTCAGCCACTCGGGTGCTCCGCTGAGACCGCCTTGCCCGTCCAGGGGGACGCGCCATAGCCCCCCGTCTGTGGCACCGGCCCACAGCGAGCCAGCGACCTGCGCGAGTCCGCTCGGTGGGTGGGTCCGCCTCGGCCAGCGGCTCGACCGTGCCAGCGTCGCCGGGCACGACGGCCCGCACCACCCCGCCGGAGTCCACGGCCCACCCGCTCCCAACCGCGTCCCACGCGAGCCCTGCCGCAACGTCGCCGTGCCCGCTGGAGCAGGTAGCCGACCCTGGCTCGGGATTGTCGTCCGGGATGCCGCTGTCCGTCTTCGTCCGCAGCACCTCCCCGCCCGCCTCGCCTGCGTACAGCGTCCCGTGCGGCCCAGCGCCAGGGCGCCCCCGGTGGCAGGATCGGCTGAGACAGGCAGATCCGGCATCATCGTCCACGCCGACCACGCGATCCGTTCGCCCTCTGGCATCTCCCAGTCCAGCAAGTACCGGTCAACGACAGCGTCACCGCTCCGCGTTTAATACGTGTACAGCGATTCCAGGTCATCGTGCGACGTGGTGAGCCCGAGTAGCCGGTAATCCCCCTCCCGAACGCCACGCCGCTCAATGTGCCCAATTGGCTCGTGGTGCCGGTGTCCGGGGACACGCAATCCCGAGGCGCGCATGGTCGTGATCGACGTGTTCGCCAAGATGCGCGGCCCGGCCGTGCCCGGCGCCTCCGCCTATGACGCGGACTACGCGGCCGTCGGTCACGCGAAGCGATCGCGGATCACTACGGCGTGGCCGTCGTCCTCGTGCACCAGTCACGCAGTTAGTCACGCACAAGGATCAGGGCCAACATCCTCATGTGAGGATGTTGGCCCTGACCTGCATCTTCTCTGTCGGGGTGGCGGGATTTGAACCCACGGCCTCTTCGTCCCGAACGAAGCGCGCTGCCAAGCTGCGCCACACCCCGTAGAAGCGAACACCACTCTAGCCGACCGCCTGGCCAACGGGAAATCTGCTTTTAGCGGGGCAGCGGCCGGGCTAGGCGCGGGCGGTGAGGGTGAGGAGCGTGGCCTCCGGGGGGCAGGCGAAGCGGACGGGGGTGTAGCGGTTGGTGCCGCAGCCCGCCGAGACGTGGAGGTGGGCGGTGTGGCCGGCGGTGGTGTGGGTGGTCAGGCCCTTGACGCGGGCGGGGTCGATGTCGCAGTTGGTGACGAGGGCGCCGTAGAGGGGGACGCAGAGCTGGCCGCCGTGGGTGTGGCCGGCGAGGATGAGGGGGTAGCCGTCGGCGGTGAAGGCGTCCAGGACGCGCAGGTAGGGGGCGTGGACGACGGCGAGGGAGAGGTCGGCGTCCGGGTCGGGGCCTCCGGCGACCTCGGTGTAGCGGTCGCGGCGGATGTGGGGGTCGTCGAGGCCGGTCAGGGCGATCTGCGCGCCGCCGGCGGAGGGGAGCTTCACGCGGCCGCGGGTGTTGGTGAGGTTGGCCCAGCCCGCGGCGTCGAAGGCGTCGCGCAGCTCCCACCACGGGTTGCGCGGCACGTTCGAGGCGGGCGGGTTGCCGTTGAGGCCGTGGCGGCCGGAGGCGCGCTCCGCCAGGTACCGGGCGGGGTTGCGGAAGACGGGGGCGTAGTAGTCGTTGGAGCCGAAGACGTAGGCGCCGGGGAACTCCAGCAGCGGGCCGAGGGCGTCGAGCGTCTCGGGGACGGCCTCGGGGTCGGACAGGTTGTCGCCGGTGTTGATCACAAGGTCGGGGCGGAGCCCGGCGAGGGAGTTCAGCCAGAGGCGTTTCTTGCGCTGGCCGCAGACCATGTGGATGTCGGAGACGTGCAGCACGCGCAGCTCGGGCAGGCCCGGGGGCAGCACGGGCACGGTGGCCCGGCGCAGGCGGAAGGAGCGGACCTCGTAGCCGGCGGCGTAGCCGAGAACGCCGGCGGCGAGGGCGGCGAGGGACAGCGGGAGGGCGTGTCGGGCGCGCATGGGGCCATGCTTTCAGATGCGGGAGGGGTGTCGGTGGCGGCTGTCAGAATGGGGCCATGACCACGTTGAAGGACCGGCTCAGAGGTGACCTGACCGCAGCGAGGAAAGCGCGCGACGAGGTGCGCCAGGCGACGCTGCGCTTGACGCTGGCGGCGATCACGACGGAGGAGGTGGCGGGCGAGGCGGCCCGCGAGCTCTCCGACGACGAGGTGATGAAGGTGATCACCCGCGAGGCGAAGAAGCGGCGGGAGGCGGCGGAGGCGTTCGAGAAGGGCGGCCGGGCCGAGCAGGCGGAGCGGGAGCGGGCCGAGGGCGCGGTGCTCGCGGAGTATCTGCCGAAGCAGCTCGGTGACGAGGAGCTGGCCGCGCTCGTGGCCGAAGCGGTGGCGGAGGCGAAGGCGGGCGGGGCCGAGGGGCCGCGGGCGATGGGCGCGGTGATGAAGATCGTGAACCCGAAGGTCGCCGGGCGCGCGGAGGGCCGCCGGGTGGCGGACGCGGTGAAGAAGGCCCTGGCGGGCGGCGAGGGCTGACCGCGCCGCCGCCGGCGTCCGTCAGTCGCGGCCGTTCCCGTTGCCGTTGCCGTTGCCGTTGTTCCAGTTCTCCCAGTCGCCCCAGTCGCCGGGCCAGCCGTCGCCGCCGCCGTCGTCCGGGGGCTCGGGCAGGCCGGGCAGGTCCGGGAGGTCGGAGTCGTCGTCCGGCGGGGGGATCACCGGGTCGTCGGCGCGCGGCACGTCCACCTCGGTGAAGGTCGAGGCCGGGACGCCAGCCAGCGCGCCGGCCATGGCCTCGTGCCAGATCGGGCCGGCCACCGCGCCGCCGCTGGCCTGCTCGTGGAAGACGCCGCCGATGGTGATGTCGAACATCGGCAGCGGGTCGGTGTCGCTGCCGACCCGCACCGCGGTGGCCACCTCCGGCGTGTAGCCGACGAACCACACGTCCCGCACATCGTCGGTGGTGCCGGTCTTGCCGGCGTTGTCCCGGTCGGTGAGCCCGGCGGTCGCGCCCGTGCCGTCCTCCACGACGCCGCGCAGCATCATGTTGATCGTGTCGGCGGTGCGGGCCGACATCACCTGCGAGCAGTCCGACTCGGGCGCCAGCTCCTCCCCGCCGGCCGTCGTGACCGACGTGATGGAGACCGGCTCGCAGTACGTGCCCCGGTTGGCGAAGGTGGCGTAGGCGGCGGCCATCTGGAGCGGAGCGATCTCCTCGCCGCCCAGCGTCATCGAGGGGTTGACGCCGAGCGGCTTGTTGTCGCCGCGCTCGATGCCCATGCGTGCCGCCAGCTCGGCCGTCTCGCAGACGCCGACCTCCTTCTCCAGCTCCACGAAGTAGGTGTTGACGGACTGGGCCAGGGCGTCGGTCATGTCCCAGGTGCCCTGCATGCTCTCGTCGTAGTTCTCCACGTCCCACTCGCTGTTGCCGGCCTCGCCCAGCGGGGTGCCCTCGCAGTCGCGGAAGTCGCTCATCTGCACCACCATCTCGTTGTCGGTGGTGTAGGTCTTGGCCGGGGACATGCCCGCCTCCAGGGCGGCGGCCGCGGTGATCGGCTTGAAGGTCGAGCCGGGCTGGAAGCCGTACGTCGAGCCGCCCATGGCGTTGGATGCGTTGAGGTTGATGATGGTCTCGTGGGCCTCGGCGTCGTTGCCGTACGGGCGCGACTGCGCCATGGACAGGATGCGGCCGGTGCCGGGCTCCACCTGGACGACGGAGGAGGCCACCGGGTCGTCGGTGTTGACGCCGTTGACCGCCGCCGCGGCGGCCGCGGACTGCGCCTGCGGGTCGAGCGTGGTGCGGATGGTCAGGCCGCCCAGCGCCCACATCTCCTCGCGCTTTTCCCGGGTCTCGCCGAAGACCGGGCTGCTGAGGAACTCCTCGTGCACGTAGTCGCAGAAGAAGCCGGCGTCGTTCACGGCGGTGATGCAGCCGTTGCGCGGCTCGCTGAGTTTCAGGCCCAGGTCCAGCGCCTTGGCCTCGTCGGCCTCCCGCTGCGTGATGTCGCCGGTCCGCACCATGGCCTGGAGCACGGTGTCGCGCCGCGCGCGGGCCGCCTCCGGACTGGTGACCGGGTCGTACGCGCTGGGCGACTGCACCAGGCCCGCCAGCATCGCCGCCTCGTGCAGCTCGAGCTCGCTCGCGGGCTTGGAGAAGTACTGCCGGGAGGCGGCCTCGATGCCGTACGCCTGCTGCCCGAAATAGGTGATGTTGAGGTAGTTCTCCAGGATCTCGTCCTTGGAGAGCTCCTGCTCCAGCTCGATGGCGTACTTCATCTCGCGGACCTTGCGGCCCAGGCCGTCGGCGCCCGACTGGTCCGTCGCCTCGGCGATCGCCTCCTGGTCGTCCCCGGCGGCCTCCACGAAGACGTTCTTCACGTACTGCTGCGTGAGGGTGGAGGCGCCCTCGGAGACGCCGCCCGCCTCCAGGTTGTTGTTCAGCGCCCGGATGATGCCCTCGAAGTCGACGGCGCCGTGCTCGTAGAAGCGGGCGTCCTCGATGGCGACGATGGCCTGCCGCACGTACTCGCCCATGTCGTCCAGGCCGATCACCGTGCGGTTGCGGTGGTAGACGTCGGCGATCTTGTTGCCCTCGGCGTCGAGGATCGTGGTCCGCTGGCTCAGCGGCGGCCGCTTCATCATGGCGGGGATCTCGTCGAAGCCCTGCGCCGTCCCCTTGGCCGCCAGACCGAGCGCTCCCACGGCCGGCAGGGCCAGCCCCGCCAGCACCGCCCCGGAGAGCACGCTCACGCCGAGGAACCTGACCGCCTGCCCCGCGGTGCTCAGCCCGCTGCCCGGACGCCTTCTACCCATGACCGCAAGCCTACGGGCTCAAAACGCCGGACAGGAGGGCATGTGTTCGCCTACGCTGGTCGTCGCCCTTCATCGGCGTTCATCGCCGTTCACACTTCACGCAAATCCGCTGGTGTACACAGGTGCTCACCCGACCGGGTGACCTGCGAAGGGGCCATAGTCCGATCGGGCCATGCAAGATTAGGCCCCCTGGGGGTGTTGCGCCCCCGCTGCCTTCCGTAACGTCCTCAACTGGCAAGGGTGAATATGCCACTTGCCGCCGTGGGGGAGCCTCGATTCGGGAGAGGACGGCACCGGCAGAGATGAGCTGGGTTACCGACTGGTCCGCGCACGCGGCGTGCCGCGAGACCGATCCGGATGAACTGTTCGTGCAAGGGGCTGCTCAGAACCGGGCCAAGGCGGTCTGCAGCGGCTGCCCGGTACGCACCGAGTGTCTCGCTGACGCGCTGGACAGCCGCGTGGAGTTCGGCGTCTGGGGTGGCATGACGGAACGCGAGCGGCGCGCCCTGCTGCGCCGCCGCCCCACGGTCACCTCGTGGCGCCACCTGCTGGAGACGGCACGCAGCGAGTACGAGCGCGGCGGCGCTCGCGCGGTGCCCGACCGGCGCGAGGGCCGCCGCCGCGAGCGCGACCGCTACCGGCGTGAGGAATACGAGAGCTACGCCGCGGCTGGCTGACGGCCACGAGGTGGCAGCAGCGGCTCGCAGGCGATGGCGTCCGTTGCGGACATTCCGGGCGTTTTGCGGGCGTTAGGGCGCGCCGGGGCGGGCGAGGCGCTCGCCGATGGCGCGCAGCCCCGCCAGGTCGTGCACGTCGCTGGGCAGTGCGGCAACCTCCACCACGGGCACCTCCGGGTGCACGGCCGTGAAGCGGGCGCGCATGCGCGCCTCGCGGGCCACCTGCCGCATGCGCTCGGCGTGCACGCGAAGCAACCCCGCGGCCAGGGCGTCATCGGCGTCGTTGGCGTGGTCGGCGTCGCCCTCGGCCGGGGAGCTGGGATCTTCGGGAGACCGGCCGCGGGACGAGCCTTGCGAGCCCGTGCCATGGGGATGGTGGGGGTTGTCCCGAAGGCGAGTTTGCCCGGTGCGATGATCGACAATGCCCTCGTCCGCAAGATTCTTTGAGCCGGACCCGGCCGTGGCGCCGTCCCCGCCGCCTTCTCCCTTCAGGCCCTGAACGCCGTTGGCGTCGTTGGCGCCGTTGCGCCCGTTGCCCCCGTTGGCCCCGTTCACTCCGCCGAGGCCGTTGACGAGCATCTCCGCCGCCGCCAGGGCGCGTTCGGCGCTGAGCCGCGCCGCGCCCGAGGCGTGGACCCGGTTCAGCACCAGCCCGGCCAGCGGCATCCGGTCGGCGGCGAGCCGCTCCACGAAGTACGCCGCCTCCCGCAGCGCGTCCCGCTCCGGCGCGGCCACCACCAGGAACGCCGTTCCCGGCGCCTGGAGCAGCCGGTAGGTGGCGTCCGCACGCGTGCGGAAGCCGCCGAACATGGTGTCCATCGCCGCCACGAAGGTCTGCACGTCCCTCAGCAACGCCGTCCCCAGCACCTTGCCGAGCGGCCCGGCGACCAGCGAGAGACCGGCCATGCCCAGGCTCATCACCTTCCGCCCCGCGCGGCCGCCCGCCTTGGCCGGCGCCATCAGGACCTTGATGAACCGCCCGTCCAGGAACGAGCCGAGCCGCTGCGGCGCGTCCAGGAAGTCCAGCGCCGACCGGCTCGGCGGCGTGTCCACCACGATCAGGTCCCACTCGTCGCGGGCGGCGAGCTGGCCCAGCTTCTCCATCGCCATGTACTCCTGCGTCCCGGCGAAGCCGGCCGACAGCGACTGGTAGAAGGGGTTGTCCAGGATGGCGCGGGCCCGCGCCGGGTCCGCGTGCGCCTCGACGATCTCGTCGAAGGTGCGCTTCATGTCCAGCATCATCGCGAACAGCTCGCCGCCCGCCGCCGCGTCGACGCCGGGCACCGGGCGCGGGACGTTGTCCAGCTCCGTCAGCCCCATCGACTGCGCCAGCCGCCGCGCCGGGTCGATCGTCAGCACCACCACGCGCCGCCCGCGCTCCGCCGCCCGCAGGCCCAGCGCGGCGGCGGTGGTCGTCTTCCCCACACCGCCCGCGCCGCAGCAGACCACGATGCGGGTGCCGGGATCGTCCAGCAGCTCGTCCATCGCCAGCCCCGCCACCTCGCGGACGCCGGCGTCCTCCTCGTCCATCAGCACCACGCGATCAGCCCCCGCTCCTCACCAGTCCCACTCGCGCAGGCGGCGCGCCAGCCGGTACAGGCCCGCCAGGTCCATGCCCTCCGCCAGCAACGGCAGCTCCCGCACCGGCAGTTCCAGGGCGTCCAGCTCGGCACGCTGCTCCCGCTCCAGCGCGTGGCGCTGGGCGTACTCCCGGCCCTGTGACAGCAGCGGCACCGCCAGCCCGGCCGCGCCGCGTACGCCCGCCCGGGCCAGCGCCCGCGCGATCCTCGCCTCGGCCGCGACGCCGCCGTCCGCGACGCCGCCGTCCGCGACGCCGCCGTCCGCGACGCCGCCGTCCGTGCCGCCGTCCAGGCCGGCGGACTCCGCCGGCAGCTCGGCGCCGATCGGCGGGCGCACCATGTTCACCACCACGCTGCCCACCGGGAGCTGGTGGGCCCGCAGCTCGGCCACGCCGTCGGCGGTCTCCTGCACAGGCATCTCCTCCAGCAGCGTCACCAGGTGCACGGCGGTCTCCGCCGACTTCAGCACCCGCATCACCGCCTGTGCCTGGTGGTGGATCGGGCCCATCCTGGCCAGCCCGGCCACCTCCTCGTTGACGCCGAGGAAGCGGGCGATGCGGCCGGTCGGCGGGGCGTCCATCACCACGGCGTCGTAGACGAAGCGCCCCCCTTCACCGCCGCCGTCGCGCCGCCGGACCGCCTCGCACGCCTTGCCGGTCAGCAGCACGTCCCGCAGGCCGGGCGCGACCGTGGTGGCGAAGTCGATCGCCCCGATGCGGCGCAGCGCCCGGCCCGCGCCGCCGAGCTTGTAGAACATCTGGAGGTAGTCCAGCAGCGCCAGCTCGGCGTCGATCGCCAGCGCGAACACCTCGCCGCCGCCCGGGCCGATGGCGATACGGCGCTCCTCGTAGGGCAGCGCCTCGGTCTCGAAGAGCTGCGCGATGCCCTGCCGCCCCTCGACCTCGACCAGCAGCGTGCGCCGCCCCTCCTCCGCGAGCGCCAGCGCGAGCGCGGCGGCGACGGTCGTCTTTCCCGTGCCGCCCTTGCCGCTGACCACGTGCAGCCTGTGCGCCAAACTCACCCTCGCGAGCCTACGGCTAGAGTCGGGGCCATGACGAAGTGGGAATACGTGACCGTGCCGCTGCTGGTGCACACGACCAAGCAGATCCTGGACAACTGGGGCGAGGACGGCTGGGAGCTGGTCCAGGTCATCCCGGGGCCGAACCCCGAGCAGCTGGTGGCGTACTTCAAGCGTCCGAGGGACGCGTCGTGAGTGCCGTCGAGAAGCGGCTGGGCGAGCTGGGGCTGGCGCTGCCCGAGGTGGCGGCGCCGGTCGCGGCGTACGTGCCCGCCGTGCGCACCGGGCGTTACGTCTACACCGCGGGACAGGTGCCGCTGGTCGAGGGCCGGTTGCTGGCGGCCGGGAAGGTCGGCGCCGAGATCGGCCTGGAGCAGGCCAAGGAGCTGGCCGCCACCTGCGCGCTGAACGCCCTTGCCGCCGTGAAGTCGGTCGCCGGGGACCTGGACCGGGTCGCCCGCGTCGTGAAGGTCGTCGGCTTCGTGGCCTCCGACCCCGGCTTCACCGGCCAGCCGGAGGTCATCAACGGCGCCAGCGAGCTGCTGGTCGCGGCGCTGGGTGAGAAGGGCCAGCACGCCCGCAGCGCGGTCGGCGTGGCCGTGCTGCCGCGCGACGCGCCCGTCGAGGTCGAGATTCAGGTGGAACTCGACCATGAGTGACGAGCGCGCGCCCGAGGAGATGCCCGAGCCGGAGGGGATGCCCGACTGGGAGAAGCGGTTCCGCGCGCCGCGCGTGAGCCTGCCGCAGTGGGCCGAGGACGCGCCGGACCGCTCGCTGTTCATCTCGAACGCCACCGGCACATTCGAGCTGTACGCCTGGGACCGCGCCAGCGGCAAGCAGCGGCAGGCCACCGATCGGCCCAACGGCACCGTGGACGGCGGGCTGTCGCCGGACGGCGAGTGGATCTGGTGGTTCAACGACACCGACGGCGACGAGTTCGGCCACTGGATGCGGCAGCCGTTCCACGGCGGCCCGGACGAGGCGGCCGTTCCCGGGCTCGATCCGTCCTACTCGGCCGGGCTGGCGCTGGGCCGCGACGGCACCGTGGTGGTCGGGCGGATGACCGAGGAAGCCGGCACCACCATCCACGTGGCGCCGCCCGGCGGCGGGGAGCCGGTGGAGATCTACCGCCACCGCCAGTCCGCCGGCGTCGGGGACCTCTCCCACGACGGCGCGCTGCTGGCCATCGAGCACACCGAGCACGGCGACGCCATGCACGCGGCGCTGCGCGTGGTCCGGCCGGACGGCACGGCCCTGGCCGAGCTGGACGACACGGAGGGCGGGACGCGGGAGCTGGGCCTCACGGTGCTCGGCTTCGCGCCCGTGGCCGGGGACGCGCGGCTGCTCGTCGGGCACCAGCGGCGCGGCCGCTGGGAGCCGATGATCTGGAACCCGCTGACCGGCGAGCAGACCGAGCTGGAGCTCGACCTGCCGGGCGACACCCGCGCCCGCTGGTACCCCGACGGCAGCGGGCTGCTGATCGTCCACTCCCACGCCGCCCGCAGCGAGCTGTGGCGCTACGACCTGGCCGCCCGGAGGCTCGCCCGCGTCGAGACCGCGCCGGGCACCATCTCGGGCGCCACCGCCCGGCCGGACGGCGCCGTGGAGTACCTGTGGTCCTCGGCCGCCGAGCCGCCGCAGGTGCGCTCCACGGCGGGCGGCACGGTGCTGCGACCGCCGGGCCTGCGGGCGCCCGCCTCCGTGCCCGTCACCGACCTGTGGGTCGAGGGGCCGGGTGGCACGATCCACGCCCTGGTGCAGACCCCCGACGGCGAGGGACCGTTCCCCACCGTCTTCGACATCCACGGCGGGCCCACCGCGCACGACACCGACGCCTTCGCCGCCGGCCCCGCTGCCTGGGTCGACCACGGCTTCGCCGTCGTCCGCGTCAACTACCGCGGCTCCACCGGGTACGGGAGGGAGTGGACCGACGCCCTCAAGCACCGCATCGGGCTCATCGAGCTGGAGGACATCACGGCGGTCAGGGCCGAGTGCGTCCGGCGCGGTCTGGCCGACCCCGAGAGGCTGGTGCTCACCGGCGGCTCCTGGGGCGGATACCTGACGCTGCTGGGCGTCGGCACCCGGCCCGGGGACTGGACCGTGGGCGTCGCCGCCGTGCCGGTCGCCGACTACGTCAGCGCCTACCACGACGAGATGGAGGCGTTGAAGGCGATGGACCGCACGATGTTCGGCGGCACGCCAGAGGAGCAGCCGGAGCGCTGGCGGGCCTCCTCGCCCATCACCTACGTCGACCACGTGCGGGCACCCGTCTACATCTCGGCGGGCGTCAACGATCCGCGCTGCCCGATCCGGCAGATCGAGAACTACGTGGACCGGCTGGCCGCGCGCGGCGTCGTCCACGAGGTCTACCGGTACGACGCCGGGCACGGCTCGCTGGTCGTCGAGGAGCGGATCAAGCAGGTGGGGATGGAGATCCGCTTCGCGCTCCGGCACCTGCCGGCTCGGGATCGGGACGGTCAGACGGACCGGGGGGACCAGCCCCAGGCTCCTGCCCAGGTATGAGCGGACCGGGAGGTCCGAGGCCCAGCTCGGCGTCGCGCCGGGCCTCGACCTCCCGCCGGAAGAGCCGGAACCACATGAAGACCGCGAATGCGGCGAAGGCGAACCACTCCGCCGTGTACCCCAGGTTCTGGAAGGCGTCGGCGTCCAGGCCGGTGCCGGAGGGCGCGCTGGGCGGCACCGCGGCCAGCGGCGGGGTGGCCTCCCGCACCGTGATCCAGGCATCCAGCACCTCGTACGGCAGCACGTTGATGAGCGAGGCCGCGCCGATCACGCCGAT
Organism: Streptomyces sp. 6N223; assembly: GCF_052246635.1. Classification (NCBI taxonomy): domain Bacteria; kingdom Bacillati; phylum Actinomycetota; class Actinomycetes; order Kitasatosporales; family Streptomycetaceae; genus Streptomyces; species Streptomyces sp. 6N223. The sequence continues at coordinate 86,889 of NZ_JBQQCA010000002.1, read as the reverse complement.
CCGCCCGGCGGGCAGGCCCGTCGGAGCGCCCACCTCGCTCGGCGACTCGGCGGCCTGCAGCGCGCCGGTCACCGTCACCTCGCCCGACGGCGCCTCGGGCACGCGCGCCGGATCGGCCGCGCCGGGCAGCCAGCCGCGCACCACCGGCACGGCCGGGCCGCCGTCCTCCGGCAGCAGCGGCGTGAGCACGTAGAACCCCCGCTCGCCGTCCAGCGTGCGGTCGGGCACCAGCAGCTCCCGCCCGGCGTCGAACTCCCCCGTCACCCGCGCCTGCTCACCGACCGTCTCCGTGGTGGCCGGCAACAGCCGCTCCAGCGGCCGGACCTGGCCACCGGGGTCACCCGCGGCGTCGGCGGCGTCCTGCTGCTCGCGGTGTTCGGCCACCCGGTCCTCGAAGCGCCCGAGCTGCCAGGTGCCCGCCACCAGGCACACCGGGATCGCCAGCACCACGAAGACGTTGATGGCCCACCAGCGGGGGGTCAGCAGGAACCGGTACACGCCACCACGGTAATGGGTGCCACCGACAGTCCGGCCGCCGCCCGGCGGCGTTACTCGGTCTCGGCCGGCAGCGCGTCGGTCCGGTAGACCGTGCCCGAGCAGACTCCGGGGAGCTCGACCTCGGCCGCCGGCGGCTCGCCCGCGTCCGGGGTGTACACCAGCACCACGCCGTTGTCCCTGTCGTCCTCGCCGCCACCGCCACCGCCACCGCTGTCGCCGCCGCCGGTGTCGTCGCCCGTCTCGCCGCCGACCTCGCCCGCGCTGCCGCCGCCCGCGCCGGTGTCGCTGCCGCTGCCCGTGTCGCCGCCGGTCCCGCCGGTTCCGCCGGTTCCGCCGTCGGCCTCCCCGGCCGGTTCGTCCCCGGTGCCCTCGCTCGTGCCACCGGCGTCCGTCCCGGACGTCGGCTCGCCCGTCCCGGACGACGGCTCGGTCGGGTCGGGGGTGGGCTCGTCCGTCGGCCCCGACTGCACGCAGCCGCCGCCCGTGGAGCCGTCTTCCGGCACGTACGCGAACATCACCTCGTACGCCGCGCCCGGGTCGAGCACCAGCTGCTCCACCGCCTCCTCGGGCGCGGGCAGCGCCGTCGCCTGGACGTCGTCCGTCTGCTCGACCACCTGCACGTCCGTGCCGATTGTGGTCGCGTCGCCGAGCGGCGCCACGTCCATCTCGCCGGAGCCGTCGATCAGGCAGGCCTCGTCGGAGACGTTGACCAGCCGGAACGCCCCGTAGATCTGCCCGGCGTCGTCCGGCTCATGCGTGATCGTCTCGGCCTCGCCCAGCATCTCGCGCGAGCAGACGCTGGACGCCGACTCGGTCGGCTCCTCGCTGGGCTCGGTCCCCTCGGTGGCCGTCTCGCCGCCGGTCCCGCCGTCGTCCTGGCTCCCGCCCCCCGGGCCGCCGCCGTCCTCCGTCTCCGGGTCGTGCGTCTGCCCGCTCGAGTCGTCCGACCCGGTGCCGTCGGAGGCGCCGCCGTCGCCGCCGCTGTTCACCCCGACGGGAAACTCGCCATGGTCCCCGTGGGCTGTGGAGTCGCCGCCGCCCTCGCCCACGCTCGCGGCGGTGCGGATCGTCAGCGGCATCCCCACGCCGAGCAGCACCACGGAGGCGACCGCGCCCACCAGCAGCTGCCGGCGCCGGCGCTGCCGCGCGGGCACCGCCAGTTGCAGCTGCGTCAGTGAGTCCGGCGAGGGCTCGATCGGGCTCACCGTCTCGCGCAGCAGCCGCCGCAGGGTCTCCTCGGCATCCTCCGGGCCGGGCTCCCACGGGAACGCCTGCCGGCTCTCCTGCGGGTCGTGGTGCTCGTCGCGCCCGCGCGGGAAGCCGGGGTCGCGGTCGTTCATCGGGCTGCCTCCATGGCGACGCGCAGCGCAGCGATGCCGCGTGAGCCGTACGCCTTGACCGAGCCGGCCGATATGCCGAGGGCGCTGGCGACCTCGGCCTCGCTCATGTCGGCGAAGTAGCGCAGGACGAGGACCTCGCGCTGCCGGCGTTGCAGCCCGCGCATGGCCTGGATCAGGTCGGCGCGCTCCAACTGCTCGTACGCCCCCTCCTCGGCGCTGGCGGCGTCGGGCATGGGACGGGAGAGCAGCTTGAGGCCGAGAATGCGGCGGCGCAGCGTGGAACGGGAAAGGTTGACAACGGTCTGCCGCAGGTAGGAGAGGGTCTTCTCGCGGTCACGGATGCGGTTGCGTGCCGCATGCACGCGGATGAACGCCTCCTGGACCACGTCCTCGCAGGACGCGGTGTCGTCGAGCAGCAGGGCGGCGAGGCCCAGCAGGGGGCGGTAGTGCTCCCGGTAGGTCTCGGTGAGGAAGTCGACCGTGGTGCCCTCGGCCCCGGCGTGGGCCTCCGTCCCGGCGGTGTCCTCGTGGGCGCCGCGCACACCCTGCGTGTCCTGCGCGCCCTGCGCGCCATGGCCGTCTACGTCGCCGGCCTCGGTGGCGGTGCCCTCAGCCATCGTGCCGCCGTCCGCGTGCCGGCCGCCGCGGGCACGGGTGACTGCCGGCTGGGTCGCCGGCATGGGGGCGATCACGGGCATGCCTCCGCCTGACGCGTTCGCGCCTCTCGTGCCGCGCTGCTCCCGGGACGGGCCGGGGCGCGGCGCGCGTCGTCGCGATAGGGCTGCCGTGAATTCGAGGACCTCTGCCACGCCTGTTGGACACGCTTATCCCCGGAAAGGTTGTATGGCGCGGGCAGGTTGCCGGTCGACGAGTCGTTCGACCCGATTTCCACCGCCTACCCCTAAATGTCCTTGTTGTCGCCGCGCCCAACGCGCCTGTGGAGGAGCGAGAAAGACGCTCCCCGCGCCGCCCGAGGTTCCGCGGATCCGAGCAGGCTCCACAGAATCCGTGCCGACGCGGGGAGTTGAAATCGTCCACCCCGGAAACCGTCCAGGGCAAGCTATTCGCGCTTGCTGTCCGGTCACAAAATCTTCACAAGTGCCCGCGCTGACGCTCAGTATCAACGTAGGCATCAACGTTCAGCATCAACGTTCAGTTTCATATTTCCGTATCAACGCCCAGCGTCAGCGCCAGAGCCAGCGCCCGGCCCAGGCCCGGCGTCACCATCAGCGTCCCACGCTAGCGCCCCGTGCCGCCGTACACGACGGCCTCGTCGCTCTCGCTGTCGAGCCCGAACGCCGTGTGCACCGCACGCACCGCCTCGTTGACGTCGTCCTCGCGCGTCACCACCGAGATCCGGATCTCCGAGGTCGAGATCAGCTCGATGTTCACCCCTGCCCCCGCCAGCGCCTCGAAGAAGGTGGCGGTGACCCCGGGGTTGGTCTTCATTCCCGCGCCGACGAGCGAGATCTTCGCGATCTGGTCGTCGTAGCGCAGCGCCTCGAACCCGATGGCGGTCCGCTCGCGCTCCAGCGCGGCGATCGCCCGCCGCCCCTCGCTCTTCGGCAGCGTGAACGAGATGTCCGTCAGCCCCGTGGCGGCGGCCGAGACGTTCTGCACCACCATGTCGATGTTGATCTCGGCGTTGGCGACGGCCCGGAAGATCACCGCGGCCTCGCCCGGCTTGTCGGGCACGCCGACCACCGTGACCTTCGCCTCCGAGGTGTCATGCGCGACCCCCGAGATGATCGCCTGCTCCATCGCCTCGTGCTCCCCTTGTGGTTCGTTGCTGACCCAGGTCCCCGTCAGCCCGGAGAAGGACGACCGGACGTGGATCGGGATGTTGTAGCGGCGCGCGTACTCCACGCAGCGGTGCAGCAGCACCTTCGAGCCGGAGCTGGCCAGCTCCAGCATGTCCTCGAAGGAGATCCAGTCGATCTTGCGGGCCTTCTTCACCACGCGCGGGTCGGCGGTGAACACCCCGTCCACGTCGGTGTAGATCTCGCAGACCTCCGCCCCGAGTGCGGCGGCCAGCGCCACGGCGGTGGTGTCCGAGCCACCGCGGCCGAGGGTCGTGATGTCCTTGCTGTCCTGCGAAACGCCCTGGAAGCCCGCGACGATCGCGATGTTCCCCTCGTCCACGGAGGACTGGATACGCCCCGGCGTGACGTCGATGATCCGGGCCCGGTTGTGCACCGAGTCGGTGATCACGCCCGCCTGGCTGCCGGTGAACGACTGCGCCTCGTGCCCGAGGGCCTTGATCGCCATCGCCAGCAGCGCCATGGAGATCCGCTCCCCGGCCGTCAGCAGCATGTCCATCTCGCGGCCGGCGGCCACCGGCGACACCTCCGCGGCGAGATCGATCAGCTCGTCCGTCGTGTCACCCATCGCCGAGACGACCACGACCACCTGATGGCCGCGCTTCTTCGCCTCGACGATCCGCTTGGCGACGCGCTTGATGCCCTCGGCGTCGGCGACTGAGGAGCCGCCGTACTTCTGCACGACCAGGCCCACGTCTGCTCGCTCCTCGTCTCTCTCACTCTCCGTAGCCGCAGCGCGGCCACGGCCGGATGAAGTCTACCGAGCGAAATCGCCATCAACCGCCCGGCTCAGGACCGACCCCTGCCCGCCAGCCTGGTCACTACACGGGAACGCGGGCGAAACGTAAGGCAGCTCACAGCGGAGACGCCGCACAGCCGGGCGTCGGTGGGCGCGGGCGGGCGTCGGCGGGCGCGGCTGTGGGGGAGGTGCTGATCCGGCAGCCGCTAGGTTGGAGGAGAGTGCGCACAGGGCGAGTTGGTCTTCCGCGGAAGGAGCGGCCCATGACGGAACGCAAGCCACCAGGAGTCAGCTTCGAGTCATGGGTGGACAAGCAGATCCGGGAGGCGGAGGAGCGGGGGGCGTTCAAGGACCTGCCGGGGGCCGGGAAGCCGCTCCAGGACCGCGGAGAGCCCTACGACGAGAACTGGTGGGTGAAGGAGAAACTGCGCCGCGAGGGCGTTTCGGTGCTGCCGCCGACGCTGCGGCTGCGCAAGGAGGCGGAGGACGCGCTGGCCGAGGCTCTGCGCGCGCCGTCCGAGCGTGTGGTGCGGCGGATCGTGGCGGAGATCAACGAGAAGATCCGCGAGGCGATCCGCCGGCCGCTCGACGGGCCGCCGCTGAACCTGGTGCCGTTCGAGGCCGAGCGCGTCGTACGCGAATGGCGGGAGGCGCGCGAGGGCCGCGATGTCAGTGGCGGGTGACACACTCGTGGCATGGCGACGGAGAGTAACGAGGTAGAGGTAGAGGTAGCAGAGGCAGAGGTAAGCGCGCAGGGGAGGTGCTCGCTCGCGGTGTGGCGGGCGGAGTGCGCCCGCTCCCGCGAGATCGTGGCGGCGGCGCCACGGGGTCCTGGCCGGGTGGCTCGCAGCTGGCTCGTGGCTAGCTGCGCTGCTTCAGGCCCAGCGGCGTGGCGATCTCGGCGGCCATGACGCGGCCCGCCTGGCGCTCCAGGTCGTCGTCATCGGCGGCGTCGCTGTCGGTGTCCAGCCCGTTCAGCTCGGCCAGCGGCGTGTCCAGGCGGACGTGCGCGACCAGGGACTGGAGGGCGCGCAGCGTGGCGCTCGCCGTCGGGCCCCAGTTGGTGAGGTAGGAGAACTGCCACCACCACAGTGCCTCGCTGACGCGGCCCTCGCGGTAGTGCGCCATGCCGTGCCGCAGATTGGAGACGATGTCCGCCAGGTCGTCGGAGATGCGGGACGCCACGGGGGTGCTGCGCGGCACGTACGGGTCGAAGACCTCGGAGTAGACGTCGACGGGCGCCAGCAGCTCCGCGAGCTGCTCCCGCATCTGGTCCATGTCCGGCTCCGGGCCGGTGTCCGGCTCGTACCGCTCCTCGGGGACGATGTCCTCGTACGCCCCGAGCCGGCCGCCCGCCAGCAGCAGCTGGGAGACCTGGAGCAGCAGGTAGGGCACGGCGCTGTCCGGGTCGTCGCCCTTGGCGACCTCCGCCACGGCGACGGTGAAACTCTCGACCTGGTCGGCGATCTGCACGGCGAAGCTGTCCGGCCCGTCCGCGGGCAGACTGCCGCCCTGGCCCTGCGCCGCGCCCTGCGTCCGCTGCGCGTCCGTGGCCGCGGTGGTTCCGCTCGTGCCTGCTGTGGTCTCGGACATCACGCGGTCGCCTCCCCAACGGGCCCACCCGTGGGCCCTTCGTGTGCGCCGGTCTCGGCCCGGCGGATGTGCATCGGCTCTGCATTACACATCAAGCAGCCGCCTCCCCTCGAAGGCACGCCCCAGCGTGACCTCGTCGGCATACTCCAAGTCTCCCCCTACGGGCAGCCCACTGGCTAGCCGGGTGACCCGCAGGCCCAGGGAACCGACCATGCGGGCCAGATACGTGGCGGTGGCCTCGCCCTCCAGGTTCGGGTCGGTGGCCAGGATCAGCTCCGCGACGGAGCCGTCCGCGAGGCGGGCCAGCAGCTCCCGTATCCGCAGGTCGTCGGGGCCTACGCCGTCGATGGGGCTGATCGCGCCGCCGAGCACGTGGTATCGGCCCCGGAACTCGCGGGTGCGCTCGATCGCCACCACGTCCTTGGGCTCCTCCACCACGCAGATCAGCGTGGGGTCGCGCCGCGGGTCGAGGCAGACCCGGCACTGCTCCTGCTCCGCCACGTTCCCGCACACCGAGCAGAACCTGACCTTCTCCTTCACCTCGGTCAGGGCGTGGGCGAGGCGGCGGACGTCGGTGGGCTCGGCCTGCAGGATGTGGAAGGCGATCCGCTGCGCGCTCTTGGGCCCGACGCCGGGCAGCCTCCCCAGCTCGTCGATGAGGTCTTGGACCACGCCTTCATACACCGGGCACCCTCCAGCGCGTCAGAGCGGCAGACCCGGGATGCCGCCGCCGCCCAGTCCCTGGGCGAGGGGCCCCAGCTTGGTCTGGGCCAGCTCCTGCGCGGCGTTGTTCGCGTCGCGGACCGCGGCGATCACCAGGTCGGCGAGGGTCTCGGTGTCCTCCGGATCCACCGCCTTGGGGTCGATCTCCAGGGCGGTGAGCTCACCGGAGCCGGTGACCGTGGCCTTGACCAGCCCGCCGCCCGCGCTGCCCTCCACGGTTGACTCGGCCAGCTCCTGCTGGGCCGCCGCGAGATCCTGCTGCATCTTCTGGGCCTGCTGCAGCAGCTGCTGCATGTCGACCCCACCACCAGGGAACACGGCCTCACTCCAATAGCTGTCGGGCTGTCGCGGCTGTACAGGCACGAGCCTACGGGGTTCGGCCGCCCTGGTCTCATTCGTGGTGGAACTCCTCGAGGACCGTGGCCCCCAGCTCCCGGATGATCAGCTCCGCACGGCTGCGGGCGATGCTCCCCCCGCCGCCCCCGGCCCCGGGGGACGCGGACACCGGAGGATCCTCCGGGTCGATCACCGCGTACTCCTCCTCGTCCGGCTCCTGCGGCGCCCGCTGCGGCGGGGCCTGCGGCTCGGGCGCCGCCGGGCGCGGCACCGACGCCTGCGGCCGCGGCTGGGCCGGCGCCTGCCCCTGCGGCGGTCCCTGCGGCGGAGCCGGGGAGGCCGGCGGAGCGGCCCGGTCAGGTCCGGCCGGCGGCACGTGCGGCGGCGCGGGCGGCGGCGGCCCGCCGCCCCCGGGCCCCGTGGGCCCGCCGGGACCGCCCGGCGGCGGCCCGCCACCGGAGTCCACCACGGCCTCGATCCTCCACCGCACGCCCATCGACTCGCCCAGGGCCTGCCGCAGCACCTCCTCGCTGCCGCTGTTCACGAAGTTGTCCCGGGCACCGGCGGAGGTGAAGCCGAGCCGCAGCGTGCTGCCGTCGAAGCCGACGACCTGTGCGTTCTGGCTCAGCAGGATCCAGCTGTACCGGCGGCGGCCCTTGACGGCCTCGAGGATCTGCGGCCACATCTGCCGCACCTGGGTGGCGTCGCCGCCGCCCCCGCCGCCCCCGCCGCCTCCGGCGGCCGGGGCGGTGGGCGCGGCGGGCGCTGGAGGCGCCTGGCCTCCGCCGCCCGGCCAGGCCCCGGACGCCCGGGAGCCCTCCTGCGCCGCCGCCGTGGGCCACGCACCCGGTCGCGAGCCCGACGTGCCTTCCGGCGCAGGTCCGCCACCGGGCCGGGCACCGGGCGGCTGAGCGGCGGTGCTCCCCGATCCCGGCTGACGCCCCTGCGCCTGCGCCTGGCGCTGCCCCGTGCCCGCGGGCCAGGCCGCCCGGGGCTGCGCGTCGCCCTCATCACTCGCCGCGCGTTCCGCGTCGCCGGCGCCCGGCTCTGTGCCCCCACGAGCCGGCCACGCTCCGGGCCGCCCGGCGGCCGGACCACCCGATGCCCCCGAACCCTGTTCCTGGCTCTCTGCCCCCGGCCCAGCAGGCCCCGGCCCGACCGCCTCGGCCCGCCCGGCGTCGGCCGGCCCTGCCGCCATCGGCTGCGCACTCCCCACGAAGTTCGTCACCGCGGCCCCGCGCTCCAGCCGCTCAAGGCGCGCCATCAGCGAGCGCTCGTCCTCATACGCCGCCGGCAGCAGCACGCGGGCGCAGATCAGCTCCAGCTGCAACCGCGGCGAGGTCGCGCCGCGCATCTCCGTCAGCCCGGTGTTCACCAGGTCCGCCGCCCGGCTCAGCTCGGCCGGGCCCAGCGCCGACGCCTGCGCCCGCATCCGCTCCAGCACATCGGCGGGCACGGTGATCAGCCCCTTCTCCCCGGCGTCCGGCACCGCCGCCAGGATCACCAGGTCCCGCAGCCGCTCCAGCAGGTCGGTCACGAACCGGCGCGGATCGTGGCCACCCTCGATCACCCGGTCCACGACCTCGAACGCCGCCGCCCCGTCCCCGGCCGCGAAGGCGTCCACGATGGAGTCGAGCATGGCCGCGTCCGTGTACCCGAGCAGCGCGGTGGCCATCTCATACGTGACGCCGTCCTCACCCGCGCCCGCGAGCAGCTGGTCCATCACCGACATCGAGTCCCGCACCGACCCGGCCCCGGCCCGCACCACCAGCGGCAGCACGGCCTCGTCCACCGTGATCGCCTCGCGCTCGCACACCTCGGCCAAGTAGTCACGCAGCGTGCCCGGCGGGACGAGCCGGAACGGATAGTGGTGCGTCCGCGACCGGATCGTGCCGATGACCTTCTCCGGCTCCGTGGTCGCGAAGATGAACTTCAGGTGCTCGGGCGGCTCCTCCACCACCTTCAGCAGGGCGTTGAACCCTGCCGGGGTGACCATGTGCGCCTCGTCGATGATGTAGATCTTGAAACGGCTGGCGGCCGGCCCGAAGAACGCCTTTTCCCGCAGCTCCCGGGCATCGTCCACGCCGCCGTGCGACGCCGCGTCGATCTCGATCACGTCGATCGACCCCGGCCCGTTCCGCGCCAGGTCGCGGCAGGAGTGGCACTCCCCGCAGGGCGTGGGCGTCGGCCCCTGCTCGCAGTTGAGACACCGGGCGAGGATGCGCGCGCTGGTGGTCTTGCCGCAGCCCCGCGGCCCGCTGAAGAGATACGCGTGGTTGACCCGGTCGTTCCGCAGAGCCTGCTGCAGCGGGACGGTCACGTGCTCCTGCCCGATGACCTCGGCAAAGGTCTCGGGTCGGTAGCGGCGGTACAGCGCGAGGGAGGACACGACTCCGACGATATCGGCCCCCACTGACACACGAGGGCCCCTCGCGCACCCGACAGAGCCCACCTACCCTTGCTGCCTTCCGGCCCTGGGGGAGTTCAGCGGGATAACGCCGCGCGAGGGGCTTCCGCCAGCCTACCGGATCCCGCACCGCCCCACCCACCGCCCTCGCCCCACCCACAAGCGGTTCGCTACCGCCCTGGCCGGTCTTGTATCGTGTCCGGCGGAGGATTCGCCTAGAGGCCTAGGGCGCACGCTTGGAAAGCGTGTTGGGTTCACACCCTCACGAGTTCGAATCTCGTATCCTCCGCCCCGCCTGACCAGGCAAAATGCGGCTCCGTCCACTCTGTGGCCGGAGCCGTTTGGCTTGCGCTGGTCTCAGTTCTGGTCTCATTCGTATCTGGCATATAGCGATATATAGGTCGATTCTTCGCCGTGCATGCTCTCCTCAACGGCCCGTCCGACAGTCGGTCGTCAGGCACTTGAATCGCCGTATCAGCAGTTCAATCGCCACCGGCAGCCCGCCCAGCGCCGCTCGTACCGGCCGTGCACCCGTTCGGAGTTCTCCCCACACCGTGGACACGACGCTGACGACGTACGCGGGAGGGCACGAAACACCACACCGCCCACGCCTCGCCTTGGCGATCTCCGTGGGATTCGTCGTGATGTTGCTCCTTCGGACAGCCTCGCTGTCGGCGTCGGTCAGGGCCGGCCGAGGGCCGATCCGTAGAAGGCCGCCAGATCAATCATTCGGATCTCGGAGTCGGCTTCCCGGAGAAGACCCCGCTATCCGATCTGGTACGAGCTGGCCGCATCCGCCGCCATCCCGTCTCTCCCCATGACCTCACTCCGGGGCTTACGCTCTACCGAGCGTGGCACGCCACACACATCGGGCGATTGCCAGGCGGGAGATGGGAGACTCCGTGCACGAGATGGTCAAGGGCTCCAATGTGAGCTTGGGGGATCTGAGCGAGGACATCGGTTCGCTCATCGTCAGCCTGGGCTGGGTCAGCCCCACCGGTGAGAGCGACGCGGACGTGTCCGTCCTGCTGCTGGACGGGAACGGCAAGGTGCGCAGTGACGACGACTTCTACTTCTACAACAACCCCGTCGCCGCCGATGGGAGCGTGCAGGTGCTGGGCAAGACGCCCACGGCGGACGGCAACGAGGACCGGATCAGTTTCGACCTGACCTCGGTTCCGCCCGACGTCGACCGGATCGTCGTGGCCGCGAGCCGGTACGACGAATCCCACTTCGAGGAACTGGACGACCTGCGGGTGGTGGTGAGCGACGGCGGTGGCGAGAAGCTTCTCCGGTTCGCCATCGAGGACGCGGGCACGGTCAGCGCGATCATCTTCGGTGAGATATACCGGCGCGGGGAGGAGTGGAAATTCCGCGCCGTCGGACAGGGCTACGGCAATGGCCTGGCCGGTCTGGCGACGGACTTCGGCGTCGACATCGACGACACGGACACGGACACGGACGCGGAAAGGGACGACTCGGATACAGACGCGGCGAAGGCACCGGACAGCGCTGGCACCGGGGCCGAGGCCGTGGCGCTCGGGCACGCCTCGGTGCCCACACCGGCCCCGGCCAGCGAGCCGAAACCACCGGCCATGCCCGCCCCCCGTCCGCCCGCCGACGAGCACCGGCCGGCGAAGCGGACGACACGACCGCGCACCGCGCGCAGGAAGATCACGCTGCCCAAGGCCGCAACGAAGTCCCTGGCGGAGAACGACTCGTGGCAGGAGGCCAGGCTCTTCCCCGTGTCGGGGCTGAAGAGCGACCGGGACCGTGAGACGCGCGCCACCTCGGTGCTGCTGTCCGTCATGGCAGAGGTGCCGGAGTTCGGCAGGAGGCTCACCGCCGCGTTCGGAGCGCCGGCCGGCCGCATGGAAACGTTCACGGAGGTCTCCCTGCCACACGGCGACACGCCACGGCGACCGGACGGCGTGATCCGCGTAGAGCGGGCCGGCAAGCTGTGGACGGCGTTACTCGAGACCAAGACCAGCGGCCACGCTCTCAAGGCCGAGCAGGTGCAGGCGTACATGGACATCGCCGCACGCCGCGGCTACGAGGCCGTGATCACGCTGTCGAACGACGTCTCGCTCGACGGCGGCCCACCCGTCAACGTCAAGATCGACGGACGACGCAAGCACAAGGTGGCGCTCTGGCACCTGTCGTGGGCTGAAGTCACATATCAGGCACAGATGTTGATCCGCCACGAGGGCGTCGGAAACAAGGCGCACGCCTGGCTGCTCCAGCAGCTGCTGCACTACTTGCGGCACGAGAACTCCGGCTGCCACAGCTTCCAGAACATGGGCCGGTCCTGGGTCCCCGTGCGCAACGGAATCGACGAAGAGACCCTGTCCCAGGGGGACCCGCGCGCCCTGGACGTCATCGAAAGCTGGGAGCGGCTCATCCGTCACATCTGCCTCAGGCTCGGCGGCGAGATCGGGCAGAAGGTCCTCCCCGTCCAACGGGCCAGGCGCGGCAGCGACCCGAGCCTCCGCCGGAGTCGCCTCGCCGACGAGCTCTGCGCCGATGGGCGGCTTCGGGCGGAGCTACGCATCGAGGACGCGGTCGGCGTGCTCGCCGTCACCGCCGATCTGCGGACCGGCAAGCTCCGTACCTCCGTCGAGATCCCGGCCCCCGAGCAGGGCTACCCCCTGGCATGGGCCAAACGCCTCATCCGCCACCTGGCCGAGGCACCGGCGGACCTCCACATCGAGACTCTGGTCGACGGCGAGGCGCCAGGCCCACGGGGCACCTTGGAACGTTTGCGCCCCGAGCCGGCGGACCTGCTTCCCCATGCCAGCGGCTCCCAGATCACGGGCTTCCGCCTGTCCCTCCTGACAGGGATGGGAAGCACCCGGGGCAACGCCGAGTCCGGCTTCATCCGCAGCGTCGACGACGGCGTCCACCGCTTCTACACCACGGTGATGGTCCATCTGGACCGCCCGGCACGCCGGAGAAAGTCGTCGAAGGAACGCACCACGACGGCCTGAGAGCTGGCCAGCATGCGCGAAACTCCTACCTGGGGGCGGAACCTGTTCAGCGGCGACGCCGAACACAGGGACCAGCCCACCGGAGACGCTCTCGCTGCCGAGGGAAGAGAGGCCAGTCGTGGTGTCCGTCGTAGCCGAGGCTGCCGTACTGGGGATCCTCCGGATACAGCTTCCTCCAGGGCGCGCTCGCTGCGGTGCACGGCGGGCCGAGTGCGCGAAATTGCCAAACTGAGATTGTTGATTTCTTTGAGGGTTTAATTGTAGATTTCCGCTGTGGATGTCTCACAGCTTCCCGAGCTCGTCGCGGTTCTTCGTGCGGAGGGCAGTGACCTGGCGGAGGTGGAGGTCAAGCACGCTGCGGGCGGGTTCCCGCGGTCGGTCGCGACCACCGTCTCGGCGTTCGCGAACACCCCGGGCGGTGGCCTGCTGCTGTTCGGGCTGGACGAGAAGGCGGGCTTCGCGGCGTCGGGTGTGTACGACGTCACAGCGTGCAAGGCGGCGCTGGCCTCGCTGGCGCGCCAGGCGCTTGACCCTCCGGTCACCTTTGTGGCCGAGACCGTCGCGTTCGAGGGCACCTCATTGGTCGCCGCCGAAGTACACGAGGCGCCCAGCGTGGCCAAGCCCGTCCGGGTCAGGGCGAACGGGCGGGCTTATCTGCGCGCCAATGACGGTGACTACGAGCTGTCGCAGGTCGAGGAGCAGGCGTTCCTCGCCAATCGGGAGACCCCTCGTTTCGACCAGGCAGCGGTAGAAGGCGCGAGCGTGGGTGGGGATCTGGATCCCGCTCTCGTCGAGGCGTACCTGGATTCCTGCCGTCGCTCGTCCGCCAGCCTCGTGCGTCTCTCGGATGCGGACATCCTCTTCCGTACCGGCGTCACCACAGGCCCCGAGCGCACCCCCACCCTGGCCGGACTCCTTGCGCTCGCTATCCATCCGCAGCAGTTCGTCCCCAACGCGGTCATCCAGGCGAGCGTCGCGCCCCAGCCTGGCGATCCGCCCGGCACGCGGGCCCGGGACGCCAAGCGTTTCGACGGGCCTGTCCCCCTGATGTTGGACGAGGCGCTGCGCTGGGTGGCCCGCAATACCCGTACCCGGGTGCGCTTCGGTGCCGACGGCCACGGACACGACGAACCCGAGTACCCGCCGGAAGCCGTACGGGAGCTGCTGTCCAACGCCCTGGTCCACCGCGACCTGGGCCCGCACGCCCTCACCCAGGCCATCACGCTCAAGCTCGACCCCAACCAGCTACTGATCAGCAATCCGGGCGGGCTGTGGGGGCTCACCGTCAGCAGCCTGGGCACCGTCGGAGTCTCCTCCACCCGCAATAGCTACCTGGCCCGGATCTGCCAGAACGTCCGCTCAGGCCGGGACCGGCGCGTCATCGAGGCCCTTGCCTCCGGGGTCCCTACCATCCTCGCGAGCCTGAGCGCGGCGGGGATGGTTCCGCCACGCTTCCACGACCAGGGCATCCGGTTCACCGTGCGCGTACCGAACGACGTCCTGCTGGCCCCGGACGACCTCGCCTGGCTCAACGGCATCACACCGGCCGGGGGCCTGTCCGACGTCCAACGCCACGCTCTGGCAGCCATGCGGCACGGCACAGTGTGGAGCAACAAGTCATTGCGCGAGGCGTATCCCATGGACTCGCGCGAGGCCACCGCCGTACTCACCGGCCTGGTCACCGCCGGACTGGCCGAGCCAGTCGGCGAAGGCGGCGCCCGCGCCTACCAACTCGCGAGCCATGGCACCCGGCCCTCGCCAGATACCGCGACCCGAAGCCCGCGCAGATACACCAGCCGCCGCGACAACGCCCGGAAGATCCTCGACCACCTCACTCGGGAGGGACCCGCCACACTCGTGGAACTCGGAGCGGCCTGCGGCCTCTCGAACAGGCAGACCCAGTACGCCCTCGACCTCCTGCGCGAGCAAGGCGACGTCGAGTTGCTCGGAGGCCGGGGCACCACAAGCCGTTACCGCGCCGGCCCTCGGAACTGACGTTTCCATCAACTCGGGGCCGAGCCCAGCCGTGGTCTCAGTTCTGGTCTCATTGGCACCTGTCCGGCACCGTCCGGAAAGTCGTCAGGCTCTGATCACCCCGCAGGTCAAAACACCTCCGACCATGCCCGGACACCCGGACGGACAGTTGGAAAACGCGTTGGGTTCACACCCTCACGAGTTCGATCTCGTATCCTCGGCCCCGCCTGACCAGGCGAAATGATGATCCCGGCTGCTCCGGCGGCCGGGACCATTGGTATGCCCTGGTCTCAGTTGTGGTCGCGTTTATTTCCGGCATTCGAGACAATCAGTCCGGATGTGGTGAAGCGAGGCTCCTCTCGTCGACGAGTGGCCGTCAGACCAGGGGGTAGCCCAGGGCAACGGCTCCTTGCGGAACCTTGGCAGACGGTCGGGGGAGACGGCCAAGTGGCGGTCGCCGAGCCAGGTGCACAGTGCTCGTAGGCGGCGGTCGCCGGCCATAAGGGCTGCCAGTGCCGTGCGGCGGCAGGCGGCGACCACGACGGCGATGTGGAACGTCGAATCGGCGCGCAGCAGGCGGGTCCTGGTCCAGCCAGCCTCGCGGGCGGTGGCCAGGGCCTGGTGACGAAGCGCTGCGCGCCGCGGGCGTCGGGGGCCTTGTGCCACAACCGCACTCCAGCGATCACCGGCCTGGGGATGCCACGCGGTGCCGGTTCCAGCGGATGGGCCACCACGTCGTCTTCATCAGCGGCGATGTCACGTCCAAGATCGGCGACCCGTCGGGACGCTCCTTGGAGCGACCGCCCTCACCAACGAGGACGTCGCCCGCAACCTGAGCGGCTCCTGAGCCGGACCGCTACTGCAAGATCTCACCCATGACACCGGTCAGGCATCGGCTCTACGGATCTTGTCGCCTTCTGCGGGGTGGCTGAGTAGCGCCGGATTTCCGGCTCCTCCGTGACCGTGTCATCGGAGTGGTGGCGGGAGAGTCCCTCTCCGCGGTGAGTGGCCTGACGGCGTGCGGCTCGCGTGCCTCGATCTCCTCGGTCCCGGGGATGGGGTCGGTCTGTATCGGTGCGGGAGCGGAACGGCGTGCGGTGTCCGGGACGGGCAGGACGTTCCGACGCCGCAGTTCGGCGACGCTGACCAGCGGTGACATAAGAACAGCGTCGAGCAGCCCATCCTGAGCCGACTGCAGCTCGACCAGATGCCACAGGACGGCGAGCACGTACTGGAGTTCCTCGCTCCAGGCGGGGCGCCACCGGTCGGGACGGATGTGGTCCAGCTGGCTGACAGCCCTGCGAGACCGCGGTCCCGTCCTGCGTTTCAACCAGCCGTCGAGAACGTTCTGTCCGCTGACCTGGTAATCCCGCATCTCCTGACTCACCGGCCCGAAGACGCCCTGGCCGAAGTGGAGTTCGAAACCGTCGGGATCGTAGACGAAGCTCTCGGGTAGTTCGCCCCTACCGACCTGCCTCCGGTACGTGATCGTCGGCTGCGCGGTCCTCCAGACCTCCCGAGGCCCATCAGACCTCCCCGCCACCGGATCCACAAACCTCTCTCCGAAGGTCGAGGCCCAGATCACCTTCCGCCCGATAGGCAGCGCCTCCGACCACAGTGTGGTGTCACCGGTGAGTGGTACGCGGACGCCGTTGGTGGTGAGTTCGTCGTCGAAGCGGGAGCGGAAACCGGGGTGGGCCGTGATCGCGGCGATGTACGCGGCCAAATCCTCGGCGGTGACAGGCAGACCACCGAAGGAGTTACGAAGGTGCTGGAGAAGGCCGGGGGTTACATTGGGGGTGCCATCCTTCTGCAGGAGGGGTAATACCCTGCCACCACCCCAGCCGGCGAAGTGATCCATATCCGGCATCAGCGCGGTGAACAGCGTAGCGGGGCCGTCGCCGAAACGTCCGGAGTGCCGCTCCACGATGTGTATCTGCCCCTCGGCCCGGTTCTCCCACAGCTCCGGCGAGCATCTGTCGAGGACCCTGTTGTCGGGAATGATCCACTGCCGATCGAAAGGACGGAAGGCGAACAGTGCCGGTTCCGGGCACTCGGGGCCCGCCTCCAGCATCGACCGCCTTCGCTGCGCTGAGCCTGGGAGGGGCTTGACCTGCCGGTCGACGGTACGGCTCTGGGTCTCCCTGAACAAGGCGCGCTTCTCGGCAATGTCCGTCTCAGCGGTCAACCTCCGCCATCGGGAGCGCAGCGTGTCGGAGTCTGGGGAGTAGACCCACGTCCGCTTCGGCAAGATGCCGGGCACTGTCCACGGCAGCAGATCATCCAACGCGGGATAGGTATCCCATGCTCCGTGTGCCGCGGGCGTGAACGGGGCGTGGGTGTCCTGGCGCACCGACCGCCACTGGTCGCTGTCCGGCTCGAGAGCCTCGAGCTGCGCGTATTTCTCCTCACGGGTGCCGTCCAGGGCGATGTACCTGATGTGGGCGGGTTCGGTGTCGGCCCTGCTGCGGACGAACACGGCGATCGTCAGTGGCTGCTGTACGCCTTCGAAGAGGCGTGTCCGCATCGGTGGCTGGATGCCCTCCGGGCTGAGGTCGATGATCCAGCCCTCCGAACAAGTCTCACGCAGGTACTTCCTCATCCCTCGGAAACCGGGCCCGCTGAGGAAGCCCGCGGTACTGATGAAGGCGACGATTCCGCGGTCCGACTCGGAACGATGCTGTTCGAAGACCTTGAAGGTGGCCCAGCGCCAGAAGTAGACGTACAGGTTCTTGAGCTTGTTCTCGTGCACTCCGTTTCTGCCACCGAGGCGGAAGTCATCGAGCAGAGGTGCTTTGTCCTCGTCCTCGCGGCCTTTCTCCACCCAGCCGCCCTCCCCCTCGGCTCTCTCCCGGTCCGGCGGGTTGCTGATCATGACGGTGACCTGCTGCTCACGCTTGATCCAGTCCGCCTTGCGCATGTTTTCGACCAGAGGATCGCCATCGGGCAGGAACGTGAAGAGCGTGGCCCTCTCGTAGGGGTCTGCGAGGGTGTCGGCGAGATGGAGTCGCAGATCGCCGAGTTGAGTGTCGGTGACTTGCTCGCGGAGGGTCTGGGTGATCCTCATCTGGGCGACCGCGTAGGCGGCCATCTGACGCTCGAAGCCGATCAGCCGGCCCGCCAGTTGTTCCACCGCTTCGCCGCGGAAGCCCTCCCCACGGCGGGAGCGCTCTTCGGCGACCCTGTCGATGATCTCGCTGAGGAATGTGCCCGTGCCCATCGCGGGGTCGACGATCGTCACCTGCTCGTCGGCGAACCCCTCTACGCAACTCAGGCGGGTGCGCAGTACGGCGTCGGTGAAGCGGACCATCTCCTTGACGAGACGGGGCGGGGTGTAGTGCGTGCCGGAGCGCTTGCGCAGCTCGCGGTCGTATTCCTGTAGGAAATTCTCGTAGAGATGAACGTGGGCGTCAGGATTCTGGGCTCGGATCGCCTCCCAGTTGACGGCGTCGATGACCTGCACGAGCGTGTCGATACGGCGGGCGAACTCAGCGTCCACCGTCTCCGTCAGCAACTGCAGGGCTCGTCCCATGACCGTGTTCTCGGCCTTCAACTCACGTGCAACGTCCCCGAAGTTACGGCCGGCGAGCGGTACGTTCTCGATACGGGCCAGCAGCAGGGCGAAGGCGATCGTCTGCGTATAGCGGTCGGCGAAGAGGTGGTCGGGGTCCTGTCCATCGGTCGAGGGGAAGAGCACCTTGCTCCAGTGGTGCGCGAGAGCGGTGAAGGGCTTAGGGACACGCCGTCGGCTGCGGGGACCGTCTGGTGCTCTGCGCTCGAGGGCAAGCTGCTCCAGCACCTCCTCGCGCAGGTACTGGCACAGTGGAGCGATGGACGTTACCAACTGACCTACGGTGGCGATATGTTGCGGCTGCCATCCGAGAAATTCCCGCAGCAGATCTCGAAACGCCGCACCGTCGGCTTCACTGGTACGCAACCGTCTGCCGGAGCGGTAAAGATCACCATCGAGCCGGACCATGCGGAGAGGTCGCGAACCGCCTCGGTACAAGCACCAGGTGTGGCCGTTGCTGTACAGCACGTTGGGTAGCCGACACATCAGCTCCCACTGCTCGCGATCCCGCTTGGTGAAGCCGTCGGGTGTGACGTCGTGCCCAGGGGCCTTCAGCTCCAGGAAGCCGGTGATGCGCCCCGATGTCTCCACCGCGTAGTCCGGGCGCACCCGGGCCTCGGGCAAGGGGTATTCGGGATGAAGGCGAGGACTCAGCTTCCAGCGCGCACCGAAAGTCTCCACCAGCTTCGCCACCGGCAGGCTGATGGATGCCTCCGTGTCACTGACCCGCAGACGCTCCCTGCACTCGGCTCCGAAGTCGGCCAAGAGAGCCCATATCCACTCCTCCGGCACCTCGCCCCCCTCCAGGCTGTGGTCTCGGGCGGTGGACCACCGCAGATACAGCGTCGCTGGAGGCGAAAGGGCCGGCTCAGTGTGCACGGGGGGCGCGCGAGGGGCACTGACGGCGCGTTCCGTGACTGCTGGGAAATCAGGTGCGGGTGTTGGTCAGGAAGGGACCGCAATAGCCGACGCAGACCTTGCCGGGACGCGAGGCGTCGTCGTGGAAGTGCACGCGGGACGCAATTGTGTTGCCGTCGCCGACACGTAGGTGCGCCTTCGTGTTCACGCACTTCAACGGGTCCACCTCAGGCGGGAAGGTGCATTCCACGCGCTGGACGACATGGAGAAACTGGTCCCTCATTCCATCGTGGTCAGGAAAGTGTGATCCGCCGCGCTGGTCTCAGTCCTGGTCTCAGTTGGCTGATCAGCTCCCGGCGGGCATCGGACGCCGTCGACGTCCCCGGCTCTCGGACCGGAAACGCGTCCTGATCTACGCTGGCGCCCATGCCAGCGGACGATCAGCCGGCCGAAGTGGGCCAGGACGTTGAGATACCAGTGCCCAAGGAAGGGGAGGTCTGGACCGTCGGCGCGGTGATCCTGAATCAGCACGGTGAGGCCTTCGCCCAGAAGCGCAGCCCCGACCGACGCCTCTTCCCCAACACCTGGGACATAGTGGGCGGACATGTCGAGCCCGGTGAGACGCTGCTGGAGGCGCTCGCCCGCGAGGTCCGAGAAGAGACCGGCTGGAATCTCCGCCGGGTGCGTCGACTGCTCGGCATCGCCACCTGGGTCGGAGACGACGACGGCAGGGTCCGGCACGAAGCCGACTATCTCGTAGAGGTCGACGGCGACTTGGACGACCCGGCGCTGGAGTGGTCCAAGCACTCCGCCTACGACTGGTTCGGCCCCGCTGACCTTGATCGACTCAAAGAGAACCGCTCACCTGGGGAATGCCTGATCTTCAATCTGATCAACAAGGTCCTGCAAGAGCGGCCCGACAAGCCTTAGGAAATTGCCCGGTTCAGAACGTGTCGGGTCCACGCCCTCGCCAGTGGGCGAAATGGGGAACCGGAACCGCTCAGGCCGCGCGGGGGCCGGATACGGCGCGATCATGTGGCGGCGAATCCCTCCGGGGAGTGAGCGGGCCGCCGGCCGCGGCCAGGGGCTGCTCGCACCAGATCGTCTTGCCCGCCGCCGTCTGCCGGGTGCCCCAGCGCTCCGTGAGCTGCGCGACCAGCAACAGGCCCCGGCCGCCCTCGTCCAGCACCCGGGCCCGCCGCAGATGCGGTGCGGTGCTGCTGGAGTCGGAGACCTCGCAGATCAGCATGCGGTCGTGGATCAGCCGCAGCTGGATCGGCGGGTCGCCGTACCGGATGGCGTTCGTGACCAGTTCACTGACCACCAGTTCGGTGACCGACGCGGCCTCTTCCAGTCCCCACTCGTCAAGGACGCGGACGGCGTCCGACCGCGTCCGCGCCACGGCGGCGGCTTCGGCGTCCACGTCCCACACGGCGACCCTGCGCCTGTCCAGGGCCCGGGACCGCACCAGGAGCAGGGCGGCATCGTCGGCGGAGTGGTCGGGCAGCATCGTGCGTACGACGTGGTCGCAGAGCGAGTCCAGCGAGTCCGCCGGCGCGGCCAGTGCCTCCCGCAGGGCGTCGAGTCCCTCTCCGATGTCAGCGTGGCGAGCATGGATCAGGCCGTCGGTGTAGAGGGCGAGCAGGCTGCCCTCCGGGAGGGTGACGTCCGCCGGTTCGAATGGCAGCCCGCCCAGTCCGAGCGGCGGTCCCACGGGGACGTCCAGGAACCCGGCGGTGCCATCCGGGCGCACGACGGCGGGTGGCGGGTGACCGGCGAGTGCCATGGAACAGCGCCTGGAGACCGGGTCGTACACCGCGTACAGGCACGTGGCCCCGATGTCCCCGGCGACCTGCGTCCCCTCCGGCTCCGCGCCGGCCCCGGACTCCGCCGACAGCCGGATGACCAGGTCGTCGAGGCGGGTGAGCAACTCCTCGGGCGCGAGGTCGACATCGGCGAGGGTGCGTACGGCGGTACGCAGCCGGCCCATCGTGGCGGCCGCGTGGATGCCGTGCCCGACCACGTCGCCGACCACCAGCGCGACCCTGGCTCCGGAGAGCCCGATCACGTCGAACCAGTCGCCGCCCACGCCGGGACGCTGTGCGGCGGGGAGGTAGCGGGAGGCGGCTTCGACCGCGGACTGTTCCGGCATCCGCTGCGGCAGCAGGCTGCGCTGGAGAGTGAGAGCCGCGGCGCGTTCGCGGGTGAAGCGCCGGGCATTGTCCAGGCAGACCGCCGCTCTTGCCACCAGGTCCTCGGCGAGGGAGAGGTCGTCCGCCCCGAAGCTCTCGGGAGTCCCCGGGTGCGGGTGAACCACACCACGCCGAGTGTCGTACCCCTGGCTTTCACCGGGACGAGCATCCATGAGTGCGTCCCGAGCCGCCGGACCTTCGCCTGCCGCTCGGGGGTCTGGTCGATATAGCTGCGGATCGGCGGCTCATCATTGGTCCGGTACAGCGCGGACCGGCCGGTGGCCAGGCACAGGGCGGCCGGTGAGTTCGCGAGGTACACGTCGGCTTCGCCGGCGGTGTGCTGTGCCGTGGTGACCCCCTCGGACAGCGTCAGTTCCGCGATACGCCGCAGCCGTACGGGGCCGGCCAGCGGCCCCGGAGCGGGTTCGTCGCCATGGAGGATGACCTCCAGCAGGTCCACGCGGGCGACGTCGGTGAACCTGGGTACGGTCACCTCGGTGAGCTCCCGTGCGGTCTGTGCGATGTCGAGGGTGCTGCCGATGCGCAGGCTCGCGTCGTTCAGCAGGGAGAGCCGTTCGCGGGCACGACGCCTGTCGGTCACATCGCCGACGAGGGCGCAGACCCCGAGCGTACGGCCCTCCGCGTCCAGCAGCGGCGTCGCCGAGACACTGAAGACACGGGATCCGGGGTCGGTCCTGATGGTGCCCTTGAGCTCGCTGACCTGCTCCTCACCCGTGACCATGGCCAGCCGCAGCCGTTCCTCCCACTCCACCGCGTCGGAGCCGCCGAAGACCTCCGTCAGCCGGCGTCCAGGCCGGGCCTCGTCCGGCAGGCCGCCGAGGCGCCGCATCGCGGCGCTCTGCCACACGCAGCACAGATCGGTGTCGTACACCGTCAGGGCCAGGGGCGAGTCCTGCAGTATCCAGCCGGGCAGCGACTGCCGCAGGCGCTCCGCCGCCTGCCCGGACGGCGGGCCGATGAGCAGGACGCTGCCGGACCCTGTCCCGGTGCCGTCCGCCTCAGGGGCGAATGCGTGCCGGGAGACGGCCACGCTCAGCCGGTGCCCGTCCCTGTGACGCACGTCGAGGCCCGGGTGCCGCTCACCGGGCTCAACGGGCTCAACGGGCTCGGCGGGCTCAACGGGCTCGGCGGCCCCCGGGCCCTGGGCCGGCTCCCCGCCCGCGAGTGCGGGAGCGCCCAGCAGTTCCGCCGCGGACCGGCCGCGGGCCTCGGCGTCGGTGTACCCGAGCAGGCGCTCCGCTCCGGCTGTCCACCCGATGATCAGTCCCTGCCGGTCGGTCACGACCACTCCGAGCGGCGGATATGCGTCCATGCCCTTAAGGATCACGCCAGATATATCCATAATCAACCTAAATAATCGACTTCATGCCCCTCCTTTACGCCGCAGTGGGGGGCGCTCGGGGCGCGTCGCTTGGTCGCCGAGGTCGGTGCGGGCCAGGGCGGCGAGTGCGGCACCGACGGCACGGGCCGGTTCGGTGAGCAGCCGGTCGTAGGTGCGTGCCCCCACGAACCGCAGCGTCTGGTCCCGGTCCAGGACGAACCACGCGCCGATGGTGCGCAGGCCGTGCGGGGTCAGTCGCCACAGCTTGTCGGCGTCCTTGACCACGGCGTCGTCCACGCCGAGGGCATCGCGGCGGGTGTCGTGCCCGTCGATGATGGCGACGATCCGCTCGGTGTCCCGTGCGGGGTAGCCGATGTCGGAGAGGATGCGGGCGGCGATGGCGGCTCCCTCGGTCTCGTGCCTGCGTATCGTCTCGTGCGCGGCAGGCCCGGACCGCCCAGCGATGGCGGGCAGGATGTCCGCGGGGTCGACCATCTTCCAGCCGGTGTCGTGCAGGAGTACGGCGGGCAGCACGACGTCCGCCCGCGCCCCCGGCAGAGCGTCCATCAGCGCCGCCGCCAGCGCATAGGCGCACAGCGAATGGGCGGCGTTGTCCCGCACGTCGAGGTAGGGAAGGGCACGGTCCCATATCTCCCGCCGGACGCCGCTCAACGGCACGGGCCGGGGAAGCGGGTCGCCCGGGGGGATCTCCGAGGTGTCGAGCGGAAGCACCGGCACCGGCACCGGCAGCGGTTCGCGGGCCGTTCTGTTGGAGGGCATGGCGTCTCCTGTCGCACGTAGCTGGTCAGTCGAGAAGGGTGACGGTGCCGGCCGTGCCGTCCACACGGATCCGCTGGCCGGTCCTGATCCGGGTGGACGCCGAGCCTGTCCCTGTGACGGCGGGCAGGCGGTACTCGCGGCAGACGATGGCGGCGTGGGACATGACTCCCCCGATGTCGGTGACGGTCGCGCGGATCTTGCCGAAGACCGGCGCCCAGCTCGGCGCGGTGACCGGCGCGACGAGGATGTCCCCCTCCCGGACGAGGTCCAGTTCGTCGGGGCTGTGGATCACACGGGCCGTGCCCTCGACGACGCCCGGCGAGGCGGCCATGCCGGTCAGGTCGCCCAGGTCGCCCAGGTCGCCCAGGTCGCCCGGGCCTCCCGGGGCTGCCAGCCAGGACCGGATCCGCTCGCTGGTGATGCCCCACAGCATGACGCTGAACGGCTCGGTGACCTCTCCCGGAGGCTCGTTCAGTGCCGGTTCCGGACGCTGCCGCGCGAGCGCGGCCACGATCCGGCGTCGCCGTTCCACCTCCGGGGGCCAGTGGCCGGGTCCGGCCGGCTCGACGCCGATCGCCCACCCGGACGCGTAGTCGAACAGCGCGGTCCGGACTTCGTCACACGTGAGGTAGAACATGTCGTTCGCGCCGGGCCAGAACCCCGCCCGGTGCAGCAGGGCGGACAGCTCCCTGGACTTGCGCCAGAAGACGCCCATCGACCAGTGCTCGATGTAGAAGTTGTGGTTCTCCACATACGGGTAGACCTGGCGGGCAAGGCTCAGTTTCGCCTCGAAGTCGGCGCGTGCCGAGGAGTCGAGCAGTGCGGCGTACTCGCTGGTGATCCGCTCGCGCTCGGCGACGAGTTCGGCGAGGGGCCGGTCGATGGTCTCGCCCCGCCGCAGGCGCAGGATGTAGTCGCGGATGTACCCCAGGGGAAGCGAGAGGGTGTCCCTCCAGTACCGGTCGCTGCTGTAGAGGCCGTTGCCCGACGTGAAGTTGAACCAGGGGTCGCGGGCGGCGTTCCAGGCGTCGAGCCAGTCACGGCCGCCCGGCTCGCGGCCGACGGCGGTCAGGGTGTGCTCCCCGGGGTCGGGCACGGTCAGTGCCCCGTCGGCACCCAGGGCGACAGCGAGCTTGGCGAGTTTCCTGAGCTCGTCGTCCGGGCGGAACAGCTCCATCTCCGCGCCCGTCACCATCGCCGCGATGCCCTGGTCCGGGATGCCCGGGAACCGTTGCTTGCAGAAGTGGAAGAAGTCCAGGTAGGCCGCGTAGCCAAGGTTCAGGAACTCGAAGTGGTACTGCCAGGCGCGGTGGCACAGGGCGAGGAGCCGGTCGTACCCGCCGAGCAGGGCATCGGCGGCATCCAGGCCGACACCCGCTTCGATCTCCTCGAACGGCTGGACCTCCGGCGGCTCGGTGAAGCTGATCGACTCCAGTTCCCGGATGGTGCCGAGGACCTTGCCCTTCCAGTTCTCCAGCAGCCTGTCCCAGTTCG
The DNA here is from genome assembly GCF_052246635.1 of Streptomyces sp. 6N223. Classification (NCBI taxonomy): domain Bacteria; kingdom Bacillati; phylum Actinomycetota; class Actinomycetes; order Kitasatosporales; family Streptomycetaceae; genus Streptomyces; species Streptomyces sp. 6N223. Next base: position 62,235 of record NZ_JBQQCA010000002.1, on the reverse strand, counting down.
CGTAGTAGTACCCGGCGCGTTCCAGGAACTGCGGCACGCGGGCGGGGATCCGGCTTTCCGGCGCGTCCACCGGGCTCAGATAGACGTAGCCCTGGTGGACGCGGAACGCGATGCCGTACGCGGGCGGCACGACGAAGTGCCGGGTGTTGAACTGGCCCAGGCCCTTGAACGCGAGTTCGACGACGACCGTCTCGAACGGCTTCACCACGGTGGGCCAGTGCTGGCTGTCGCGGAACCAGAACCGCCCCTCCTCGGCCGCACGCCGCCAGGGCTGGAAGAGCATGTGGTACGGGTACAGCCGTTCCCAGCCCGCCGCGCCGGCAGGTGCGGGCATCTCGTAAGGGCTCGGGAACGCCGTGCGCGACGCCGTCGTCATGACGTGGTCCCTTCATCACTGGGGCCGAGCAGGGTGTCGCTGATGCTGGAGGCGCCCGCGCCGTGGCTGGTCCGGGCAGGCGTCCTCGGCCGGCGGCTCCAGACCGTCTCGGGCCGCGACTGGAGCAGCACCGGGGTGGCGCCCGTACTCGTGGAGGTGCTCCGGTGGTGGCGGTCGACGGCCCACTCGATGTCCTGCGGGAAGCCGAAGTGCCGTTCGGCGGTCTTGGCCAGACGGGCGATCTCGACGACCTCCCGCGGATCCAGGCAGGGGACCCGCTGACGGCCCTCCTCGACCGCCCGCCGTACGAGCCCCTGCCTGTCGGGGGCGGGCACCAGTTCCTGGTGCTTCGGCGACACCGTCGTCCGTACCGTGGTGAGCAGGACCTTGTCCACCAGGTAGGCATCCGGGGTCACCTGGCCGGACGCCATGAGCTGCCCCAGTCCCCAGATCGCCTCCACCACGATCTTCGAAGGGTCGCCGTCCGCCGGGTTGACGGTCGCGGCGGCGCCGGAGGTACGGGCATCCACCATCTGCTGCACCCCGACCGCCATGCGCAGCCCTCGCTCCGGCCGCCCATGGGCCGCGCGGTACGTGATCGCGTGGTCGGTCCACAGGCTCGCCCAGCAGCGCTGAACGGCGTCGAGGACGGCATCGGCGCCCCGGATCCACAGGAACGTGTCGTGCTGCCCGGCGTAGCTCGCCTCGGGCAGGTCCTCCAGCTGGGCGCTCGACCGGACGGCCACCGCGGTGTCAGGGCGGCCGACGGCCCGGCAGAGCTTCTCGTACGCCGCCGTCACCGCCGCCGCGACCGATGCGTGCACGGGCCGGTCGCCCACCAGGGCGCGGATCTCGGCGCCGCGCGCCGCAGCGGCGCCCGGATCGGCGGTGAGCCCGGCGAGGGCGTCGTCGACGGCCTGGCGCAACCCTCCGTGGTCAAGCTGTGCCTCAAAGGCATCCGTGGTCACCGCGAATCCGGGCGGCACCGGAGCGCCGGCCCGGGTCATCGCGACCAGCGCGGCGCACTTGCCACCGAGCCGGCTCGTTCCGGCCTCGGCGAAGCTGTCGAACGCTACGGTGTACGGAGAGTTCATGGGCTTTCACCCTGCTGCACACGGACGTCAGCGAGTGGCCCCCGGCGTCGGCCGTGCCCTCTTCCATGAAGACACGATCCCTGGATACCAGCCTAGTGCTCCTGGGGCGCCCGTGCTCTTCGGCACCAGGCCCCACCGACCCGCCCGCCGGCCTCGGTGTAACGCCGGGTGAGGCAGTCGAGGAGTTCGTCGTTCGACCGGGTCGGGCCGGGCGTCGACGCAGGCGTCGGAGTGGGCCTGGGCCAGATCGTTGGCCCGGACCGTGATCACGGGTCGATGAGCGACTCGTACGCGGCGCGCACGTCCGAGGGGGACGAGTCGACGTACGTGTCCGAGGGCGGGCCGAGGTCGACGGAGTAGTACTCGTACTCCAGGACGTCGGGGCAGCTGGTGCCGCCGATTTCGATGCGGGTGTCGTCGATGACTTCTCCGGTGCGGACCTCGTACACCTCGACGGGGAAGCGCCTGTTGTGGAAGGTCACGTCCGTGTAGCCGAAGACGGCGGCCTCGGATTCGTACGAGCAGGTCGCGACCGAGGTGCCCTCCTTCAGGTCGCCGACGCAGATGACCAGGACCGCGTCCTGGGCGTCGTCGGCCAGCCAGGAGTCGGGGAGGTGCCTGGTGTGGGCGCCTGGCTCGCCGTAGATGAGGGCCGGGTTCGTGGCGTCGCCGCGGTACGGGTCGGCGCCCCGGTACGGGGCCGGGTCGTCGCAGTAGGTGCCGGTCCTGACGAGGTCGCGCAGGTGGTCGAGTTCGATCTCCGTCTCGGCCTGGTTGACGCCCTCCGCTGCCGCGTCGGCGAGCGCGTGCCCGGGGTACTGGTCGAGCAGCTGCTCGTAGCGCTCGATCGCCAGGGTCCAGGAGTCGTCCGCCAGGGCCTCGTCGCCGCACTCGACGATCGCCGCGGGCGCGATCTCGGGGACGACGTCGGCGGCGCGGTCCAGGGCGTCGCCGCTGGCCGGGCGGTCGCCGAGCCAGTCGGTGATCTGCTTGGTGTCGCAGGCGCCGTCGGCGGGCAGACCGCCGAGGAAGCCGTCCATCACCTGCTCGACCTCGCCCTCCCGGCCGGGAAACTCCCCCAGCACCGTGGAGAGATGCTCGAAGCCGAGGGACAGGGACTGAACGCTGCCCGACTCGATCGCGGTGTCGAGCTGGTGGGTGGCCTCCGCGAGGAAGAGGTCGGCACGCCGGCCCTGGGCGCCGTCCCACAGGGCTCCGGGGTGGTCGGCGTAGCGGGCGAGCGTGCTCGCGGCTTCGAGCCTGTCCTCGCCGGCCTCCCGCTCGGCCTCCATCAGCAGTGCGCACGCCTCGACGCTCTCGTCGGCGCGCTCGACCAGTCGGCCGTCGGCCACCTCGTGCCCGGCCCACAGCCCGTCCAGGATCGACAGCGCCCGCGCGCAGTCGCCCTCGCGGTGGGCCTCGGCGGCGTCGTCCTCGATCCCGGAGGCGTCGGCGCGGAGGACGGCGAACGCCAGGACCGCGGGGAGCGCGACGCCGAGGGCGACGAGCCGCTGCCGCGCGGGCCGGTCGGGACGCCGTGGCCAGCCGCGCGCCAGGTACCAGCCGTGCGCGGTGACGGCCAGCCACCACAGGAGGACGGCCGTCCTGAACCACGCGGCGTGTGCGCCCGAGGCCAGGATGCCGACGAGGACGACAGAGACGATCGCGTTGCCCACGGCGAGTGGCCACCGGCCGAGCATGGCGTACCCGATGCCGAGGAGGGAGGCGTTGGCGAGCCCGGCGGCATGGGGGTCCCTCCCAGGCCCCCGAGGGCCTGGGGGAGGGTCGGCTGGCGGGGGGCTGGCTGGCGCTGATATCGGGTCCACGTCGAACGTCCCTCCCTGGACGGGCCACCGTTGGCGGCACTCATTGTGGGATGCGGGCCCGGGGAGGGGTCCCGGCCCGGCGAGGGGCCCGCCCGGCGCCAGCGCCGCGGGGCGGCGCGCGCGTTACAGGAGCGTGCGGGCGCGGCGTTCCCACTGGGCGACGCGCTCGAGGGCGTCGCCGAAGTCGGAGAGGGCGGTGATGATGTCGCGCCCGGGGCCGCGCAGCTGGCGGCTCATGGTCGTCAGCCGCGTGATCTTGCTCCCGACATCCCGCAGGGACTCGGCGTAGCCCGCCGCCTCGGCCGACATGCCGATGATGTCCAGCAGGAACTTGCGGTCCTCCTCGCCGCGCAGCTCGGGCGGCACGGCCTGGAGGAAGTCGAGCGCGGCGTTCATGGCGACGTCGATGTCGGCCATCCGCCCGGCGAACCGCTCGACGACCGCCTTGAGCCGCGCCGACGGCTCGGTGATGGCCAGGGCGTACCGCTTCGCCACCGTCAGGTACTCGCTCATCGAGCTGCCCGACTGCGACAGCCGCTCGAAGTCGGGGCCGAAGCCCTTGCTCTTCTCGCCGATGAGCTGGATCGAGCCGGTGATCTCCTCCATGTCGGCCTGCATGGCGCCCATCTGCTCCTCGACCTGGGCGAACCTGTCCATCAGGCCGTGGGCGTCGTCGTCCGCCTCGGCCTCCGCGTCCGGCTCCGCGTCCGGCCCCGGGGCCTGCTCGGTGGCGCGCATCGCGAGGAGGATGCGCGCGGGGCTGAAGAGGTCGAAGCCGTCCTGGATGCCCCTGGCGAGGGTTTCGGCCAGCTCGTTCCTGGCGTCCACGATCCCGCTGCGCGTCCGCTTGAAGGTGATGGTGCGGATGGGCGCGATGTCGAAGGGCAGTTCCCCCGCCTCGCCGACGTGGACGGTGGGCTTGCCGAGGAGGTGGCGGATGCCCAGCTCGTACATGACGTTGGGGTTGCCGCCCGTCACGTCGGCGATCACGATGTCGTCGTTCACCAGGTGGCGGTGGATCTGCTCGGTGATCTCGCCGGTCTGCGCGATCTCGTCGGCCCTGAGGGAGTGGATGCCGTGCTTCGCGCAGGCGGGGAGGATGATCTTCTCGTACGTGTCGAGGGCCTCCTCGTACGCCCTGCGCTCCGGGCTGTCGGGCTCGGCGTGCCTGTCTCCGATCGGGCCGATGACGAAGCACGTCCGGGTGCTGGTGGTCGTGGTGCTCATGGGCGGTCCTCCGTGCGGGGGTCGGCGGGGCGGGCGGGGTCGGCGGGGTCGGGGGCGTAGATGGGCTTCTCCTCGATGCCGAGAGAGCGCAGCAGCGGAGCGGTCGGAATCCGGTAGCGGTAGCCGATCCGGAGGACGGGGCACGGGAAGCGGCCGAGCCGGATCTGCTTGTACGCCGTCGCCGGGCAGACGCCGAAGGCGCGGGCGGCGGTGCGGAGGTCGACCGTCAGGGGCAGGTCGAACGCCTCCGCGAAGGAGAGGGTCCAGCGGGGGCGGGGGTGGTGGCCGGTCACGGGGCGGCTCCCGCCGGGCGCAGGGACAGGACGCCGATGGGCGTGCCCTCGCCGGGGCGGCGCGCGCGGTAGACGATGTCGCGCAGGCCGAGTCGGTGGGCCATGTCGGTCAGGCGCTCCTCTTCCGGGTCCGAGTCCGGGTCCGGGTCCAAGTCCGGGTCCAAGTCCGGGTCCGGGTCCGGGGCCTGTTTCGGGACGGGGCGGGTGGTACGGGGGACGGTGAACCGCAGGGGCGCGGCGAGTCCTTCGGGCCGGTCGGGCGGTTGGATCTCCAGCTCCCACGCGCGGTCAGGGACGGGGAGCACGGCGGCGACGTCCGCGACCGGGGTCTCCGGGGCGGCGAGCTTGGCGTACGCCCACACGCGGCCGATGGCGGCCTTGACGAGCCGGCCGCCGGGTTCGGGCGGCTCCGGGTCGATGGCGTTCAGGGTTTCCAGGACGGCGAGCAGCGCCTCGGCCTGGAGATCCTGGTGGTCCGCGCGCAGCGCGAAGGAGATGGAGCGGACGCTGCGGCGGAGCCCGGGGAGGGCCAGCCACGCCGTGAGCGCCTGCCACGAGGACCCCGCGCCCTCGCGCTGCGCCGCGACGATGACCTGCCGCCAGAGGGCGTCGCGGAACGCCGGGTCCGCGTCCGGGCGGTAGAGCAGGTCGCGGGCCTGGCCGGGGGAGAGGTGGCGGACGCCCGCGGCGAGGCTGTCTTCCACCAGCCGGAAGGGCCACCGGGAGGTGATCAGCGTCACGGGTGGCCTCCTCGGGTGCGGAGGTAGGTGGCGAGCGCGTCGCCCATCTGGCCGCAGACGGAGCCGAGGGCGGAGACGGACCGATCGATCTCGTCGAGGAGTTCGGGCGGCGGACAGTCGGTCCGCGCCGGACCCGGTTCGCGCGGCGGGACCAGGAGGTTCCCCGAGGGCGAGGGGACGTAGAGCCACGCGGGCTGCTGGAATTCCTTGCCCTCCACCGTCGCCACGACCTCGGTGCACCGCTTGGGGGGCAACGCCGTGTAGCCGCCGAGGACCACGTCCTGGTAGACGCGCTGGGAGATGATCACGGCCAGGTGGGTGGTCTCCGCGTCGGACTCGGCGAGTGCCTGCCGAAGCGGCTGCGCGTCCAGCAGGCGGTGGGCCTCGTTCCGCGCGATGCCGTTGCCGTCGCCGTCGCCCGGGGCTCCCGGGTCGCCGGAGCCGGGCAGCGGGCCGACGTGGACCACGGCCCGTAGGCGGACGCGAGGGCCGCCGCCCCGCGCGGCGTGCGTGCCGAGGACGTCCTGCAGCACGTTCAGGAAAGGCCACAGAAAAGAGGGGAGATGGGTGGTGGGAAAGCCGAAGACGACGCCGTCTCCGGTGTTGGCCAGAAACGAACGCGTGCGCCTCAGATGGCCGAGCCCCGCGCGGTCGAGGGCCTCGTCCACGAGACGTGGGATGCGCTGGCTCATCTCGACATGCTGAACAGACGACAGGGTCGTATAGCCCTGCATGTCTACGGCGAACAGCGCCCGGTACGCGGGGAGCTGTCGACTCACGAATGTCCTCCAGACGGATAACAAGGTCCGTAAGGCCGCGCATCGGCGCGCGGTCGAGTCGAGGATGTGTGAGTGGCGAGTCGCCGCGTGTCCAGCATCGGACACGAGGCTGAGGCGTGCGTCACCTTCCGCGAAGGTGTTCGTTTTTTTCTCTTTATCTATTCCGATGTGTGTTCGGCGGCTCGTCGCAGCGCGTTCCTGTCGGTAATCGAGATCTTGCGGGGCCTCACCGCGATCGCCCCGGATTCGATGAGCGAGCTGAGGACCGGCTGGAAGGTGCTGCGCGACACGCCGACGAACCGCGCCAGTTCGTCCTGGCTCCAGCCCTCCACCACCTGCGGTGCGGCGTACTCGGTCAGCGTCAGCAGGAACTGAGCGATCCTGGGCTGGGTGGGCAGGGCGAGGAGCCGGCTGTTCTCCTGATCCGAGTCGTCGCGTTTTCTGGTGCCTTCCCGCAGCAGGCGAAAGGCGCGGTCGCCGTCGCTGACGTACTCGAGGAAGGGGCGCCGCTCGACGGAAACCGCGATGCAGCGCGTCATCGCGAACACCTCCGCGCTGCGCAGGTCGTCATTCATGACGGCTCTGGAGCCGAGTAGATATGTGGGCTGCCGCTGCCCGAGCCACGTCTCCGATCCGTCCGCCATGCGATGACGGACGCCCGCGACACCCTCCTTGAGAACCAGCACCTTCGTGCCGGGGTCGCCCTGTCTGAGCATCACCTGGCGCGGGTCAAACACCCGTTCTCGCCCCAGCGGTATGAGTTCCGCCAGCGGTCCGCTCGTCTCCACGCGGTCGTCTCCCTTGTCGTCACCGGGTTTCGAGTACGTGTTACCAGCCCGGCGTGGCGCCGTCCGATGAACGCCGAGAAGGGGGCGCAGAATATGCCGTTCGCGTGCGACGCCGAGCTCGCGCAGGGTCGTGACGGGGGAGGCGACGACCTGGGGGCGCCCGGCTCCCCGCCCGTCACCTCACACCCGGCACCCGGGTCTCGTCGGGCGCGTCGCGGCGCGCCGCGACGCGGCCGGCTGCCGCCGAGGCGGTGAGGGCCTCAGGCGGCAGCGGTGGCGTTCAGCGCCGCGAGCTCCTCGGCGGTGAGGGTGAGCTCCCCCGCAGCCGCCGAGTCGCGGATGGTCTCGGGGCGGCTGGCGCCCGGGATCGGCACGACCACCGGGGACTTGGCGAGCATCCAGGCCATGCACGCGCGCTGCGGGCTGACGCCGTGGGCCTCGGCGACCCGCGCGAAGGGCGCGTAGCGGGAGCCCAGCTCGCCGGCGCGCGAGATGCCGCCGAGAGGGCTCCAGGGCAGGAACGCGATGCCGAGCTCGTCGCACAGCTCAAGCTCCGGCTCGCTGGAGCGGAACGCCGGGGAGAACTGGTTCTGCACGGAGACCAGGCGGCCGCCGAGGATGTCGTTGGCCTGCCGGATCTGGGCGGGGTCGGCGTTGGAGATACCCGCCATGCGGATCTTGCCCGCGTCGAGGAGGTCGCGGAGCGCGCCGATGGAGTCGGCGTACGGGATGCGGGGGTCGGGGCGGTGGAACTGGTAGAGCCCGATCGCCTCCACCCCCAGGCGGCGCAGGGAGGCCTCGCACGCCCGCCGGATGTGGTCGGGGGAGCCGTCCTGCGTCCAGGTGCCGTCGCCGGGGCGCAGGTGGCCGGCCTTGGTGGCGACCAGCACCTCGGCGCCGCGGTCGTGGGAGGCGAGAGCCTTGGCTATCAGGGACTCGTTGTGGCCGACGTCGTCGGCGTGGAGGTGGTAGGAGTCGGCGGTGTCGATCAGAGTGACGCCGGCGTCGAGCGCCGCGTGGATGGTGGCGAGGGAACGCGCCTCGTCGGGCCGCCCCTCGATGGACATGGGCATGGCGCCGAGCCCGATCGTGCTGACCTCGACGTTCCCGATGCGGCGTGCGTGCATGAGCGTTCTCCTTAGTCTCCGGGCTGTAGCGTGGCTGGTCAGGCCCTGGAAGTCCAGGGAAGAGTCCAGGGACGTGTCCAGGGAAGAACGCGAACTCCGGCCCGGTGTCCGCGCGCGCCGGTGCGCGGCTAGGCTCGGCGGGCATGGACTGGCTGGAGCGGGTCGCGCGGCTCAGGCAGTGGAACAGGAACGGGGTGCGCGCCCCGCACAAGCCGCTGCTGATGCTCTACGCGCTCGGGCGCTTCCAGGAGGACGCCGACGGCGAGCTGCGCTACAGCGAGGTCGAGGAGGACCTGCGGCGCCTGCTGGCCGAGTACGGGCCGGTGAACGGCACGACGCCCGCCTACCCCTTCCACCACCTGGCCAGCGACGGCGTGTGGGAGGTGCGGACCGACCGGGGGCCGGGCAGCCCGGGCAGCGGGGTGCGGCTGCTGCGGTCCAGCGGGGCCGCCGGGCGCCTGGCGCCTGAGCTGCGGGCAAGCCTGCGGCGCGAGCCCTCCCTGCTGGGGCGCATGGCGCGCGTGCTGCTCGACCTTCACTTCCCGCCGTCCCTGCACGGCGAGCTGTGCGAGGCCGTGGGCATCGAGCTGGAGGAGGCCGAGACCGGGCCGGTGGCGGCCGGGCGCGAGGAGCGGGCGCCGCGCGACCGGCGGATGCGGGAGCTGGTGCTGACGGCGTACGAGTACCAGTGCGCGTTCTGCGGGTACGACGGGCGGGTCGGCGCCGTGCCCGTCGGGCTTGAGGCCGCGCACGTGCGGTGGTGGGCGTTCGGCGGCCCGGACGAGGTGGACAACGGCGTGTGCCTGTGCGCGCTGCACCACAAGCTGTTCGACAAGGGCGTGCTGGGCGTCGGCGACGGCCACCGGATCCTGGTGTCGCAGCGCTTCGTCGGCGCCAGTCGGGCGGCGCGCGACCACGTGCTCGCGCTGGCCGGGCGCCCGCTGCGTGGCCCGCAGCCGGGCGTGGCGCCGGTCGCGGCGGCGCACCGGGCGTGGCATGCGCGGGAGGTCTTTCAGGGCGGGCCGCGACCGGCGTTCGCGGGGTGATCTCGTGGGGGCGACGGCGTGAGGTGATGGTGATCAGCGGCTCGCCTCGTCCGCCTCGTCCGCCTCGTCCGCCTCGTCATGCTCGTTCTCGAGTTGTGCGGTGACGGGTGGGGTGAGTTGTGCGGTGAGGTGTGCGGTGAGCATGGCTGCGCCCCCAACGGCCGGGCGGACCCGGAGGGTGTGTGCGCGTCGGATCACCAGCGTAGGGGGAGCGCGCGCTCGGCGCTCGTTGAGCGCGAACGCCGTGTCAGGCGTCGGCAGAGCGGTCGCCGACGACGGGCAGGAGCCGGAGTTTGTCGTGGCTCTCGGTCCCGGGCGTGGCGGTGAAGACCAGCAGGAACTGGTCCTGGTCGGCGTCGTGCAGGAACTGGCAGTGGAGTTGGAGAACGCCGAGCTCCGGGTGGACGACGCGCTTGAGCTCGGGGTGGCGTACGCCGACCTCGTGCCGGCGCCACAGCGCGGCGAACTCCTCGCTCCGGCCCAGCAACTCCACGACCACCTCCGCCGCGCGGGACCCCGGGCCGTGGCGGGCGTACGCGGCGCGCAGGTCGGAGGCGAAGGCGCGGCCGTGGGTGGGGTGGTCGGCCTCCGGGTAGAGGCGCCGGGCGCGGGGGTCGGTGAACCAGCGGTAGATCGAGCTGCGCGCCAGCCCGGTGAAGCGCGTCTCGTCGCCGAGCAGCGCGACGGCGTGGCGCGTCTGCACCAGCGTCTCGTCCAGGCCGTTGAAGACCTGGGCCGGGGTGTCGGTCAGCCGGTCCAGGATCCGCATCATGCCGGGGCTGACGTGGTCGCCGCCGGCGCCCGGGGCGCGGTTGGGGGCGTTGTGCCCGCCGATGCGGAACAGGTGGTCGCGCTCGGCCAGGGTGAGGCGCAGGCCGCGGGCGATCGCGGCGAGCATCGGCTCGGAGGGGAGCGGGCCGCGCTGCTGCTCGATGCGGGTGTAGTAGTCGGTCGACATGGCGCACAGCACGGCGACCTCCTCCCGCCGCAGGCCCCGGGTGCGGCGGCGCGGGCCGCGCGGCAGGCCCACGTCCTCGGGCTGGAGGGCCTCGCGGCGGGTGCGGAGGAAGTCGGCGAGCTGGGCGCGGTCCACGGTCACGCTCCCCATGATGCCCAGGCCTCAGCGGGTGGGAGCGGGGAGGAGGACGTTGCGGTAGCGGGCCCGGCCCATGGCCTGGAACGCCTCCTCGGCTCGCTCCAGCGGGTAGGTCTCGACGATCGGGCGTACGCCCTTGAGCGCGGCGAAGTCCATGGTCTCCTCCGCGTCCTTGGCGTGGCCGCTGTACCAGCCGCCGAGCTGGCGGCGGCCCAGGAGCATGGGGCCGGCGCCGACCTCGATCGGCCCGGCCTCGTCGATGGCGAGAACGACGAGGCGGCCGTTCGGCGCCAGGCCCTGGATCAGGTCGCTCTGGGCGGCGCTGACGCCGACGGCGGCCAGGATGGCGATCGCGCCGCCGAGGCGGGCCAGCGCCTCGCCCGCGCTGCCCTCGGTGCTGTCGATGTACTCGTCGGCGCCGAGCCCGCGGGCCTCCTTCTCCTTGGCGCGGCCGCGGCTGATCGCCACGGTGCGGAAGCCCATCCTGTCGGCGAACTGGAGGGCGAGGTGGCCCAGGCCCCCGATGCCGTGGACGGCGACGGTGTCGCCGGGGCGCGCGCCGCTGTGGCGCAGCGCGTTGAAGGTGGTCAGCCCCGCGCACATCATGGGAGCGGCCTCCTCGTAGGAGAGGGCGTCGGGGATGCGGGCGAGGGCGTCCTGCGGGGCGACGGCGTACTCGGCGTAGCCGCCGTCGTAGGTGGAGCCGACGATCTGGCGGTTGGCGCAGGTGGCGAAGTCGCCCCGGCGGCAGGCGGCGCAGGCGAAGCAGGAGCCGCCGTGCCAGCCGATGCCGACGCGGTCGCCGACGCGCCAGGCGGTGACGCCCGCGCCGACCGCGTCCACCTTCCCGGCGATCTCGTGCCCCGGCACGCGCGGCAGCCGCGTGCCGAGCGCGCCGTGGCGGGCGATGTTCTCGCCGCCGCACACGCCGCAGGCGCGCACCCGCACGAGGACCTGGCCGGGGCCGGGCTCGGGCACCGGGAGGCTGGTCATGGCGAAGGCGGCGCCGGGGGTGACGGCCTGGACGGCGCGCATGGTGGTCGTGGACGGCATGGGGGTTCTTCCCTCCGGGGATGCATTGGGGATGCGTTGGGGGTTGTGCGCGCATGCTGCTGCCGCGCGTCGACAACACCCTGCGCCCCCAGGGTCCGGGGATGAAGGCACAACCCATCCAGGGACCGCCGATCCCCCCATACGATCAGTCGGTGGACACCGAGGGCAGCATGGACGCCAAGTACCCCAAGAAGTGCACCCACTGCGGTGCCGCCGGGCTGGAACAGGGTTTCGTCGAGGACGCCGGGCAGGCGTCCCGCGGCTACGCGCGCTGGATCAAGGGCCCCCTCGAACGCGGCATCTTCGGCGGTGCCAAGCGCGTGGGCCGGGAGCGCTGGCGCATCGACGCCTACCGCTGCGCCCGGTGCGGGCATCTGGAGCTGTTCGCCCTGCCGGACTGGTGACGACGGCGCGGGACGTGACGGCGCGGGACGTGACGATGCGGGACGCGACGGCGCCGTGGCGCGGCCGGCGTGGGGCCGGTCGCGCCACGGCGGCGCGTCGCGTCGTCAGGCGGGGCAGGAGATGCGGGGGTTCTCGGCGGTGAAGAGGCCGTGGGGGTTCTTCTCCCAGACCCAGGCGTGGAGGGAGTAGAAGGGGACGCTGGTCGTCGGGGAGTCGAAGCGATGGCCGAAGAGTTCGTCGGCGGACTCGGAGCCGTACTCGACGGCGACCAGTTCGAGTGAGCCGTCGCGCTGCGGGGCGTACACCAGGATGTTGGGCTGGGTGATATCCAGCTCCTCCTGGTCAGTGGCGATGGCGCGGGCGTAGTGGACGCCCATGCCCGGCACGCACTCCGTGGCGAGGAGGTAGCCGTCGGCCTCGGCTTCCTCGACGTCGTGGTACTGGGCGGTGGCGTGCTTCACCGCCTCGATCTGGCTTCCGAGGTCGGAGTGGTGGTCCCCGTGCTGGTCGTTGCCCTGCCTGTTGCCCTTGTGCTCGGGCTGCTGCTGGGCGGCGGTCGGCTGCTCGTGGCCGCCGCCCCCGCCGCCGGAGGCGAAGGCGACGCCGGTCGTCGGCGTCAGGGCCAGGGCGAGGGCGGTGATCCCCGTCAGGGTTCTCTTGCGCATAGGTGCCGTCTCTCCTCATGTGTCCGTGGGGGTTGTCGGTGGATACAGGCCGTGTGGGATGGGCGGCCATGACTGATCGTTGTCCGGCACCCGAGGGGCGGCGAGCCGGGGACGGCCGAACGGGAAGCGGGCGCGGCCGAACGGGGGGTGGGAGGGCGGGCGGATGTGCGGAGGGATGTGCGTCCGATGTCTTGACGGCGCGCGCGGGCGCTCGTAGCGTCACGGCCGTCGCCGTTTGAAACGACTCAATGAGCGACTCAATGAATGACTCAATGAGCTCGATGGCCCCGCGCGGAAGGGATGTCCCATGAGATCCGACAAGCGTGCCCGGCGACGCCGCCGGGCGGTCGGGTTGCTCGCCCCGGTGTTGGTGGCCGGGGTGGTGGTGACCGGCGGCGCCGCGCCCTCGGCCGCGGGGGCGGGGGCGGTCGAGACAGGGCGCCACCACGGGCCCCGGCTGGAACGCCTCGACCGGGGCCTGGTGGCCGTCTCCACCGGCGAGGGCGTCTTCCTGAGCTGGCGGCTCCTCGGCGACGAGGTCACCGGCTCGACCGAGACCGGCATGGACGGCGTTGACTTCCGCGTATATCGGAACGGCAAGCGCATCGCCAGCGTGACCGACAGCACCAACTACCTCGACAGGGACGCCGGTACGGGCGGGGAGTACCGGGTCGCCGCCGTGGTGCGCGGGCACGTGGTGGACGTGAGCGAGCGCGTCTCGCCCGAGGCCCAGGCGTACTACGAGGTGCCGCTGACCAAGCCCGCCGACGGAGTGACCCCGGCCGGGGAGGAATACACCTACCGCGCCAACGACATGAGCGTCGGCGACGTGGACGGCGACGGCGCGTACGAGTACGTGGTGAAGTGGGACCCCTCCAACTCCAAGGACGTCTCCCAGGTCGGATACACCGGGAACACGTACGTCGACACCTACGAGTTGGACGGGACCTTGCTCCACCGCATCGATCTGGGCGTCAACATCCGCTCCGGCGCGCACTACACGCAGTTCCTCGTCTACGACTTCGACGGCGACGGCCGCTCGGAGCTGATGTTCAAGACCGCGCCCGGCACGAAGGTCATCCGCTACGACGAGGACGGGGACGTCGTCTCCGAGGAGTACATCACCATGCCGCGCCGGGACATCCGCGCCGGGTACTCCCACACCGATGACTACCGGCTGAGCGCCGAGGGCTACTACGACCACCTCGTCGGGATGTTCATGGACTGGCACGCGCACCCCGAGGTGGTGTCGGGGGACTGGCCCGCCACCATCGAGGAGGCCCTCGGCATCACCGGCCGCGAGCCCTACGACTACCCCCTCAGCCGCGCCCACGCCGAGGACCTGGCCGACCACTTCATCGACGTCTACGCCCCCGCCCGCAGCAGCCGCAACAACCTGCGCGCCTTCGCGGGCTTCGTCCTCACCGGCCCCGAATACCTCACCGTCTTCGACGGCGAGACCGGCGAGGAGCTCGACACCGAGCGATACCCGGTCCCGCGCGGCGACGACGGCCTGATGTGGGGCGACTACGCCATGAGCCGCATCGAGCCCGGCAACCGCGTCGACCGCTTCCTCTCCGGCGTCGCCTACCTGGACGGCACCCACCCGTCGGCCGTCTTCGCCCGCGGCTACTACACCCGCACCACCGTCGCCGCCTACCGCTGGGACGGCCGCGACCTGCGCCCGCAGTGGGTGGCCGACAGCGGCCACGCGCCGATGAGCAACCCGTTCAACGCCTCCCCGCACGGCGTCGAGGGCCCCGACCCCGAGTGGGGCACCCTCACCACGCAGGGCTTCCACTCCCTCGGCGCCGCCGACGTGGACGCCGACGGCCGCCAGGAGATCGTCTACGGCGCCGCCACCCTCGACGACGACGGCAGCCTGCTCCACAGCTCCTACGCCGAAGGGCCGCCGGAGAGCGCCGTGCCCGGACAGAACGTCAAGCTCGGCCACGGCGACGCCATGCACGTCGGCGACCTCGACCCGGAGCGGGACGGCCTGGAGATCTTCACCGTCCACGAGGGCGGCACCTACGCCCCGTACGGCTTCGCCATGCGCGCGGCCGAGAGCGGCGAGGTGATATACGGCGACTACACCGGCGTCGATACCGGCCGCGGCATGGTGGGCGATGTGCGGCCCGACGTGCCCGGGCTGGAGACCTGGGCCTCGGTGCCGCAGCAGGCCTCCCAGACCGGCCTGTGGTCGGCGTCCGGGGAGCACCTCGGCGGCGAGACGCCCGGCACCAACGCCAGCATCCGCTGGTCCGGCGACCTGACGACGCAGTTCGTCGAGGGCACCGCCACCGATGTGCTGGAGACGCCCACCATCGAGGACTTCCGGCGCGGCACCCTGCTGAACGCCGAGGGCACGCTCACCAACAACCACACCAAGGGCAACCCGTCGCTCGTCGCCGACGTCTTCGGCGACTGGCGCGAGGAGCTGATGGTCCGTACCGCCGACAGCTCGGCGATGCGGATATACATCAGCACCGAGGTGACCGAGCACAAGCTGTACACGCTGATGCATGACCCGCAGTACCGGGTGGACATCGCGCGGCAGCAGACCGGATACAACCAGCCCGCGTACCCCAGCTTCTACCTCGCCTCGGACATGGACTTCTCGGAGGTGCCGCTGCCCGAGCTGTGACCGAGGGCCCGAGCTGTGACCGAGGGGCCGAGGGCTAGGGCTCCAGGTCCTTGAACTCCATCGGGCCCGCGTCCATCTCGATGGTCCCGTCGAGGTGCAGCACCGGCCGCTCCTCGCTGTCCGGCGCGCCGTACTCCTCGACCTGACGGATGGCCGCGCCCTCGGGCTCGGTGAAGTCGACAAAGGCGATCGCGACCCAGTACCGGAAGTCGTGATCCTCGTAGAGAGGAACGGTGACGGTGGAGCCGCGCCCGTCGGTGACCTCGACGTGGGCGCCGAAACCGCGGAAGGAGCCGTCGCCGTTCTCGACCGCGGAGTACGCGCACAGCAGCACGTATCCCTGCTCGTCGGGGCGGGCGATGCGGATCGTCTCGCGGCCGGGGACGCGGGCGTCGCCCTCGAGCGCGATGTACGGCGGGGCGTCGAGCGAGCCCAGCCTGCGGTAGTAGACGGCGTTGGTCTCGTCGGGGCGGTACGCCTCGGGCCTGGGCTCCTTGGCCTTCCGCCGCCACCGCGACGTCTTCCCACTCTCGTCCGGAGCGGGCGGCGGCGGCGTCTGCGGGGCGGTGCGCAGGGGCGTGCCCTCCGGGCGGTGGCCGTGGCGCACCACGGTGCCCGCCGCGACGGACCCGCGCAGCGCGGTGGCGGCGGGCACGTACAGCGCGTACAGGTCGAGGTCCGCGCCCTTCTCGCGCCGCTCGTCGCTGCCGCCGTCCCACACCAGCGAGGCGGTGACGACGAGTTCGCGGTCCTGCTTGTCGAGGCTGATCGAGACGCGGCCGCTCTTCTCCAGGCTGATGCTGACCGGCGCCGGGGGCTCGGCTGCCGTGGGGTCGTCGTCGACGGTGATGCCGAAGTCGGTGGCGAGGCCGGCGAGTCCGGAGGCGTAGCCCTGGCCGACGGCGCGGATCTTCCAGCCGTCGCCTCGGCGGTAGATCTCCAGGAGCACGGCGGCGCGTTCGCCCTCGGTCATGGGCGGGACGGGGAAGACGACCTGCCGGCTGTCCTGGGTGGCGGAGGCGGAGAGTTCCTTGACCTCGGCGAAGGTGCGGGCGGGGTCCTCCGGGTCGCAGCTGGCGACGATGGCGACGCGGTCGACGGCCGGCGGGAGGGCGTGGGGCTGGATGGTGAGGCGTTGCTCTGCTTCGAGGCGGACGGCGCCGGCTTCGGCGGTGGGCTGGTTGAAGAAGACCATGTCGTCGTCGGAGCGCACCCGCCCGTCCGGGCCGAGGAGCAGCGCGCTGACGTCGAGCGGCCCGCCCGCGTACCGCAGCTCCACCGCCACCGGCACACCGTCGGCCAGCGGCGCGTTCCCGCCCTTCGCCAGCTCCGTCATGCCAGATCTCCCCCTGATGCCCCCCTTGTGCCGGAACCATACGACCGTAACACCCGCCCTCGCGCCGGGGGCCTACGCTGGAAGGCGTGATCGGTCAACAGGACGTCGTGCGGCGGCTGTTCTTCGGGCGGGACGACGCGGAGAACGATCTCGCGGACGGGCTGCTGCGGGAGGGCTTCGTTCCCACCTCCGCGTACGAG
Source organism: Streptomyces sp. 6N223 (assembly GCF_052246635.1). Classification (NCBI taxonomy): domain Bacteria; kingdom Bacillati; phylum Actinomycetota; class Actinomycetes; order Kitasatosporales; family Streptomycetaceae; genus Streptomyces; species Streptomyces sp. 6N223. The sequence goes on along the minus strand of NZ_JBQQCA010000002.1, from coordinate 45,537 downwards.
GCCGCGCTGACAGGCCGCAAGAGCCTGATCATCGGGCGCAAGGGCTCCGGCAAGTCGGCGATCTGCCGGCGCCTGGCCTCCAAGGACGGGTACGCCGGCGCCTCGGTCCTCATCACCCCCGACGACGCGGCCGGGGACGAGATCCGGCGCTTCGAGCTGCGCGGGCTGACCCCCGACACCGCCAAGTCGCTGATCTGGCGCTACGTCTTCGCCGTCCACGCCGCGCGCCACCTCGTCGCCCACACCCCCCGTCGCTGGCGCCGCGCGCCCGCCGCCGTGCGGGCGCTGCGGGCGTTCCTGAAGGCGAACGACGAGGCCGGGGACGAGCGGCTCTACGACGACCTGCGGCGCGGCGCGCTCGGGCTCCAGGCGGCGTCCCTGTCCCTGAACGCCTTCGGCATCGTCGAGGCGTCCGCCGAGCTGGCCGGCGGCGGCGCCGGAGGGTCGGAGGGCGCCCGCGCCACGCGCCTGCTGGAGGTGCTGGAGCGCGGCGTGGCCGCCGCCTTCGCCGAGGTGGACTACGCCGCGACCCACCCGCCGCTGCTCTTCCTCGTCGACCAGCTCGAACAGGTGTGGACCGTCGACCCCGACAGCCACGCCCTCGTCACCGGCCTGCTGCTCGCCGCCAAGCACGTCACCAGCGAGTACGGCCGGGCCGCGCGCTGCGTGCTGTTCCTGCGCTCCGACATCTACGACTCGCTCAACTTCTCCGACGGCGACAAGTTCCACAGCGACGAGCTGCGCATCGCCTGGGACAAGCGGGCGCTGCGCGATCTGGCGGTCGCCCGCGCCAGCGCCTCCCTGCGCCGGCAGGTCGGCGACGTCGAGATGTGGCGCGACATCTTCCCCCAGACCGTGCAGGGCGCCTTCACCCCCGACTACCTCTTCTCCCGCACGCTTCTGCGGCCCCGCGACGCCATCCAGTTCCTGACGCTGTGCCGCGACACGGCGGCGGGCAACGGCCATCCGGTGGTGGGCGAGATCGACGTGTGGGAGGCGACGCGTCAGTTCTCCCAGTGGAAGCTGACCGACCTCGCCAAGGAGTACCTGGTCAACTACCCCTTCCTGCGCGCCCTCTTCGCCTTCTTCGAGAACGCCGGCCCGGTCGTGACGCGGGAGGAGCTGGCGGCCCGCTTCGAGCGCCGCCGCGAGACGCTGCACGCCGAGTACCCGGCGTACGCCCAGTACCTCACGCCGCAGGGCATCGTGGACGCGCTGTTCAGCATCAACTTCCTGGGCGTGCGGCGCGGCAACGACGTGGTGTACGTGGGCGGCACGCGCGCCCCCGTCCAGCCGGACGAGGACGAGTTCCACATCCACCCCTGCTTCCGCCCCGCGCTGGGCGCGGACGCGGCTCCCGACGCGCGGCCGGCTCCCCCGGCGGAGCCGCAGCGCTACGCGGTCCCCAGCTGGTCGGCGTACCAGCAGCGGCAGAGCGGGGCCGACGTCGGCTTCGGCCTCGACCGGCGGTCGCGCCTGCCCATGGCGTACGAGCGCGCCATCACGCGGGTGCTGGAGGAGCTCGACCGGTCCGCCGTCCCCGCGTCCCGGCGGTCCGAGCTCTCCGGGGAGCTGCGCGCCCAGCTCCTGGCGCCGCACGACTCCGACGCGCACGTGCTGACGGGGGCGGAGTACCTCAACCGCGTCGCCGCGCGGATCCTCCGCGAGGACCCCGCGCTCGCCCGGGCGATCGAGGACGAGGTACGCGCGCTGCGCCGCGTCGTCGGCGGCGCCGAGGGGCGCGGCACCGGCTCGTCCTCCGGCTAGGGCGGCCTGCGCTACGCGCCGTCACGCGCGCAGGGCGACCTGGGCCGGGCCGTTGAACGGTGCCAGTGACAGCACCGTGGCCGGCGTCCGCAGTTCGTCGTTCTCCGTGAACAGCGTGCGCGCCGCGCCGAAGGGCACGTCGTCGCCCGCCACCTCGGCGACGCGGTCGTAGAGCTCGCGAATCGCGTCCGTCATTTCCCCGTCGCCGTCCGCCTCCGTCCCCCAGACGTCCCACAGCAGCGTCTCCACCTTGTTGAGCGCCGCGAGGTCCAGCCGCATGTTGCCCGCCACGAACCGCTCTCCCACCAGGGGCCCGTCCGGGAGGAGCAGCCCGAACGTCTTCGGGTCCGCCTCGCCCGCGCGGATGGCCCGCCAGGCGGAGCCCGCGACCAGGAAGCGGTCGCGTGGCACGTCCATCGGATCGAAGTCCACCTCGTACCTGTCGGTGATCGACGGGTCGGGCAGCTGCGGGTCGGCCAGCAGCCAGCCGCGCTCGTCGTCCCAGTACTCGGTGACCACGTGATCGAAGTGGAAGCCGTCCGCGCCCCAGTAGTCGGCGAAGCCGGAGCGCAGGCGCGCCGGGATGCCCGCCTGGCGCAGGAAGGAGCAGTAGAGCAGCGCGAAGTCGCGGCAGACGCCGACGAAGCGGTCGGCGAACTCGCGCCGCAGCGCGAGTGGCGCGTCGTTCCGCTCGGTGATGATCCGCAGGATGTCGTCGACGTACCGCGTCTCGGCGTCGTTGTGGAGGCGCTCGCGCGGGATGGCGTAGTGGAAGTGTTCGCCCTCCAGGCGATGGATGATCAGATGCCGGGCAACGGTGAGGAGCTGGGCACGGTCGGCGGGCAGTCCCGAGTAGAGCGGAGCGAGGGCTCCAGGGTCCGAGCAGGTGCTGTGGGTGGCGTAGAAGGCGGCGGCCTCCGGTGCGAGGTCGGCGGATGGCATGGCTGGGCCCCCAGGAGGCATCGATCTCATGTTCGACTGTCGGGTGACGCCGCTCAGCGTGCCAATTTCACTCGGAACTGTCCAGAGATTCCGCGCGGCCGTGGCTCGTGCCAGGGGCCCAGGCTCCAGGTCAGATCCCTGGTGCCGAGGTGTGACCGATGAGCGTCAGAGGGGGGCGAGGCGGGCCTTGAGCAGGCAGAACTCATTGCCTTCGGGGTCGGCCAGGACGTGCCACTGCTCCTCCCCTGTCTGGCCGATGTCGGCCGGGCGGGCACCGAGCTTGAGAAGGCGTTCGAGCTCGGCGTCCTGATCGCGGTCGGTGGCGTTGACGTCGATGTGCAGCCGGGACTTCGCCTTCTCCGGCTCATCGCTGCGACTGAGGATGATCGTCGGCTGCGGACCGCCGAACCCTTCGCGCGGCCCGATCTCCAGCGTGCCGTCGTCCTCGCGATCGAGCACGACGAAGTCCAGGACCTCGCACCAGAACCGGGCCAGCAGCTCAGGGTCGCGGCAATCGAGCACGAGCTCACTGATACGACATGCCATGAACGGAACCTACTCTCAGCCTGGGCCATGCGGGGGAGGTCGCACGCGGACCTCTTGGCTCCCAGCAGCGAAAACAATCCCGCAAATTTTATCGGACGAGGCGAGCACGGGCGAAAGGATTTCAGGGCTGCCCCTGTCCTGATCAACTCACGTCGTCGCGCACATCGGTCCCCGCTCCGGTCCCCGCTCCGGCCCCTGCTCCGGCCCCCGCTCGCGCCAGCCACGTGCCGCAGCCCACCAGCGCCGCCATCACCACGCCCGCCACCAGCACCGACGCCGCGTCCCCCGCGAAGGTCGCCAGCAGCACCAGCAGCGCGGCGGCCGGGAAGAGCAGCGCGTGCAGCGGGCCCGTGTGGTGGGGCCGCACCTGGAGGAACCACAGCACCAGCAGGAAGACCGCCACGGGCACGGTGAACGCCGCCGAGGCCGCTGTGGCGGTGGTGTGGGCGTGGTGGGTGACGTGGTCGACGTTCACCGCCAGGCCCGCGCCGACCGCCGCCGCCGAGGCGAAGACGATCCAGTGGCCGTACCCCCACAGGAAGGCGGTCCTGCCCGACTCGCTCAGGAAGGCGTGCGCGGGCTTGGAGAAGTACAGCCACCACATGGCGAAGACCGTCAGCAGCCCGCCCCCGGCGACCACGAACAGCTCGCCGCTCACCTCGTCCGCGTCGACCGCCTGCTGCACGGCGAAGGTCGCGGAGAGCACCGACTCGCCCAGCACGATGATGGTGAACAGCCCGTAGCGCTCGGCGATGTGGCGCGGATGCCAGGGCGTGGCCCCGGCTCGCTCGGCCCAGACCGGGACCGCCAGGTCGAGGAGCGCGAACAGCGCGAAGACCGGCATCTGCCAGGACGACGGCACGGCCAGCCACGCCACCCACAGCGACTGGACGACCGCCAGCCCCAGGGCGTAACGCCGGGCCGTGGCCCGCCGCTCCACGTCCGCGCGGGCGGCGCGCAGCCACAGGCTGATCAGCGCCAGGCGCATGATCATGTAGCCGATGACGGCGATCGCGAAGTCGTCGTCGGAGAAGGCGCGCGGCACCCCGGCCGCCAGCACCAGCGCGCCGGTGATCGTCACCAGCGCCGCGATCCGGTACGGCACGTCGTCGACGTCGTAGGCGGAGGCGAACCAGGAGAAGTTCATCCACGCCCACCAGATGGCGAAGAAGACGGCGATGTAGCTGCCGATGGCCGTGGCCTCGTGGCCGTCGCTGAGGTAGTGGTGGAGCTGCGCGGCGACCTGTGCGACCGCCACGACGAAGCACAGGTCGAAGAAGAGCTCCAGCGGCGTCGCCGCCCGGTGCTCCTCCCCGCTGTCGCGGGCGTACATCGGGCGGCGCAGGGCGAAGGGGACGTGCGCGTCGCGGGCCATGCGACGGTTGTAGCAGCTCGGCCGGCGCCGCCGAAGGGGGATCGCGGCACGGGGCACTCCCGAGCAGCGGCAGCCCCACCCCAGGGAAGGGCGGGGAAGGGCGGGGGAGGGGGCGGAGCGGGGGGCGGGTGAGGCGTGTCACTACGCCGTGGCCACATGATCGCCCGAACGGACCACCGAAGGGGGATCGGGCGCTCACACCCGATCGCTTCTGACGCCATCGTGCCTGGTCTGCGGCGTTTCCTTTACATCATCTGACTGCTTGTCCCGTTGTATCGGCCGACGGCGCTCGATCACTATTGATCACGGCGGCCCGGTGGGGACTGTCCCCATGGCGTGGCCGCGCTGCGCGCATTTGTCCGCGCCTATTCTTTGCGAACCCCTCCCCTGCCCTGCGTGTATCCAGAGGGATGCCGAGGGCATGTGAACGGAGACCCTCCTGTGCGAATGACCGATATCCAGCGCTGCGAGATCCGGCCCGGCCGTCTGGTCGAATGGACGCTGGATTCGACGACCATCGAAGCGGCGACCGGCCTGCCGGACGACTCCCGACCGCCCGCGTATATCCAGGAATCCCACGTCCGGACCGCGCGGTCGGTGCGCGAGGACGGCCTGTTCGTGCCGACCTGGCTGGGGACGGCGTTCGACATCCCCGGGCCGGTCGACCTCGACGTGCTCCAGGAGGCGCTGCGGGCCTGGACCCTGCGGCACGAGACGCTGCGCAGCGGCTTCCGCTGGATCGGCGACGAGATGCGGCGCTTCACCCTGGACGCGGACGACCTCGTGCTGCGCCGCGAGGACATCGGAGACTTCCCCGAGGCCGAGAAGCTGACCCAGTACCTGCAGGACCGATTCGACGTCGCGGCGGACGCGCTCACCTGGCCGAACTTCATCTACACGGCGGTCGTCCGGGACGAGGGCACGAGCGTCTACATGGCGTTCGACCACACCAACGTCGACGCCTACTCGATCCAGCGCATCACGGCAGAGATCCACGAGCTCTACGCGGCCGGCGTCGAGGGCCGCACGGTCGAGGCGACGCCGAGCGCCAGCTACGTCGACTTCTGCGCGAGCGAGCGGAGCAACGCCGACCAGATCGACGACACGCACGCGATCGTCGCGCGCTGGCGGGAGTTCATCGCCCGCTGCGGCGGCAAACTGCCGAATCTGCCGCTCGACCTCGGCCTCGACCCCGACGGGCCGCTGCCCACCCAGAAGTTCATGCACGAGATGATCGCCGGCCCCGAGGAGGCGGCGGCGTTCGAGGCGTACTGCCGCCCCCACGGCGGCAGCCTGATCGGCGTCCTCGCGGCCACCGGCCTCATCGTCCGCGACCTCGCCGGGAAGGACGTGTACCGGACCGTCGTGCCCTTCCACACGCGGGTGAAGTCGCAGTGGTCGGACTCGCTGGGCTGGTACGTGGGCGGCGCGCCGATCGAGATTCCGGTGGCTCGGGCGCGGGATCTCGACGACGCCATGGCGATGGTGCGCGCGGCCCTGCGGGAGAGCCGGCCGCTGTCGCGTATACCGATTCCGCGCGTGCTCGGCCTGCTGGGCTCGGACTTCCGGCCGACCTCTCCGGACCTGTACTCCATCGTCTCCTTCGTCGACGCGCGCGGCGTCCCGGCGTCGGAGCGGTGGGAGGAGCTGAGGGCGTACGGGCTGATCCGGGTGTCCTACGGCGACCAGGTGTGCGTGTGGGTCACCCGGGTCCACGAGGGGCTCCAGTTCGCCGGCCGCTACCCGGACAACGACGTGGCGTACAAGAGCATGCGGCTGTACGTCGAGCGGCTGCGGGACTTCATCGTCTCGGCGCCGGTGCCGGTGCCAGCGGCGTAGCCGTGTCCTGAGAGATCGGGGTCGAACAGACCAGCCAGCCCGCTCTGTTCGACCCCGATCTCACGTGCTACAGCCGTACAGGGTGGCCAGGTCGATCAGCCGGACACTGGCGTCGGCGTCGACCTCGGCGCGGGCCTTGCCGTTGAATCCCGCGCCGCTGAAGCAGAGCAGGCGGGTGTCGGTGGTGTCGTAGCGCCCGGTGGCGGCGATCAGCTCGCGGATGTGCCGGAGGCGCTCGACGTGCGCGGCGCCCATCATGTCGTTCCACTTGGCCTCGCCGATGGCGATCAGCGGCGGCTTGGCGTGGCCGTCAGGGATGCCGATGACGGCGACGTCGACCTCGTGGCCGGTGCGGGCCATGCTGTCGTGTACGACGCCGTGCCCGACGCGCGCGGGCAGGCTGCCGAGCAGCTCGGGATCGGCGTGGTGCAGGGCCCAGTCGCGGCAGACCTGTTCGAAGTGGGGCCCGAGGACGTTGCTGACGAAGCGACGGCGGCTGGCCTGCCAGACGCGGGCGGCGTTGCCCGGGCGTTCGAGCTGGTCCCATACCGGTCGCATGATGGCGTGGTAAAAGCGGATCAGCGGTTCGGCGATGCGATAGGTCGGCCGGTTGTCGCGGAAGACGTCGGCGTCCCGGTGCAGCAGCCCGGCGTCTTCGAGAACGTTGATGGGGTGCGCGATGTCGGTGGCCTTGCGCTCCAGGTACCCGGCCATGCCGCCCCGGGTGGCGTTGCCGTCGGCGACCGCGCCCAGGACGGAGAGGTACAGGGCCGTGTCGCGCAGGTCGGGCTCCTCGGCCAGCAGGTACCGGGCCTCGCGGAAGAGCGGCGTCTCGGGGTTGAGGACCGTGCGCACCACCCAGTCGTCGAAGTCCTCGGGCCCGCTCGGCGTGTCGCCACGGGCGAACTCACGCCGGTACGCGGGCGTGCCGCCGACGATCGCATTGACCTGGAGCGCCAACCGGGGATCGCCGATGCCCCAGAAGTCGGCGGCGAGCCGGTGGTCGAGGGTGCGCACGACCAGCTCAAGCCCGGCCCGGCCGCGGAGGGGGGCGCTGCCGGACAGCAGCTTGCCCATGAAGGACAGCGCAGAGCCGCACAGCAGGAGCCGGGTGCGGGAGCCGGTGCGCTGCTCGCGCAGCGGGCCCAGGGCGTTCTGGATGATCGAGGGCAGTTCGGGATTCGCCTTGGCGAGGTAGGGAAACTCGTCGATCACGACCGGCACGGGCCGGTCAGAGCCAGCGCCCAGGCCGAGCAGCGCGTCGATGGCCTCGGACCAGTCGGCGAAGTGGTACGGGGTGCCGGGCCGGGCGTGCTCGGTGAGCGCCGCGCTGATGCGCCGCAGCGACTCGGCGTCGGCCGCCTCGGTCGCGCCGAAGTAGAAGCCACCGGCGACGCGGCAGGCGGCGTCCAGGAGGAAGGTCTTCCCCTGGCGGCGGCGTCCGGAGACCACGCCCAGGGTGGCCCCGACCTGCTCGTCGGTGATGAAACGGGTGAGCGCCGACCACTCGTAGTCGCGGTCGAACATCTCGGCGGGTTTGCGCATGGCCGCCCCGAGAAAAGTAGAGGTACGTTTCTATTAAACATACCTCTACATGCTGCACGGGGATCCCTTGATCGGAGGATCACACGCCGTCCGGACCGTAGCCGAGGATGGCCTCCGGCTCCGCCTTGGTGATGGGCGGCTGGTCCCGCAGGGACTCCGCTGCCAGGCGTTCCTCCTCGGCGAACACTTCGTCGAGGAGCTGCTCCGCGCGCTCCTTCTCTTGCTGGGAGAACGGACCTTTGCGGCGCTCGTAGTCCGCCAGGTAGGCGTCCAGGATCCGCCTGCGTCGTTCGCGATCTTCTTCTTCGGATGGCGCGGAGCGCATGCTGGTTGTTGTCCTTCCACCCCGCCATGCCTGAGGTGCGGAGGGGCCTGTTCTCGTCAGGCGGATGCGATCGTGGAGACGAACGCCGTCCAGGCTGCCGCCGGGAAGGTGAGGGCCCGGCCGGTGGGGTTCTTGGAGTCGCGGACGGGGACGGTGCCGGTGGTGGCGGCGGTCGTGGGTGCCCATTCGACGCAGGAGCCACCGTTGTTGTTGCTGTGGCTGGACTTGACCCACTCCACGCCGGAGAGGTCAGGGATGGTGCTCATCGGGCAGTTCCTCCATGACGCTTGCGAGAAACGCCGCCGTCTCGCGCGGAGACAGCGCGTGGGATCTCAGCCGATCGTATGCCCGCTGGCGGGCCCTGACCCGCTCCCGGTCCTCGATGAGCGTCCCGGAATCGATGCTCTCCTCCCAGGCGACCGTGGTGCCATCGTCGATGGTCATCAGCGTCAGCAAGCCCCCTGTCAGGGCGTGCTCTCCGTGTGCGAACGGGATCAGCTGAACGACGCCGTTGGGCCGCTCGACCTGTTCGATGAGGGAGGCGAGTTGCGCCCGCATCACGGCCGGGCCGCCGACCGGCCGCCGGATGGCTGCCTCGTCCAGTATTGCCGAGTACTCCGGTGAGTTGGCCGAGCGCAGCCGCGCCTGGCGGCCCAGCCTGCCGTCCATCAGTCGCTGGATCTCCTTCTTGGTCCGCCGGGGATCGCCGACGCGGAAGGAGGCGAGGGCGTACGCCTCCGTCTGGAGCAGACCGGGGACGCTCATCCCGGCGTACTCCTCGATGGTGTGGGCCTTGGCCTCCCACTCCATCCGGTGCTTGTACTGGTCCGGGTGGATCTCCAGCTTGAGCAGCTCGTAGAGATCGACGAACCACCCACCGGTCTCAAACACGCGGTCGGCGATCTCGCTGAAGCCGTCCTGTGGCGGGGTCTCGGCGAGTTCCAGGCGGGAGAGCGTGCTCTTGCTGACGTTGAGCTTGGCGGCCGCCACCTCCAGCCCCCAGTCCGCGCGCTCGCGGAGGCGACGCAGGCGGGAGCCGTAGAAGTGCCTCACCGACAGGTACGGGTCCAGATCCTTGGGCTCGAATGTCACCTTTCCATCCCTTTGTCCTTCCCATCTTGAAGATGGGACAGGGGCCTTCTGCCAGGCCAAACGTCGCTGGGCAACGATCGGCATACTCAAGGTAGTTGGTCCGAACCCCCTCGGGGGATGACTTCTCGGGATTCGTTGAGATTTGTGGTGGTTGACGACGTGACCGAGCAGAACGACCAGGAGCAGCAGCAACAACAGTTGCCCAGCCTCGCGGAGTTGAGGGAGCGGCAGAAGAAGCTCGACGAGGAGGTGCGCAGGCACCTCGAAGCACTCAAGAAGGCGGGGCAGCAAGGCCGGTGAGCCCCAACGTCACCCTCCGGGGCGCGGACTTCGCGCTCACCGCCGAGCGGGCGCCGGGGGCGCCCGTGGCGACGTACGTGTCGCAGTGCCTGCTGTGCCGGGCGGAGTCCGGCTTAGTGGACTACGACCCCAAGCCCGTGGCCGTGTGGTCGGTGACTCCACCCACGACTAAAGTCGCGGGCTTCCTGCATCGCTGGCTAAGCAGCGACGCAGAGGACCAGCCCGGCCCTGTGCTGAACGTTCAGTGCGCCCACGTGGTCGGCATTGCCGGACCAGCCGCAGTTGATGCACTCGAACTTCGATTGGGTGACGCGGTTGTCCTTGGCGACGTGTCCGCAGCCTCCTGCGGAGAGCGGGCACGTGCGGGATGTGTTGCGGGGGTCCACCGGAACCACCAGGCGACCGGCACTCTCAGCCTTGTTCGCCAGTATGTTCAGGAAGAGTCCCACGCCCACGTCGAGGATGCTCTTGTTGAGCCCGGCCTTGGCGGCGGCACCATTCGGGAGGAACGCGCCGTCTTGTTCGGGGTCGGGCTTGGGTGCGGGCGTCTTGGTCATGCCGGCAAGGTTCAGCTTCTCGTATCCGATCACGTCGTGATCGCGGATCAGCGCGTTCGCGGCCTTGTGGTGGTGGTCGAGGCGCTGGCGCCGGATCTTGGCGTGCAGCTTGGCGACCTTCCGGGCGGCAGCCCTGTGCTTCTTCGTCCGCCTCCGGGTGCGCTTGGGGAACGTCGAAAGGTGCTGCTGCGCCTTCTCCAGCTCCCCGGCCATGCGTTCAAGGAAGCGCGGGTTCTTGACGTGTTCGCCGTTGGAGTCGGTGTAGAAGTGCACCACACCCATGTCGATACCGATGCTGCTTCCTGTAGCCGGAAACGGCTCGGCTGGTACGTCGTCACAAGTGAGGACGACATACCAACGGCGGCCTTCTCGCTTGATACTGATCGTCTTGACGCGGCCCTTCAGGGGTCTGTGCTGGTTCACGCGGACGTGCCCGACGCCTTGCAGCCGGACACGGGTCTGGCGGTCACGAGGGGTGGAGTCCCAGCGGCAGCCGTCCCCGTCCTTCGGGAAGGTCACCGTGTCGAAGTGCCCGATGCCCTTGAAGCGCGGGTATCCGGGCGTGAGACCGGCCTTCACGCGCTTGAAGAACGCAGCGAACGCCTTGTCCAGACGACGAATTGTTGCCTGCTGCGAGGAGAACGACCAGCGCCCCTGCCCTTCCGGATCGAAGGCGCGGATCTCCTTGAGCTGCGCGGACTGATCCCCGTACCTGACCGAGGTCTTGGAGGCGTGCCGGTAGGCGTCGCGGCGTTCCTGCAACGCCCCGTTGTAGAGCGAGCAATGATCCCGCAGCATCTCGGCAAGGGCCTGCTCCTGGCGCACGGTAGGGCGGAGAAGGAACTTGTAGGCGCGTATCACTTCCACGCCTCCTTCTCGCCCTTCTTCCAGGGGCGCTCCCACTGGGTATTGATGTACTTCTCCACCGTCGCGGCGCTGACCGCGCCGACGGAGGCGGCGAAGTACGACGACGACCACAGCGTGGGCATCTGCGACTTCAGGTGCGGGAACTCCGCCCGCAGTACGCGGGAGGTGAAGCCCTTGAACTGGTTCGCCACGAACGATGCCGAGTCCTTCGGACCGTGCTTGACGAAAAGGTGCACATGGTCGGGCATCACCTCAAGGGCGATGATCTCCCACCCGCGCTCCTCCGCCTTGGCCCGGACCAGCTCGTCCAGACGTGCTGCGACCCGGCCACCGAGAACCGGACGGCGGTACTTCGGGCACCACACCACGTGGAGCCCGAGGTCGTACACGCCGCCGGAGAATCGGCGAACCTTCCTGGTCACAGTCACGCGATCACTATACCTACCCGCTAGGTCTAGTACGGAGAGAGAAGCAGTACAGGGTGAACAGCGCAGATCCGTGGGTCCCGCTGATGTCAGAGCGGGCCAAAGAAGCCATTCCCCACCCCGCTAAAGCGGTGCGTCCCCTGGCTAGGTATTTGATGGATCGCTGAGTACCTGGGTCGGTACGAGTTCGAGATCAGGGACGTCATCGGCCGTTACCGCCTCTTTCGCACCAGCGACTCGGGAGGTGGCGGTTCGGGCGGCGGATATGACGGTTTCGGCTTCGGCAGTGGCGGTGACGGCGGGGGCGGAGGCGGGGGAGGTGGGGAGCAGGCGCGCCTGCGTCCGCGCATAGGGTCTGGACATGTCCTTGAGCTGGATGGTCCTCGCCTCCCGCCGGTCGATCAACCTCTCCGAGGTGCGGATGTCCTCGACCTACGCCGGGATGATCGTGGGCCAACCGTCCAAGCACGCCAACGACTCCATCATCCGGAGACGCGTGCGTGCCGCTGAGGAGGCGTACCCCGACCTGCCCGTCCATCTGGTGCCGCCCGTCATCGAATACCCGGACCTGCTGCCAGGCGCGCTCGGGCGTGTGGAGATGCTGCCCGCCGTGGCCTGCATCGGCGTGTTCGAGTCCGGGGCGATCGACCCGGCCAACGACGACGGCTGGACCTTCTCCGCGCTCGCCGTCGTCTGGTTCCAGCCCACGCCGGACCTCCCGTCGGGCGAGAGCGTCGATCCGGCCGCCCTCCGCGACATCGCCTGGGATGAGCTGGCCCGGGACTACGAACACTAGGGCGTTCACGTCACGTGATCGCGCGGCCGGGGAGCGGGCTGGAGTAGACGACGCTGGTGGTGACGGTGCCGAGGGTGGCGATGCGGCCCGTGGTGCGTTCGAGGTCGCGCATGGAGCGGGCCAGGACCTTGAGGACGAAGCAGTCCTCGCCGGTCACGTGGTGGGCCTCGATGATCTCGGGGGTGGTGTCGAGCAGGTCGTGGAACGGCTTGTAGTTGCCGGTGGGGTACGCGACGCGGACGAAGGCGAGGATGGTGAAGCCCAGGCGTTCGGGGTCGACGACGGCGGCGTAGCCGCTGATGACGCCGCTGGACTCCAGCCGCCGCACGCGCTCGGTGACGGCGCTGGGCGACATCGCGACCGCGCGGGCCAGCTCGGCGTAGCTCGCTCGGCCGTCGCGTTGCAGGGCCGCCAGGATGCGCATGTCCGTCTCGTCCAGGGTGGTGGATGGGCTATCCGTGGTCATGGGCGGAGAATGCCGTGGGATCGGCGGTGAGGCAAGCCGAACGCCGTGGATCGTGGGTTCGCGAGCTGCGGGCGGCGCCGTAGCGTTTTGGACATGATCGATGTCAACGCCAATGCCAGCGCCAACGCCAGCGCCGCCGCGTTCTTCGCCGCGCGGCTCGCCTTCCAGACGGACGTCTCCGACGTTCACGCCGCCCGCGAATCGGGTGCGCCCGGCTTCGTCCTGATCGACTCGCGCGGGGCGGAGGGCTGGGCGCAGGGGCACATCCCGGGTGCCGTCCACCTGCCCACCGCCGAGATCCCCGCCCGCGCGCCGGGGCTGCTGGACCAGGCGGTCCCGGTCGTCACGTACTGCTGGGGGCCCGGCTGCAACGGCGCCACCCGCGCCGCGCTCGCGCTGGCGCGGCTCGGCTACGAGGTGAGGGAGATGATCGGCGGCGTCGAGTACTGGGTGCGGGAGGGCTTCCCCGTGGAGACGGCGGCGGGGAGGGAGCGGCGGGCGGCCGACCCGCTGACGGCGCCGGTGGGAGGGGTTGGCTGCGCGTGCTGAGAGGGCGGCAATGCTAGCGCTGGCGGTAGTATCAAGGGCGATACTATCGCTGGCGTAACTAAGCGAGGGGTGCCGCGTGCATCGCTTCATCGGGCGGCAGCGCGAGCTGCGCGTGCTCCGGGATGTTCTCGACGAGGTCCGCTCGGCCACAGGGCCGCGGCCGGGCGGCAAGCCTGGCCAGTGCGTCCTCATCCGGGGACGCCGCCGGATCGGCAAGTCCAGCCTGGTGGAGGAGTTCCTCCGGCGTGCCGAGGTGCCCAGCGTCTTCTTCACCGCGGCGGGCCAGCCGGCGGAGGCGGAGCTGGCGGAACTGGTCGAAGCGGTGCGCGATTCGACGCTGCCGGACCGCGAGCTGTTCGTCGAGGAGGCCCCGCGGCAGTGGAACGCGGCGTTCAGGCTCCTGGCGGAGATCCTGCCCGACGACACCCCCAGCGTGGTGGTGATGGACGAGGTCCCGTACCTCATGAACCGCGTCGATGCCTTCGAAGGCATGCTGCAACGGGCCTGGGACCGTCAGCTCAGCCGCAAGCCGGTGCTGCTGCTGCTCATCGGCTCGGACCTGTCGATGATGGAGGCCCTCAACAGCTACGAGCGGCCCTTCCACCAGCGGGGGCGCGAGATAGTGGTGGGGCCGCTCAACCCGGCCGATATCGCCGACATGCTCGACCTCGCCCCCGCCACGGCGTTCGACGCGGCTCTCGTCACCGGCGGACTGCCGCTCGTCTGCCGGGAGTGGCGCGCCGGGGACGGCCTGTGGGACTTCCTCCGGGCATCGCTGGACAACCCGATCTCCGCTCTCCTCGTCTCGGCGGAACGCTCGCTGGCGGCGGAGTTCCCGCCGCGGGCGATGGGCTGGGAGGTGCTGCGGGCCATCGGCGCGGGAGAGCGCACGTTCAGCAACATCGCCCGTGCGGCGGGCGGCATCGCCCACACCACCCTCACCAGGGCGGCGGAGCTGCTGACGAGCAAGGGAGTGGTGGCCGCCGAACTGCCCGTCTCGCTGCGCCCCTCCAGGGAACGCCGCTACCGCATCGCCGATCCATACCTCCGCTTCTGGCTGGCGTTCCTCGAACCGCACATGGCGGAGATCGAGCGCATGCGCGGCGACCTGACCCTGACGCGGATCCAGGAACAGTGGACCAGTTGGCGGGGGCGGGCGGTCGAGCCGCTGATCCGCGATTCGCTGGCCCGCATCCTGCCCGACGGCGATCTGCCTGCGGCGCCAGTCGTCGGCGGTTACTGGACGCGCGGCAACGAGGTCGAGATCGACCTCGTCGGCGCGGATCGGCAGCCCGTCGTCAAGCGACTGCTGTTCCTGGGATCGATCAAGTGGCTGGAGGGCTCCCCGTTCGACGCGCACGACCTCGCGGCGCTCCACAAGCACCGGGCGGCGATCACGGACGACCCCGTGCCGCTGGTCGCGGTCTCCCGCAGTGGCGTCAAGTGCGCGGGCCTGACGGCGGTGTACGGACCGGAGGAGCTGATCGCCGCCTGGCACCGCGATGGAGGCGTTCGGTAGGTAGATGCGATCTACGAAGCCGGCTTCTACGTAGATCGCTTCTACGTAGATCGCTTCTACGTAGATCGCTTCTACGTAGTTCGCATCTACCAAAATCTTCAACTGAATCCGCTGCGCGGGCGGTCTACCGGCTACCCCTTCACCGCCCCGTCCGTCAGGCCCGACAGCACCGCCCGGCGGAAGACCAGGACCAGCAGCGCGATCGGCAGCGTGGCC
Organism: Streptomyces sp. 6N223; assembly: GCF_052246635.1. Taxonomy (NCBI): domain Bacteria; kingdom Bacillati; phylum Actinomycetota; class Actinomycetes; order Kitasatosporales; family Streptomycetaceae; genus Streptomyces; species Streptomyces sp. 6N223. The sequence continues at coordinate 30,411 of NZ_JBQQCA010000002.1, read as the reverse complement.
GCCATCGCGGCGGCGAAGATCGTGCCGTAGGGGACCTGGTAGCGGTCGCCGAAGATCGCGATGCCGACCGGTATGGTCCGCAGGTTGTTCTCGCTGTTGAGCGTCAGCGCCATCAGGAACTCCGTCCAGCACGCCGTGAAGGTGAAGACCCCCGCCGTGAAGAGCGCCGGGCCCGCCTGCGGCAGGATCACCGAGAAGAGGGTGCGGTTGGCGGTCGCGCCGTCGATCGTGGCCTGTTCCTCCAGCTCGGTCGGTATGTCGAGGAGCGAGTTGCGCAGCATCCAGATCGCGAAGGGGAGGTGGAAGGCGACGTAGGGGACGATCAGGCCGGGGTAGGAGTTGAGCAGCCCCAGCTGGCGTTCGACCAGGTAGAGGGGGGTCACGACGGCGATCACCGGGAAGACGGAGATCATCAGCAGGCCGACCATGATGGGCGCGCGGCCGCGCATCGGCAGGCGGGCGAGGGCGTAGCCGGCGAAGAGGGCCAGGCCCAGCACGACGGCCGTCGAACTGACGCAGACGACGGCGCTGTTGAACAGGTAGCGGCCCATGTCGGCCGTGACGAGGGCGTCGTGGTAGTTGTCGAGCGTGGGGTCCTCGGGGATGACGGTCGGTGGGGAGGCGCCCGCCTCGACGGGCGTCTTGAAGGAGGTCAGCGCCATCCACAGCAGCGGCGCCGCCGTGATGACGACGAGGACGAGGCCGCCGAGCGTGACGGGGTTGACGTAGCGGCGTACGCCGGTGCGGCGCGTGCGGCGTGCCCAGCTCATGCCGCGCCCCCTTCCCCTTCCTCGACCTGGGAGCGGAAGAGTCTGAGGAAGAGCAGGCAGCAGCCGAGGACCAGCACGCCGGTGGTGGTGGCGATGGCCGCGCCCATGCCCATGTTGAGGTCCTGGAAAAGGGACTTGTAGCCCAGGATCGCGAGGGACTGGGTGGCGGTGCCCGGCCCGCCCTGGGTGAGGACGAAGGGGAGGTCGAAGATGCCGAACGCCTGGAGCACGCGGAAGAGGACGGCGACGGCGATGACGGGGCGGAGGGCGGGCACGACGATGCTGAAGAAGGTGCGCCACTCGCCCGCGCCGTCCACCTCGGCCGCCTCGTAGCGCTCGCGCGGGACGCGGACCAGGCCGGCCAGGACGATCACGGCCACGAACGGCGTCGTCTTCCAGATGTCGGCGACGGCCATGGCGGTGATCGCGGGCGCGGGCGTGCCGAGGATCACCGGCGGCTCGGCCTGGACGAGGCCGAACATCCAGGTGACGGCGCCGTAGGAGGCGTTGTAGAGGTAGCCCCACAGCTGCGCGGAGACGACCGTGATCATCGACCAGGGGATGAGCAGCAACGCCAGCAGCCAGCCGCGTCCGACCTCCAGGCGGTCCAGGAGGACGGCGACGGCGGTGCCGAGGGCCAGCTCGATCGCGACCGTGACGATGGTGTACCCGACGGTGAAGACCAGGGCGTCCAGCCAGGCCGGGGAGGTCAGCATGGTGGTGTAGTTGGAGATCGTCCAGTTCTCGATCTCCATGCCGTCGTAGGTGAGCCGCACCTGGGTGAAGCCCATGGCCACGGAGTAGGCGACGGGGAAGATGGTGACGGCGGCGACGACGATCAGCGCCGGGGCGGTGTAGTACCAGCCGGTGCGCGCCCGCCGTTCCCTGATGCTCGTCGGCTGACGGGTCGCGGCGTTCACAGCGATTTCCCTTCCAGGGCGTCCGCCATCTCGGAGCGGGCGGAGGCGAGCGCGTCGCGCGGCGAGGAGCCGCCGTTGAGCACCGTGTTGACGTGCGTGTAGACCGCCTTGCTGACCTGCGGGTAGCGCGGCGACTGGGAGGGCCGGGACACCAGGCCGACCTCGCTCGCCAGGGCCAGGGTCGGCGTGTCGGAGGCCCGCGCCTCCGCGCTGTCGCGCAGGGCGGCGAGGGCGGGCAGGTACGCCGACGTGCGCATCATCGTCGCCTGCGCCTCCTCCTCGGCGCAGAAGCGGGCGAAGGCGACGGCCGCGCCCAGGTTCTCCGAGTGCGGGTTGACGAGGTTGCACCAGCCGCCGAGGCAGCCGTGGCCGTCTCGCGGCTCGCCGTCGAAGCCGGGGCGGGGCGCGACGCCGACCCTGCCCCGCACCGGGGAGTCCTCGGCGTCGACCACGCCCCACACGTACGCCCAGTTGCGCAGGAAGAGCGCCTCGCCGCCGGTGAAGGCGTCCGTCGTGTCCTGCTCCCGGAAGGTGGAGGTGGCCGTGGGGATCACGCCGCGCGTCACCGCCTCGTCGAGGAAGGCCAGGGTGCGCTCCCCGGCCGGGCCGCCGAAGGTGACGCGGGTGCCGGACGGGTCGAGGAGGCTGCCGCCCGCGTCCGCCACGAACTCGGCGACGTTGCAGGTCAGCCCCTCGTACACGGCGCCCTGCATCGCCAGGCCGACCTCGGCGTCGCCCGCCCGGACGACGGTCTCGGCGGCGTCGGCCAGCTCCTCCCAGGTGCGTGGCACGTCCAGGGAGTGCTTGTCCAGCAGGTCCGTGCGGTAGTACAGGTACGCCTGGTCGGCGTAGAAGGGGAAGGCGTAGACCTGGTCCTGGAAGGAGATCGCCCGGATCACCGCCTCGGGGTAGCGGCGCCAGGTGCCCGGCGGCACGACGGAGCCGAGCGGCAGGGCGAGGGCGTTGTACGCGAACTGCGCGGGCCAGGCGATGTCGCCCATGTAGAGGTCGGGCGTCGCCGCGCCGCTGGCCACGATCGTGGAGATGGTGGTGCGGGTGATGTCGGTGTTGGCCGGGGCCTCGATCGTCTCGACGGAGATGTTCGGGTGGCGCCGGCGGAAGGCGTCGATGAGGGCGGGGCGCAGGTCGCCGCCGTCGTTGGTGGCCAGCCGGAAGGACCACCAGCTGAGCCGGATCGGGCCCTCGGGGACGGTGGCGGCCGCCGCCAGGTCGGGCGCGCCGCCCGCGCCGCACCCGGCGAGGGCCGGGGCGGCGAGGGCGGCGGCGGTGCCGGCGGCGCCTGCTCCGAGCAGGCGCCTGCGGGTCAACGGCAAGGGAACCTCCTGGTGGGGGAGCGGTCAGGCGGGTTGCCGTGCGGGTGCTGGCCTGCGGCGCGGGGCGTTCGGCGTGGGGCGTTCGGTGTGGGGCGTCAGCCGATGCCGACGATGTCGATCATCACAGGCAGGAAGAGGATGATCAGGATCGCGCCGATGATGTCGAAGCTGATGCCCGATCGGATCATCCGGGTGATGGGCACGAGCCCCGAGCCGTAGGCGATGGCGTTCTGCGGCGTGGACACCGGCAGCATGAAGCCGAAGGACGCCGCGAACGTCGCCGCGAGCCCCACCTGCACCGGATCGACATCCGCCGCCAGCGCGATCGGCAGGATGATCGGCACCACCACCGACGCCGAGGCCGTGTTGCTCGTGGTCTCGGAGACCAGCACGGCCAGCACGGCGGCGAACGCGGTGATGGCCAGCGCGTCGGTCAGGCCCAGCCAGTCGGACGCCGACTCGCCGATCGTCTCCGCCAGCCCGGTCGACTCCAGCAGCGAGCCGAAGATGATGCCGGTGCCGAAGAGGATGATCGTGCCCCAGTCGATGCGGGCGGCGTCGCTCCAGTTGAGCGTGGCCTGGCGGCGGCGCCAGTTCACCGGGAGGATGAAGAGCAGCGAGGCGCCGAGCACGGCGACCACGCCCTCGTCGAGGCGGTCGGAGACGGTCGCGTAGACCGAGGAGCCGGTCCCGGCGAAGAGCGCGACCACGCCGGGCGTGATCCACAGCGTGACGGTGACGCCGAAGGCGATCAGGGTGTTGATCTCCGCGCGCGACATGCGGCCCAGCGACGCGCGCTCCCCGCGCACGTACTCCTCGATGCCCTCCAGGTGGCGTATCTCGGGCCGGTTGACCAGCAGCAGGATCACCGCGAGCACCACGAACATCAGCGCGCAGAGCGGCAGCGCCATCGCCGTCCACTCCAGGAAGGAGATCCGTTCCTCGGTGGCCTTCTCGATCGCCTCACGGCCGATGAGGTTGGGAGGCGAGCCGATCGGCGTCAGCAGCCCGCCGACGCTCGCGCCGTACGCCAGCATCAGCACCAGCGCCGCGCCAAGACGCAGCCGCAGCGGGTCGAAGTCGGCCGCGACGACGCCGCGTTGCTGCATCAGCTTGGCCATCACCGCGAGCATTCCGAGCGCCGTCGGCAGCAGCATCGCGACCGTCGCGGTGTTGGAGACGAACGCCGACAGCACGCAGGTGATGCCGCCGAACGTCACGATGACGCGGGTGGTGGTGCGGCCCACGCCCGGCAGCGAGAGGATGCGGAAGGCGAAGCGGCGGGCGAGCCCGCTGGCCAGCATCGACTGGGCGAGGATGAACGCCCCGATGAAGGTGAAGATGGTGCTCGACCCGAAGGGCGCCAGCGCCTCGTCCGCCGGGACGACGCCGAGCACGACGACCGCGCCGACGCCGATCAAGCCGCCGACCGGGATCGGCACGGGCTCGGTGACCCACAGGACGATGACGCCGAGCAGCACGGCGGCCAACTGCTGCTCCTGCACGGCCATGTCGAGCGGGAGGAAGAGGAAGACGATGGTGACGAGCGGCGCCAGCCACAGGCCGGTGGTCTGGCGGGCCCTCTCGAAGCGCTCCTCGGCGGGCGACAGCTTCTGCTCGCCGAGGCTGCGGTAGGTCGCGTGGCCCAGCAGGGCCTTGTCAACGTCGGTTCGCTCGACGGGTCTCGCCTTGCTCAACTCGCCCGTCTTCTCAACCTGGCCTGACTGGTCTGACTGGTCTGACGTCATCGGCAGCCCCCTGGCTTGAAACAAACGTTCGCGGCGCGAATACAAAACGTCTGCCCCAGGCCGTGGGACGATGAACACACGATCACGACTGCGTTCAACGGGGGAACGGGGAACGGGGGATCGGATGACGACGCAGTTCATCTTCGAGGACAGGTCCTGGAATCCGCGGGTCGCCAACATCCGGCTGACGGAGAGCTGGCTGGAGATCGACTCCCGGAACATGCCGCTGAGCGAGCTCAACGCCGCCGCCATGGCCGACGCCTACCTGCGCGGCTTCTGGCTGGGCGGGGGCGGCTCCGAGCGCCACCTTTCGACGATTCCGGCGGACACGGGGGTGGTGCCGCTGATCCGGATCACGGGCTCGTCGAGGCCCGTGCGGACCCGGCGCGCCGCGGAGTTCGCCCAGCGGCTGGGCGAGCTGATGGTGAGGACGTGCGGCGGCCCGGAGGCGGTCGCGGCCCACGCGCAGCGCGCGGCGGCGGAGGGCGTGCCGCTGTGGATCACCCGGCGTTACGCACAGGGCCCGGCCGGGCCGGTCACCGTCACCGTGGATCGCCGCCTGGTGCGGGCCGACGTGTGGGGGCCGGGCGCGCCCGCCATCCGGCTGCGCGGGCCGTACGGGACCCAGGCCGGCCCGCGCACGTACCAGCGGCTGACGGTGACCGTCGGGGAGGCGCAGGCGCAGCTGGGCGTGGTGGACGTCGGGCGGAAGTCGCGGCGCTCCGTGGCGCTACAGACCGCGTACGACCGCTGGGAGCTGTGGCGGAGGGACCACGCCGCCTCCCGGCTGACGCGGAACGGGCACCCGGTCGCCGTGCTCGGCCGTCCCTCGGGCGCCGCGCGGTCGCAGCAGCTGGTGCTGCCGCTGGCGCACGTGTGGCATGAGAGCGACGACCCGCTCGACGCGGTGATGGCGCACTTCTTCGCGGTCTGCTTCGGGCTGGGCGACGGCACCGGCCGGGTGCGCTTCGGCAGGCGCCGCCAGCTGCCGGAGGTGGAGCTGGACATCACGGAGTTCGCCAGCACGTGGGAGCGGTCCTGGCACACCGGCCTCGGGCACGGCAGCTACGACTCCGGGCCCGGGGGCAGCGGCGACGGCTGGTCGGGCGACGGCGGCGGGGGTGACGGCGGCGGCTTCGGCGGCGGGGGTGACGGCGGTGGCGGTGGCGGGGGAGGCGACGGCGGTGGCGGTGGAGGTGGCGGGGGAGACTGATCCGCGCCTCGCCCCCGCGCCCGCCGTCGCCCCCGGCCGCCTGTCACAGCCCCTTGGTCAGCAGCAGCTCGCGGGCCAGCCGCGCGCCGCGCGCGGCGCGGTCGTCCTCCTCGGTGTGCACGACGGGTTCGGGCTCCAGCCCGTCGATCAGGGCGTGCACCGCCTGCACCAGGGCGTCGACCTGGCCCTCCAGCTGCGCGATCCGCTCATCCGTGGTGTGCCACTGCTCTCGCCGCTGTGCCTGCTCACGTGCCTCGGTCATCGTGGACCCCTCGCGTCTTTTGAGATGGTCTGCACCGATATGGCCAGCGTGACACCCCACGCCCGATCAGGCAACGGGCGCCCGCCCCGCTCCTGTGTGGGTGCGGGCAGTCGTTCCGCTGGGCGATGGGGGTGCTCCCAGGACGGCAGGCCACGGCACTGAGATGCTCGGCGCATGACGACGACCACCTCGCCCACCCTGGCCATGGACGAAAAGATCCGCGCCCGCCGCGCCGCAGGCGCCCGCGTCCTGCACCTCGGCTTCGGCGAGGCCGGCCTCCCCGTGCCCGAGGGCGTCGCCGCCCTGCTGGCCCAGGCGGCCCCGCTCAACGGCTACGGCCCCGTCGCCGGGACCGCGCGGGCACGCGAGGCCGCCGCCGGGTGGTTCGCGCGGCGCGGCCTGCCCACCCGCCCCGAGCAGGTCATCTTCGCGCCGGGCAGCAAGCCGCTGCTCTTCGCGCTGCTCACCGCCCTCCCCGGCGACCTGGCGCTGCCCCGCCCCGCCTGGGTGAGCTACGCCGCGCAGAGCGCCCTCGCGGGCAAGCGCACCATCCCCGTCCCCATCCCCGCCGAGGCCGGCGGCGTACCCGACCCCGAGCGCCTGACGGCCGCGCTGCGCGAGGCCCGCGCGGCCGGCGCCGAGCCCGGCGTCGTGATCCTCACCGTCCCGGACAACCCGACCGGCACCGTCGCCCGCGCCGAGCACGTGCGCGCGGTCTGCGCCATCGCCGAACGCGAGGGCCTGGCGTTGATCGCCGACGAGATCTACGCCGAGCTGGTGCACGACGGCACCGCCCCGCCCCGCGCCGCCGCCCACCTCCCGGACCGGACCGTGATCACGACCGGCCTGAGCAAGTCCCTGGCGCTGGGCGGCTGGCGCATCGGCTTCGCCCGCCTGCCCGAGGGCCCGTGGGGCGAACGCCTCACGGCACGCGTCACCGGCGTGGCCAGCGAGATCTGGTCCGCGCTCGCCGCCCCCATGCAGGCGGTCGCCGCCCACGTCCTCGACGACCCGCCGGAGATCCTGGCCCACATCGCGGCCTCCCGCGCCCTCCACGCCGCCCTCGCCCGCGCCGTCCACGCCGAGCTCACGGCAGCCGGGGCCGCCTGCCGCCCACCCGAGGCGGGCTTCTACCTCTACCCCGAGCTGACGGCGGCCGACGGCGGGGGCGCGGCCCTCGCCGCCGCGCTCCTGGAACGCCACGGCGTGGCCGTCCTCCCCGGCGCGGCGTTCGGCGACGACCCGGCCGCGCCACGGGTCCGGGTGGCGACCAGCCTGCTCTACGGCGAGACGGCGGAGCGGCGGCGCCGGGCCCTGAGCGCCCCCGACCCGCTCGCGCTGCCGTGGATCGCCGACGCCCTGGCCCACCTGCGCGAGGCCTTGGACGCCCTCACACCGACTTCCGGATGACGAGCTCGGGCGGGGTCACGATGGGCGCCAGCGGCTCTCCTCCCCCGGAGGCCCCGGAGGCCCCGGAGGCCCCGGAGGCCCCGGAGGGCCCGGACGCCGTGCCGGCGTCGGCCCGGCCCATGCGGCGCAGCAGCAGGCCCGCCATCAGCTCGCCCATCCGCCGCACGTCCTGCCGGACCGTCGTCAGCGGCGGATCGGCCCAGCCGGCCGGCTCCAGGTCGTCGTAGCCCACCACCGCCACGTCCTCGGGCACGCGCCGCCCCCGGGCGCGCAGGGTGCGCAGCGCGCCCGTCGCCATCAGGTCGTTTCCGGCGAAGACGGCGTCGAGGTCCGGCGAGCGGTCCAGCAGCTCCGCCATGGCGCGCTCCCCGCTCTCGGGCGTGAAGTCGCCGTGGGCCAGCAGCGCGGGGTCGGGGCTCTCGACGCCCAGCGCGTCGCAATACCCGGCCAGCCGGTCGGCCGCCGCGGTCTGGTCGAGCGGCCCGGTGATGACCGCGATGCGCCCCCGCCCCCGCGCCCGCAGGAACGCCACGGCCTGGCGGGCGCCGTCGCGGTTGTCGGTGTCGACGTACAGCAGCCCCTGCTCGTCCTGCCAGCCGGGCCATCCGGGCCGGCCGCCGAAGACGGTCGGCACCCCGGCCGCCTTGGCGAAGGCGGGCAGCGGGTCGGCGTCGTGGAGGGAGAACATCAGCGCGCCGTCCACGTGCCGGGCCGAGAGGTAGCGGGCGATGCGCGCGTAGTCGGACGGGCGCTCCACGAGCAGCAGCAGGAGCTGCGTGTCGTGCGTGGCGAGCTGCCGGCTGATGCCGCGCAGCTGCTGCGTGAAGAACGGGTCGTTGAACACCCGCGTCTCCGGCTCCGCGATCACCACGGCCACCGCGCCCGTGCGGCGGGTGACGAGGGCGCGCGCCGCCTTGTTGGGGACGTACCCCAGGGCGTCCACCGAGCGCTGGACCCGCTCGCGCAGCTCGGCACTCACGCCCGGAGTGCCGTTGACGACGCGCGAGACCGTGGCGCGGGACACGCCGGCGTGCGCCGCCACGGCCTCCAGGGTCGGCTGGTCGGTGGCAGGGGCTGGGTGCACGGTGCAAGTCCTCTTGTCTCCCGGATCGTTCCGGGGTCTTGACGGTACCGCCAGAGGGCGGGAAGGTGCAGGGGCACGGCGCTGAGAGCGCTCTCAGCAGCAGGGCTGAGAGCGCTCTCAGACTAAGGGATTCCGAGGCTCAGAGATTCTGAGATATTCAGAGATCGCCCCTCACCACCCCCACACACGACAGAGGGCTGCATCATGGACAAAGATGTCATGGGCATGAAACACCGCCACACGCGGCGCGGGCGGCGGCGCCCGCTGCCCGCCCTGGCGGCCGGGCTCGCCGCACTGGCCGCCTCGGCGGCCGTCGCGCTCCCGTCGGCGGGCGCCCAGGAGCCGGCGGAGGAGAGGGCCTCTCAGGCCTCTCAGGCCGCACGGGACGCGGGACCGGCCCCGCTCGCGGAGATCTGGCGCACCGACTTCGACGGCGCCGCCGGATCGCTGCCCTCCAGCGAGGACTGGATCATCGACACCGGCACCAGCTACCCGGGCGGCCCGGCCAACTGGGGCACCGGCGAGGTCCAGACGTACACCGACGACCCGGCCAACGTCCAGCTCGACGGCGAGGGCCACCTGCGGATCACCGCCCTGAAGGACGGCGAGACCTGGACCTCCGCCCGCATCGAGACCCAGCGCACCGACTTCGCCGCCCCGGCCGGCGGGCTGATGCGCATCGAGGCCGGCCTCCAGCTCCCCGACATCACCGGCGAGGCCGCGCTCGGCTACTGGCCGGCTTTCTGGACCCTCGGGGAGGCGTACCGCGGCAACTACCAGAACTGGCCCGGCATCGGCGAGTTCGACATCATGGAGAACGTCAACGGCGCCGACGAGACCTGGAACGTGCTGCACTGCGGGGTCAACCCCGGCGGCCCGTGCAACGAGAGCACCGGCCGGGGCGCGGGCACGCCGTGCACCGACTGCCGCACCGCCATCCACGACTACGCCGTCGAGCTCGACCGCACCGGCGAGACCGAGTACCTGCGCTGGTACCGCGACGGCCAGCTCACCCACACCGTCAGTTCCGCCGACGAGGGCATGGACGCGGCGACCTGGGAGAGCGCCACGCATCACGGCCACTTCATCCTGCTGAACCTCGCGATGGGCGGGGCCTTCCCGAACGGCGTCGCCGGCCAGTCCACACCGACGGCCGCCACCCAGCCCGGTGCCTCGCTGCTCGTGGACTACGTCTCGGTCTCGGTCTCCTAGGGACCCTTCGTCCGCAGGCGATAACCGGATGCGCCGGCGCGGCACGCCGGTCCAGGCTGGGGCAGTGACCACCGCACTGGACCGCGTGCTGCGCCAGGCCGGCGTTCCCGGCCTGCTCGAAACGCTGGCCGAGCACCTGCCGCCCACCGACCTCCAGACCCTGCTGCTCGAGGTCTACCGCCGCCGCGCCGCCGCCGTCTCCCCCGGCCGCCTGCTGGACGCCTACGCCCGCAACCGCTTCACCGCGCCCTCCGCGCTCGCCGCGCCGGGCGAGCTGGCTCGCCTTGAGGCGTTGATCCACGAGCGGCTGGCCGCCCACGGCGTCACCGGCGTGGCCCTCTCCCCGCTCAGCCCGCTCGGCACCAACGCGGCGGTGGCGACCGTGGACCAGAACAAGGTGGTCAGCACGGCCCGCAACACCGAGGTCGTCGCCGACGCCACCAACGTCCTCGCCCTCGAATGCGCCGTGCGCCGCCGCGCCGCCCCTCGCGGCGAGGTGGTGCGGCTCGGCGCCACGCACCGGGTGGTGCGCGCCCAGGCGTTCGACGGCCCGGCGATGGCGGCCCACTTCGCGCTGTTCGGGCTGTGCACGGCCGGGCGCGACGCCGGGTCGTTCCGCTTCGAGACGCGCGCGCTGACCGAGCAGCTCGCGCTCCACCTCGACCTGCTCGGGCGCGCCGCCGACCTCGGGCACCGGGCCACCGCCGTCCGCGTGAGCCTCACCGACCTCACCACCGAGGGCCGCCACCGCGCCGCGCTGCGGGAGCGCGTGCTCGATCCGCTCGCCGCCGCCCATCCGGGCGTCGCCTTCGGTTTCGACGACGAGCGGCCCCACGGACGCGGCTACTACGCAGGCGTCTGCTTCGAGATCCACGCCGCGACGCCGGCCGGGGACGAGATCACCCTGATCGACGGCGGCTTCACGACCTGGACCGCGTCCCTGCTGAGCAACGCCAAGGAGCGGCTGCTGATCAGCGGCCTCGGCACCGAGCGCCTGATCGCGGCATTCCGGGCGACACCGGCGGGCGGCTGAGGGGACCGGTGCGGGCGGTGCATTACCGTCCGTAGCATGATCGCATCGTTGCGTATTCATTCTCGCTGGCGGCTGCTGCTGGCCGCCGCGGCCGTGCTCCCCGCCCTGGCCGCCGCCACGCCCGCGCCCGACACCGACACCGCCGACGCCGATGCCTCGGGCGAGCTGCTGGCGGAGCGGCTCGCCCAGGCGACGACCCGCGAGGGCGTCGCGCAGCACCTCTCGGCGTTCCAGCGCATCGCCGACGCCAGCGACGGCACCCGCGCCGCGGGCACCCCCGGCCACGAACGGTCCGCGCGCTACGCCGGGCGGCTGCTGCGCGCGGCCGGGTACGAGGTCACCTATCAGCGGTTCACCTTCTCCTACCGCGAGACGCTCGCGGAGCGGCTGACCCGTTCGGACGGAACCGAGGTCCCCGTCAGAGTGATGACGTACTCGCCCAGCACGCCAGCCGACGGCCTGACGGCCGAGCTGGCGGCCGTGCCCGGCACCGGCTGCTCGCCGGACGCCTTCGACCCGGACGCCGTCGACGGCCGGATCGCGCTGGTCGAGCGCGGCGAGTGCACCTTCGCCGAGAAGCAGGCGGCGGCGGCCGAGGCGGGCGCGGTCGCGGCGTTGATCAGCAACGACGGGCCCGGCGCGCTGTCGGGCACCCTCGGCGACGCCGACGCCGGGGTCATCCCGACGGCCGGCGTCTCCCGCGAGGACGGCCGGGCGCTGGCGGAGGCGGGCGGCACCGTGCGGCTCCGCCTGGAGCAGCGCGCCGAGGACCGCGACACCGTCAACGTCCTCGCCACCACGCCCGGCGGCGACCGGGACACGGTGGTGATGGCCGGCGCGCACCTCGACTCGGTCGCCGAGGGCCCCGGCATCAACGACAACGCCTCCGGCGCCGCCGCGCTGCTGGAGACGGCGCTGCGCCTCGCCGCAGAGGACGGCGAGGGCGGCGAGGGCGGCGAGGGGCACCCGAACGCCGTGCGCTTCGCGCTCTGGTCGGCCGAGGAGTCCGGGCTGCTGGGCTCGGAGCACTACGTCGCCGGGCTGACCGGGCGGCAGCGCGAGAACATCGCGCTCTACCTCAACCTCGACATGATCGGCTCCCCCAACCCCGGGTGGTTCGTCTACGACGGCGACGCCGCCGAGAGCGAGGCGCCCGGATCGGCCCGCATCGAGCGCGAGCTGGCCGGCTTCCTCGGCTCGCGCGGGCACGCCACCCGCCCCGCGGAGCTCGACGGGCGCAGCGACTACGCCCCCTTCCTCGACGCCGGGATCCCGGTCGGCGGCGTCTTCAGCGGTGCCGAGGGCGTGATGACCGAGACCGAGGCCAGTCTGTGGGACGGCAGGGCGGGCGAGGCGTACGACCCCTGCTACCACGCCGCATGCGACGACCTGGACAACATCAGCCGCACCGCCCTCACGAGCAACGCGAAGGCGATCGCGCACACCATCGGGGCGTACGCGTGGCACGCGCCGAGCTGAGCGCCGTGACGATCTGTCCGGCCTTCCGGTCGCCGCACGAGGCTGCGGACGGAGGGGCCCGCCCGGTAGGCTCTCCGTGTGATCTTCAAGCGCATCGGAAACGGACGACCGTACCCTGACCACGGCCGGGACAACACCCGGCAGTGGGCAGACGTCGCGCCGCGCCCCGTGCGCCTGGACCAGCTGATCACCACCAAGGGGCAGCTCGACCTGGAGACCCTGCTGGCCGAGGACTCCACCTTCTACGGCGACCTCTTCGCCCACGTCGTGAAGTGGCAGGGGGACTTGTATCTGGAGGACGGGCTGCACCGCGCGGTGCGGGCCGCGCTCCAGCAGCGGCAGGTGCTGCACGCCCGGGTGCTGGAGCTGGACTGAGCGGCGGGCGCGGCGGCGTTGCCCCGTTCGGGGCGAGCGCGGCATTTCAGCTGATCATTCGGTAGGCACTCGGCATGGCGCTGGCTACGCTGCGCCCATGAGCATGCTGACGCCGCCGGGGATGCGAGGCCGGAAGTACCGCATCACGGGCAACCGCTACCCGAGGATGCGGCCCCGCCCTCGCCGCCGCAGGAACCTTCTCCTCGTCGTCGCGGCCGCCGCCCTGGTCGGCCTGCTGAGCTACGGGACGCTGCAACTCGTCGGCGTGTTCACCGCCGAGGACGACGAGGGCACCGGCCCGGCGAGCGCCGAGGCGGGCGCCTCCCGGCCCGGCGCCTGCGGCCCGCCCGCCGAGGACCCCGACCGGCCCGACCTCCCGGCCGTCCTCCCCGAGCCCGAGACCATCACCGTCAACGTCTACAACGCCACCACCCGCACGGGCCTCGCCCAGAACACCGCCGACGCGCTGGCCCTGCGCGGCTTCACCATCGGCGAGGTGGCCAACGCCCCCGCCCGGCTCGACGGGAAGGTCGAGGAGCCCGGCTTGCTGCTGGCCACCACGCGCGCGGCCGAGTCCGGCGCCGTCGCCGTCGTCGGCACCCACCTGAAGGGCGCCGAGACCGGCGAGCCCAAGCCCAGCGGCGGCCGGGCCGAGGTCGACCTCGTCCTCGGCACGGGCTTCACGGAGCTGCTCAGCCCCCGCGACGCGGCCCGCGAGCTGGAGGCGCTCGCCAGCCCCAGCCCCGCCCCAGACCAGCAGCGCGGCGAGGCCGACTGCTAGGCCCTGTCCGGGTGATCCTGGGCCCCCTACACCGTCCCGTACATCCGGTCGCCCGCGTCGCCGAGGCCGGGCACGATGAAACCCCGCTCGTTCAGCCCCTCGTCCAGCGCGCCGGTCACCACCGTCACCGGCGACCCCGCCAGCTCGCTCTCCAGCCGCTCGACCCCCTCCGGCGCCGCCAGCAGGCAGATGGCCGTGACGTCCTCGGCGCCCCGCCGTATCAGCTCCTTGACGGCGGCCACCAGCGTCCCGCCGGTCGCCAGCATGGGATCCAGCACGTAGACCTGCCGGCCGGCGAGCGTCTCCGGCATGCGGTTGGCGTACGTGGAGGCCTCGAGGGTGGCCTCGTCGCGGATCATGCCGAGGAAGCCGACCTCTGCCGTGGGCAGAAGGCGGGTCATGCCGTCCAGCATCCCGAGCCCGGCCCGTATGATCGGCACGACCAGCGGACGGGGATGCGAGAGTCGAACACCCGTCGTGGCCGCCACCGGTGTTGTGATGTCGACCAGTTCGGTGCGGACGTCGCGAGTCGCCTCGTACGCCAGCAAGGTGACCAGCTCGTCGGCGAGCCGCCGGAAGGTCGGTGAGTCGGTGCGCGCGTCGCGCAGCGTGGTCAGCTTGTGCGCCACCAGCGGGTGGTCGACGACGTGGGTCCGCATGGATTCGACAGTATCGAACACCACTGACACCGGAGGCCGCCGGTGGGGGAGTTATCACGGTGGACATGGGCGTGGTGGGTGTGGAGAGTGGTCCCGTGAGGGACGAGCACAACGTGGAGGGATGTGGAGGTGCCGCGCCCGCGCCGCCGGGAAGAGAACACGCGGACATTCCGTTGGTGAAGTGCCAGTGCCGAGTTACCCGACAGCACACTTCTTTTCTGCCACGATGCAGGTGGCACGCCGAACCGAGTGGGGAGAGACACGGTGTATTTCACCGCACTGCTCGCGCGGACCGATGAAGGTTGGGAAGCGAGCGATACGGAGCTCGATGACGTGGAAAGTCTCGACGAGCTGGCCGAGTTGGCCCGCGAGACGTCTCCCGATGACGAGACGGTTCTCGTCTGCATCGAGCAGGAGGGATCCTGGTTCGGCATCGTCCGGGTGGACGGCGAGGACGACCCTCGGGTGTTCGTCTCCGACGCCGCACGGGCGATGCGCAGCGCCTACGGGGAGATCCTGCTGACCGACGAGCTGCTGGGCCGCGAGCCGGAGGACCCGGGCGCACTGGACCAGCTCGTGGACCTCGACGGCACCGAGGACGGGCCGGGCGAGGACGACGCGGACGACGACGATCAGCTGGCGTCCGAGGTGCCGCGCGGCCCGCTGGGCGACTCCCAGCTGCTGGCCGACCTCGGCATCGACGCGGACACGGTGCTGAAGCTCGCGCCGGACGACGCCCTCAGCGAGATCGCCGACGCCCTGGGCTGCTCCGAGGTGCTGGAGGCCGTGCGGTGACGTGCGCGGCGTCGCGCTCGCGGCCGGGCCGCCCGGGGCCGCCCTCGGGGTGCCGGGCGTGACCGAGCCGCCGCGCGACCTGCCGCGCGCCCCGTCGCCTGACCCGCTGCGCGATCCGTGGCGCCCGGCGATGCGGCGCGCCCTCGCCGAGGCGGAGGCCGCCCGTGCCACGGGCGACGTCCCCGTCGGCGCGGTGGTGCTCGGCCCCGGCGGCCCCGGCGGCGTGCTGCTCGGTCACGGACGCAACGAGCGCGAGGCGAGGGGCGACCCCACCGCCCACGCCGAGGTGCAGGCGTTGCGCGAGGCGGCCAAGCAGCTGGGGAACTGGCGGCTGGAGGGCTGCACCCTCGTCGTCACCCTGGAGCCGTGCACCATGTGCGCGGGCGCGAGCGTCCTGGCCCGCGTCGACCGCGTGGTCTACGGCGCGGTCGACGAGAAGGCGGGCGCCGCCGGCTCCCTGTGGGACGTGCTGCGCGACCGCCGCCTCAACCACCGGCCCGAGGTCGTCGGGGGCGTGCTGGCCGAGGAGTCCGGCCGGCTGCTGACCGACTTCTTCCGTGCCCGCTGAGCCCCGGCCGGCTGCTAGGCTTTGCCCCGGTAGCGTGTCCGAGCGGCCTAAGGAGCTCGCCTCGAAAGCGAGTGTGGGGGCAACTCCACCGAGGGTTCAAATCCCTCCGCTACCGCGTCAGAAGGGGCGGACCCACTCGGGTCCGCCCCTTCTCGTCCGTCCGCGGCCAGCGAGGTGTGCGAGGTGAGCATCGGATGAGTGGGACGCGCGGGACGCGCGGGACGCGCCGGGTGTGGCGGAGCAACGAGCGCCACCAGTGGGAGAAGGACCGGGCCTGCCGCCCGCTGCCCGTCCGGGAGCGGACCGGCGTCACCGAGCGGGACACCGGACTCGACGTGGACGACCTGGTCTTCAGCGCCACCTACCGCGAGCGCGCGGCCGACGACGACCTCGCGGCGGCGTTCGGCGTGCCGCCCGGCACCCCGCTGCTGGAGCGCGTCTACCGCACCCGCTACGAGCGGGAGGACGCCCCGTTCGACGTCTCCCACTCCTACCTGGTGCGGGAGCACGTCGCCGCCAACCCGGCGCTGCTCGACGAGGCGAACGAGCCCTGGCCCGGCGGCACGTCGCACCAGCTGCGGACGGTGGGCATCGAGGTGGCCCGGGTGGTGGAGCGGATCACGGCGGCCCGGCCGCCCACGGAGGGGGAGGCGCGGATGCTGGGCATGGGCCCGGACACGGCCGTGATCGTGCTGCGCAAGACCTGCCAGGACACCACCGGGCGGGTGGTGGAGGTCGCGGACGTGCTGCTGCCGGGGGACCGCACGGAGCTGACGTTCGTCACGCCGCTGGAGAGCTGGTGACCGGGGACGGGGGCCGGGTCATCTCGGTCGTGACGGCCCTGCACGCCCCGTACGCGCGCTTCCTGCCGGACGCGTACGCCTCGCTGCGGCGCCAGGAGCTGCCCGACGGGTGGCGCTGGCAGTGGGTGCTGCAGGAGGACGGCGCGACCGACGCCGTGGCCGGGGCGGTCGCCCGGCTGACGGCGGGCGACCCGCGCGTGAGCTTCGGCCAGGGGCGTCCGGGCGGCCCTGGGGTGGCCAGGACGCTGGCGCTGGCGCGGGCGGCGGGGGCGTACGTGCGGGTGCTGGACGCCGACGACGCGCTGACGCCGGGCGCCCTGGCCCGGGACGTGGCGGTGCTGCGCGGCGAGCCGGGCATCGGCTGGGTGACCTCGGGAGCGCTGGACTGGCTGCCCGACGGCTCCACCGCCGGCTACGCCCACGACCCGCCGACCGGGCCGGTCGAGCGGGGCGCGCTGCTGGCGCTGTGGAGGGCCGGCGGCGGGCGGCCCCCGGTCGTCCCGGGGACGATGGCGGTGCGGCGGGAGCTGTTGCTGGCGCTCGGCGGGTGGATGGCGTTACCCGCCTCGGAGGACACCGGGCTGCTGCTGGCGCTGAACGCCGTGAGCCGGGGCTGGTTCACGGGCACGGCCGGGCTGCTCTACCGCAAGTGGCCGGGGCAGAGCACGGCCCAGACGGCGCACGGCGCCGGGGCCGAGCGGGCGGCGCGGATGGCCGTGATCGAGGCGCGGGCGCTGGCGCTGGCGGCGATGACGGGCGCCGTGGAGTGGGCAGGGCCGGACGGGGACGCGGACCCCAGCCCGGATCCGGACCTGAACCTGGATCTGGATCTGGAACGCCGACGCGAACGCCGACTCGAATGTCAGTGCAGCCCTCTAGGGTGACCGTCATGAGCACCGAGGACACGACGGGTACCGATGACACCACGGAGATCGCCTGGCAGCGGGAGCTGGTCGACCAGCTCGACTGGCACTGGCGGGGGCTGCTGCGTCCGCGCTTCGAGGGGCTGACGGACGAGGAGTGTCTCTGGGAGCCGGCGCCCGGATGCTGGAGCGTGCGGCCCGACGGGGCGGGCGGCTTCACGCGGGACGACGTGGCGCCCGGCGAGCCCGATCCGGAGCCCGCGCCGCTGACGACGATCGCCTGGCGCATGGGCCACCTCATCGCCGACATCCTCGGCGGCCGCGCCTCGCGCCACTTCGGCGGGCCGCCCGTCGCCCACGCCACGTGGGGGTACGCCGGCACGGCGGCGGAGGCGCTGGCGCAGCTCGACGAGGCGTACGAGCGGTGGATGGCGGGCGTGCGGTCCCTGGACGAGGCGGGCCTGGCCCGGCGCTGCGGCCCCGCCGAGCGGCTGTACCCGGACGCCCCGCTGGCCGCGCTGGTGCTCCACATCAACCGCGAGACGATTCACCACGGCGCGGAGATAGCCCTGCTGCGCGATCTGTACCGGGCGGGGAACGTGAGCTTCGGGAGGCAGCCATGACCCTGGTCCGGGCGCGGCGGATCGCGCTCTATCTGCTGGCCGTGTTCCTGCTGTACGCGGTCATATCCTCCCCCGACGGCTCGGCCGACTTCGTCGGCCTCGGCTTCCAGGCGGTCTCGGACGCGGCCGAGGGCGTGGGGGATCTGCTGGCGGAGGTGATCAACTGATCGGCGCTGATCGGCCATCAACACGTCGTGACGTGGTGCTTGCACACCGCGGACATGTCTTGTGATGCTATGACAGCTTTTGCACTGCGATGGGCGTGAAAGGCGTGAAGGGGTGGTCGGCAGGTGGCAGCGGCACGGGGCCGGGGGGTCAAGGCGCGTGCGCTCACGCAGGCCCTCTTCGAGCGGCTGGCCGCGCTGGAGCCCGGCTCTCCCGAGCACGCCCGGGTGCGCGGCGCGCTGATCGAGGCCAACCTGCCGCTGGTGCGGTACGTCGCCCTGCGTTTTCGCAGCCGCAACGAGCCGATGGAGGACGTGATCCAGGTCGGCACGATCGGCCTCATCCACGCCATCGACCGCTTCGACCTGGGGCGGGGCGTGCAGTTCCCGACCTTCGCCATGCCGACCATCGTCGGGGAGATCCGGCGGTACTTCCGCGACAACGTGCGCGGCGTGCACGTGCCCCGGCGGCTGCACGAGCGGTGGGCGCAGGTGCGGGCGGCCAGCGAGGAGCTGACCGCGGCGCTGGGGCGGGCGCCGACCACCGCCGAGGTGGCCGAACGCCTCCAGATCGCCGAGGAGGAGGTGGCGGCCGGCGTGGAGGCGGGCCACGCCTTCCGGGTCTCCTCCCTCGACGCGGCCCGCGAGCGGGAGGACGCGCCGGGCCTGATCGACCGTCTGGGCTACGAGGACCCGGGACTGGCCGGCGTGGAGCACCGCGCCCTCGTGCGGCACCTGCTGGTCCAGCTCCCGGAGCGGGAGCGGCGCATCCTGCTGCTGCGCTACTACCGCAACCTGACGCAGTCACAGATCAGCGCCGAGCTCGGCGTTTCGCAGATGCACATCTCCCGTCTGCTGGCGCGCAGCGTCACCCGGCTGCGAACCGGAAATCCGAGCGACGCCTAAGCCGGAAGAGGTATCCAACTCCGGGAACTCGCACATCACCTGTGCCGTTTTATCGACAAGAAGCTACATCGTGTTGACGACCTGTGACATTCTGCTAGAACCGCGTTTGCCGTGGCGGCAGCTCCGGTATCCACGAGAGGGCGCCTCCTCTCGTGGGGGCTCATCCGAGTCTCACGGGGGCGCGCCGCCGCGACCCGTCCACGACCTCAAGGGGGTGGCATGTCCGTAGAACTGGGCAGCTCCAAGGTGCTCACCGAAACCGGCACGCCGCATGTACCCGAGCAGCACACACCCTCGCTGCCGCCCGAAGCTCCCGCGGAGACCGACAACCTCGACACCCGCACCCTCTCCCGTTCCCTCTTCCAGCGGTTGGCCACTCTCGACAAGGACAGCCCGGAGCGCGGCTACGTCAGGGACACCCTGATCGAGCTCAACCTCCCGCTGGTGCGCTACGCGGCGGCCCGGTTCCGCAGCCGGAACGAGCCGATGGAGGACATCGTCCAGGTCGGCACGATCGGTCTGATCAAGGCGATCGACCGCTTCGACTGCGAGCGGGGCGTGGAGTTCCCGACGTTCGCCATGCCGACCGTGGTCGGTGAGATCAAGCGGTTCTTCCGCGACACCTCCTGGTCGGTGCGCGTCCCGCGCCGGCTGCAGGAGCTGCGGCTGGCCCTCACCAAGGCCAGCGACGAGCTGTCCCAGCGCCTCGACCGCTCCCCCACGGTGGCCGAGCTCGCCGCCTGCCTCGGGGTGTCCGAGGAGGAGGTGGTCGACGGCCTGGCCGTGGGCAACGCCTACACCGCCAGCTCGCTGGACTCGCCCTCCCCCGAGGAGGACGGCGGCGAGGGCTCGCTGGCCGACCGCCTGGGGTACGAGGACGCGGCCCTGGAGGGCGTCGAGTACCGCGAGTCGCTCAAGCCGCTGCTGGCCCGGCTCCCCGCCCGGGAGCGCCGGATCATCATGCTGCGGTTCTTCGGCAACATGACCCAGTCCCAGATCGGTGAGGAGGTCGGGATCTCGCAGATGCACGTCTCCCGGCTGCTCACCCGCACGCTCGCGCAGCTGCGCGACGGCCTGACGGCAGAGGAGTGAGGCACGCCCGGACCGGCGGCGGTCCTCCGCCGGTCCGGGGAAAGAGAAGGCCCCTCGCGCCGGCCGTCTCGCTCAGCCCAGCGCCAGCCAGGCCACCGCGGCCAGCGCCGCCACGGCCACGACGACGCCCACGATCAGGCCGACTCTCGGCCCCGACGCCGACGCCGACGCCGGCCCCGCCGGGGCGGCGGCCCGGCGCCCGCCGTCGGGTGCCCCGTCATTGACGAACGCCTGGAACATCTGCGTGCTGCCCGCCGGGTCGGGCTCCTGGTGCTGCTGCGGCTGGTTGTGCGACATGGCAGCCGACCCTAGCCCAATCGACTGATCGTTTGGGGGCCGGCCGCCGGCCGTCCCGGTCGGCTCATCCGGACACGTCCGCGCGCAGCACGGCGTAGCCGTGGGTGCTGCGCACCTCCAGCGTCTCGATGTCCGCCGGATGCAGCTCCGTGCCCACGCTGAGGGTGACGTCGCGGTCCCGGATCGTGGCCCAGCTCGCCAGCTGCACCTCCTCGCCGTCCCGCGTGATCGCCACCAGCACGTAGTCGTTGGAGGAGTCCGCCCCGTAGACGCACTCCATGTTCACGCGGGTGCCCCAGTCCGCGTCCGTCAGGCTCACCGTCGCCGACACCGGGTACTCCACCAGCGAGGTCATCGCGATCGGCTCGCCGCCGCCTCCGCCCGTGCCCCCGCCCGTGCCCCCGCCGTCGCCGCCGACCGGCATCACCAGCACGAACAGCAACGCCAGGCAGGCGGCCAGCGCCAGCCCCAGGCCCGGCAGCATCGCCCGCCGCCGCTGCCGCCGCCGCTCCCCGGCCACCCGGTCCAGCAGCGCGGGCAGCAGATCCGCCGGCGGCGGCTCGGCGTTCGCCTGCGGCGGCCGCGGCAGGGCCTGCGCCTGCCCGAGCAGCCCCGGCATCCCCGCCAGCTCCCGCACCGCGCGGGCGCAGTCGCCGCACTCCCGCAGGTGCGCCTCGTACGCGGCCCGGTCCTGCGGCGACAGCGCGCCCAGCACGTAGGCCCCGTCCCAGGTCAGGAAGCGGTCACCTCCTGTCGGTCCCATCTGCTCGGTCTGTTCTCCCGGCTCTCTCGGCCCGTGCGGCCCTGTGGGGCCGCCGCCCGGCCAGTTCATCCCGCTCATTGCGTGACGCCCTTCTCTTCCAGCACCAGGCGCAGCGAGCGGAGTGCGTAGTGCGTGCGTGACTTCACGGTGCCCTCCGCCACCCCGAGGCGCGCCGCGGCCTCGGCCACGGACAACCCCTGGAAGTAGCAGAGCGTCAGCACCTCGCGGTGGCGGGGGGACAGCTCGGCCAGCGCGTCGGCGACCAGCCAGCCCTGCACGGCGCGTTCGATGTCGTCCGGCGCGGCCGTGTCGGGCGGGGAGTCGGTGGTGATCTCCGAACGCGCCGCCGCGGACCGCCAGCCGTCGATGACGATCCGCCGGGCCACGGTGAACAGCCAGGCTCGGGCGGAGCGTGTGGACTGGTCCAGCACCCCCGGGTGGCGCCAGGCCCGCAGCAGCGTCTCCTGCGCCACGTCCTCGGCGCGGGCCCGGTCCCCGCCCGTGAGGTGCAGGGCGAAGGACCACAGCGCCGCGGCGTGTTCGTCGTGCAGCGCCCGCATCAACTGGTCTTCCGCCGAGCCTTCGCTCACGCCGTCTGCCTCTGCCGCCGCCTGTGCCCGGTCTGCTGGACCCCCTGGAGCCGCTGGAAGCCGAGGAGCCCGAACCGGAGGAGGAGCAGCATAGCCCCGAACACCACGCACGCCGCCTCGGTGATCACGCCCCACAGCTCCTCGTCGGTCCGGAACTGCTCCTCGATGCCGAAGAAGCCGGTCGTCAGGGACATCACGTACGCCCCCAGGGTGGCGGCGCCGAAGCCGACGCTCGCCAGCTCGGGCAGCCAGTGGGTGCGCCAGGCCAGCACCAGCAGCGCGATGAGGAGCCCGGCGACGACGTTCGCGAGGAACATCGGCCCGACCACGTCGTCGTACCGGACCCAGTCCTGCCACACCACCAGGTGCACCCACGCCGAGCCGAGCAGTCCGAGGGCCACGAGAATCCGCAGAATCCAAGCGATCATGTCCCTCCATACGGGACAGACGAGCCCATGGTTCACGCCCGGCGCACCCCGGTGCGCGCCGACATGCCTCGCACCGAAAATCTCTCTCCCACAGTGAACCGAGGACCGGGCGGCCTCGTTTGCAGGGGTATGACAGCAACGCCACGCAGCACATCACGCAGCCGCCGCGCCGTTCTGACGACCGCCGCCGGGGCCGCTGGAGCGTTCACGCTCACGGCCTGCGGCAGCGACGACGAGTCGAGCGGCTCCAACGACACCAGCGGCTCGGCCTCGGATGGCGACTCGCCGGACTCCTCGTCCGATGGACAGGGCGGGGATGAGGGCCAAGGCGGGTCCGGATCCGGGGGCGAGCCGCTGGCCTCCGTCGACGAGGTGCCTGTCGGCGAGGCCGCGGGGCCGTTCGCCACCCCCGACGGCGAAGCGATGCTCTTCCGCCCCGACGAGTCCTCGGTGGTCTGCTTCAGCGCCGCCTGCACCCACAAGGGCTGCACGGTCGAGGCGGACGGCACCGAGCTGAGCTGCCCCTGCCACGGCTCGGTCTTCGACGCCGCCACCGGCGAGGTCCTGAACGGCCCGGCGGACGAGCCGCTGCCCGCCGTAACGGTCCGGATCGAGGGCGACCAGATCGTCACGGCGTAACGCCACGGACCCCCGGGGCCGGACGGGTGACGGCCCCGGGGCGGCCGGAATAGCGAGCGCCGGCCGCCCGGTTGTCCCCCCACATGGGAAACGACCAGCACACCCGCACCCACCCGGCCGACCTCGGACGCATCGGCGTATGGAACGCCGTGCTGCGCTCGGAGGACCCCGCGCGGCGCCAGGAGATCGCCGACGCCGCCCGCGAACTCGACGAGCTCGGCTACGGCACCATCTGGCTGGGCAGCAGCCCCGGCGTCGCGCACGCGCTGCCCCTGCTGGAGGCCACCTCACGCATCACGGTGGCCACCGGCATCCTCAGCATCTGGCAGCACGAGCCCGCCGACGTCGCCGCCCAGTACGCCGACGCCAACGCCGCCCACGGCGGGCGCTTCCTGCTCGGCCTCGGCGTGAGCCACAGCGCGCTCACCGACCGCTACCGGCGCCCGTACTCGGCGATGCGCGACTACCTGACCGCGCTCGACGAGGCCCCGCGCCCGGTCCCGGCCGGCGGGCGCGTGCTGGCGGCGCTCGGCCCCCGGATGCTGGAGCTGGCCCGCGACCGGGCCGCCGGCGCGCACCCTTACCTCGTCACGCCCGAGCACACCGCGCGGGCCCGCGCCGTCCTCGGCGACGGCCCCATGCTGGCGCCGGAGCTGAAGGTCGTGCTCGACACCGACCCCGGCCGGGCCCGGGCCACCGCCCGCGCGTACCTCGCCATGTACCTGGCGCTGCCCAACTACACCAACAACCTGCTGCGGCTCGGCTTCGCCGAGGAGGACTTCGCGGGCGGCGGCAGCGACCGGCTGCTCGACGAGGTCTTTGCCCTCGGCGACGCCGAGGCCGTCCGCCGCCGCGCCGACGACTTCCTCGCCGCCGGGGCCGACCACCTCGCCCTCCAGGTCGTCACCGATAGCCCCCACGCGGACATCCCGCTTCCCGCCTGGCGCGCCCTCGCGGAGGTGTTGCCGCTCACACCCCGGTAGCGCCCCAGTCACTTGATCAGGCGTATTCGTCGGCCAAGCGGCCAGTCATACGGGACGACAAGCCCTCGGATCACCCGGACGAGCGACTCCGCCGTGTAAGTTCCCGCCCAGAGGTACGAAAGGACGGGACACCGGTGAAGACGGTTCGGCTCGCAGTGGCGCGCTCAGCGCGGAGGGGTTGTGCGGCGTTGGCGTTCGCGCTGTCGCTGTCTCTGTCACTCGCGGCGTGCGGGGGCGGCGACGACGGCTCCGACGAGACGGAGGCGTGGGCGCGGCAGGTCTGCAACGAGATGCGGCCCCACGTGAAGCGGATCCAGTCGGCCAACGCCGCGATCACCGAGGCGAGCGAGAGCGACGCGGCCCCCAAGGAGCTCCAGCAGGCCGACTCGACGGCGTTCCAGGACGTCTCCGAGGCGTACACCGCGCTCGCCGAGACGGTGCAGCGCGCGGGCGACCCGCCCGTCGAGGACGGCCCCCGGCTGCGGCGCAACGCGGTGACGGAGCTGAACGACATCTCCGACTCCTACACCGACCTGAAGGACACGATCGACGGCCTGGAGACCTCCGACCGGGCCGCGTTCGCCGAGGGGCTCGGCGGCATCGCCGAGCGGCTCGGCCAGCTCAGCGAGAGCAGCGACCGGGCCCTGCACGACCTGCAGGAGGGTGAGCTGGGCGAGGCCATGGCGCAGCAGCCCGGCTGCCAGTCCCTCTCCGCGACGGCGCAGCCGGACGCCGGCTCCTCGCCCGCCGAGGAGTGACGGGCATCCGGGCCACGGGCATACGGGCCGCCGGGCCGCCGGGCCCTCGTGCCGCATGATCAAATGGCGCCGTGAGCAACGTGAGCGACATGAGCGACGCTGACCTGTCACAGCTCCCGGTCCCCGGCCCCGGCACGGCGCGGCTGCGCGACGCGCTGCGCGAGGCCGACTTCACCGCCGACGGGCTGCTGGAGCTGCTCGGCGCGCCCGCGTACGCCGCGCTCGCGCGGGGCGAGACCGTGCCCGCGCTGCGCGCCACCCGCGCGGGCGACGGCGCGGACGGCGGGCCGCCGGCCACGCTGACGCGGCTGCTCCTGCTGCGGCGACCCGTGCCCCGGCGCCAGGCGCGCGCCGCGCTGGGCGGGGCGGCGTTCGACGCGGCGCTCGGCGACGGCTGGGTGCGGGCCGAGGGGGACGACGTGCGCGCCACGGTTGAGGTGCGGCCGTACGCCGGCGAGGGCGGCCTGGACTGGTGGGTGGTCTCCGACCCCCGCCCGGCGTTCCGCGCCGGCGCGCCCCGCCGCCCCGACGTGGTGCTCGGCGTCGGCGGCGCCTCCGCGACGCTGGCGCAGCTCACCGTGCGGCGCCCCGTGCGCCGCGTCCTCGACCTGGGCACCGGCTGCGGCGTCCAGGCCCTGCACGCCTCCCAGCACGCCGAGCGGGTGACCGCCACCGACGTCAACCCGCGCGCCCTGCGCATGGCCGCGCTCACGCTGGCGCTCTCCGGCGCGCCCGAGGCGGACCTGCGGCAGGGGTCGCTGTACGAGCCGGTGGCCGGCGAGTCCGACTTCGACCTGATCGTGGCCAACCCGCCGTTCGTGATCTCCCCGGCCCGGGAGGAGCGGCTCACCTACCGGGACGCGGGCCTGCCCGGCGACGAGCTGTGCCGCGCGCTGGCCGGCGGGGCCGCGGCCCACCTGGCCGAGGGCGGCTGGTGCCAGCTCCTGGCGAACTGGGAGGAACCGGAGGGATCCGAGGGAGGGGAGTGGCGCGAGCGGCTCGCCTCCTGGGTCCCCGAGGGCTGCGACGCGTGGATCGTGCGCCGCGAGGCGCAGGACGTCACCGAGTACACCGAGCTGTGGCTGCGTGATGCGGGCGCCCACCTCGGCGAACCGCAGGCGTACGAGAAGCGGTACGAAGAATGGCTCGCCGACTTCGCCGCGCGTGGCACCAGGACGATCGGGCTCGGCTGGATCACGCTGCGCCGCACCACCGCCGCGCGACGGGCGCCCGCCATCACCGTCGAGGAGTGGACGCACGCGGTCGAGCAGCCCCTCGGAGAGACGATTCCCGGCCACTTCGCCCGGCAGGACTTCCTCCGCGACCGGCGCGATGACGACGCCGCGCTGCTCGGCTGCCGCCTGGCGCTGGCCGACGGCGTCGTGCAGGAGCAGCTCGGCCAGCCCGGCGCCGAGCACCCGCAGCAGATCGTGCTGCGGCAGCGCCACGGCATGATGCGGGCCCGAGCGGTGGACACGGTGACGGCCGGCGTCGCGGGCGCCTGCGACGGCACCCTCCCGCTCGGCGCGATCGCCGACGCGGTGGCCGACCTCCTCGGCGAGGACCCGGCGACCATTCGCGCCCAGGTCAGCACCGAGACGCGCACCCTGATCGAGCAGGGCTTCCTGCTCCCGGCCTAGCCAGCCCGCGGGCACGGGCCCGGACAGGCGGAGCCCCGGCTAGCCCACGGCGTTGCGCACCACGGCCCACACCACGGCGAGGCCCAGCACCGCCGCGACGGCCACCGGCCTGAACCGGGGCCGGTAACGCCGCCCGCGCAGGCCCTCGTACAGCCAGCGCCCCCCGAGCCACGCCGCCAGCGGCACGCCGAGACACAGCAGCACCGCGTTGTCGTGAAACGCCGCGGCGAGGTCCCCGTGCATCGCGTCGTACGCCATGCGCGTCCCGCCGCATGCCGGGCACAGCAGCCCGGTGGCCCAGTTGAACGGGCAGCGCGGCAGGAACTGCCCGCCGTCGTGCGGATCGGTGCGCCACAGGTACGCCGCACCCGCCAGCCCGGCGGCAAGCGTGGCGACCGGCGGCAGCGCCGGGTGGACGGGGCGGCGGGGGAAGCGCCCCGGCCGCCGCCGCCACCCGGCGGTCGCCGTCACCATCAATCGCCTCGCCTCAGCTGCGCAGCGGTCGTCCCTGGGGGTCGGTGCGGTCATCCTTCACGAGGAAGAGGATGCCGTCCACCAGCGCCCAGATGCCGACACCGCCGCAGGTCAGGAGCTGCGCGACGGCCATGCCGGTGTGGCCGGTGTACCAGCGGCCGGCGCCGAGGCCGCCGACGAGGAGCTGGAGGATGCCCGCGGTCGTCTTCGACTTGTTCGAGTACGGCCGGCCGTGAGGGTCGTAGCCGTAGGGCGCGTTCGGGTCGCCGCCGTACTGCGGGCCGCCGGGGTAGGGCGCGGGCGCCTGCTGCGGGTAGCCGCCGGGGGCTCCGGGGGCTCCGGGGGCTCCGGGCGGCGGAGCCATGCCGGGGGCACCTGGGGCGCCGGGTGCGCCGGGACCGCCCGGGGGCGGGCCGGGGTAGCCGTAGCCGGGCTGGCCCTGTCCGGGCGGCGGGCCGTAGGCGCCGGGCCCGGGCGGCGGCGTCTGCCCAGGAGGCTGCTGGTACGGATTGGCATTGGGGTCTGACATCGTTCCCCCCTTGTTGGAGCGGTGATTTTCGGGTGTATGCCGTCCTTGGCACTGACGGACCCCCGACATCCTGCCAGAGCACCGGTCGGCGGGAGCAAGGGCTTCGGGTTACCGTTCCTTGAGCCCCTCCATGAGCCACTGGGCTTTCCCGTTTGACACGGAGGCGGGAGGTACCGTCACACTCCGCACCATGAGCCGTACCCCCGGATCGACCACCGGACCTACGGAGAGAGAAGAGCGAGGACACGTGTCGCCGACCAGCGAGACCGCGCACGGCGGACGCCGACTTGTGATCGTCGAGTCGCCCGCCAAGGCGAAGACGATCAAGGGCTACCTCGGCCCCGGCTATGTTGTCGAGGCCAGCGTCGGGCACATCCGCGACCTCCCCAACGGCGCCGCAGAGGTCCCGGCCCGGTACAAGGGCGAGCCCTGGGCCCGCCTCGGCGTCAACGTCGACGAGGGCTTCCAGCCGCTGTACGTCGTCAACAGCGACAAGAAGGACCAGGTCAAGAAGCTCAAGGAGCTCCTGGCCGACTCCGACGAGCTCTACCTCGCCACCGACGAGGACCGCGAGGGCGAGGCCATCGCCTGGCACCTGAAGGAGGTCCTCAAGCCCAAGGTGCCCGTGCGCCGCATGGTCTTCCACGAGATCACGCGCGACGCCATCCGGGAGGCGGTCAACAACCCGCGCGAGCTGAACCAGCTCCTCGTCGACGCCCAGGAGACCCGCCGCATCCTCGACCGGCTCTACGGCTACGAGGTCTCGCCCGTGCTGTGGAAGAAGGTCATGCCGCGCCTGTCGGCCGGGCGCGTGCAGTCCGTGGCGACCAGGCTCGTCGTCGAGCGCGAGCGGGAGCGGATCGCGTTCCGCTCCGCCGAGTACTGGGACCTGACCGGCACCTTCGCGACCATCCCCGGCGAGGACACCTTCGACGCGCGCCTCGCCGCCGTCGACGGGCGGCGCGTCGCCCAGGGCCGCGACTTCGGCCCCGACGGGCAGCTCAGGAGCCCCGGCCAGGTCGAGCACCTCGGCGAGGAGGCCGCCCGCGCGCTGGCCGCCGCGCTCGCGGACACGGCGTTCTCCGTCCGCTCCGTGGAGTCCAAGCCCTACCGCCGCTCGCCCTATGCGCCCTTCCGCACCACCACCCTCCAGCAGGAGGCGTCGCGCAAGCTCGGCATGGGCGCCAAGATCACCATGCAGGTGGCGCAGCGGCTGTACGAGAACGGCTACATCACCTACATGCGGACCGACTCCACCACCCTGTCCGCCACCGCCGTCAACGCCGCCCGCGCCCAGGTCGCGCAGCTCTACGGCGCGGACTACCTGCCCGACCGCCCGCGCACGTACGCCAGCAAGGTCAAGAACGCCCAGGAGGCGCACGAGGCGATCCGCCCCTCCGGCGACCGCTTCCGCACCCCCGCCGAGACCGGCCTGACCGGCGACCAGTACCGGCTGTACGAGCTGATCTGGAAGCGGACCGTCGCCTCGCAGATGAAGGACGCCGTCGGCCAGTCCGTGGCCGTGCGGGTCGGGGGCACGAGCGCCGACGGCCGCGACTGCGAGTTCAGCGCGACCGGCAAGGTGATCACCTTCCACGGCTTCCTCAAGGCGTACGTGGAGAGCGCCGACGAGCCCGGCGCCGAGCTGGACGACCGCGAGCGGCGGCTGCCCGCCGTCGGCGAGGGCGACCCGCTCGCCGCCCGCGACATCACCGCCGACGGCCACGCCACCAAGCCGCCCGCCCGCTACACCGAGGCGACGCTGGTGAAGGAGCTGGAGGAGCGCGAGATCGGCCGCCCGTCGACGTACGCCACGATCATCGGCACCATCCTCGACCGCGGGTACGTCTTCAAGAAGGGCACCGCGCTCGTCCCCTCCTTCCTCTCCTTCGCCGTCACCAACCTGCTGGAGCAGCACTTCGGGCGGCTGGTCGACTACGACTTCACCGCGAAGATGGAGGACGACCTCGACCGCATCGCCACCGGCGACGCGCAGGCCGTGCCGTGGCTGCGGCGTTTCTACTTCGGCGAGGGCGCTGGCGTCGGGGAGGGCGCGCAGGACGGCGACCACCTCGCCGGCCTGAAGGCGCTGGTCACCGACCTGGGCGCCATCGACGCCCGCGAGATCTCCTCCTTCCCCGTCGGCGACAGCATCGTGCTGCGCGTCGGCCGCTACGGGCCGTACGTGGAGGCGCCGCCGTCGCCCGACGACCCCGAGGGCGAGAGCAAGCGTGCCGACGTGCCCGGCGACCTGCCGCCGGA
Organism: Streptomyces sp. 6N223; assembly: GCF_052246635.1. Classification (NCBI taxonomy): domain Bacteria; kingdom Bacillati; phylum Actinomycetota; class Actinomycetes; order Kitasatosporales; family Streptomycetaceae; genus Streptomyces; species Streptomyces sp. 6N223. The sequence goes on along the minus strand of NZ_JBQQCA010000002.1, from coordinate 954 downwards.
CGAGCTGACCGTCGATCTGGCCCGCGAGCTGCTGGCCAAGCCCAGCGGCGACTTCGAGCTGGGCACAGACCCGGCCACCGGCCACCAGATCGTCGCCCGCGACGGCCGCTACGGCCCGTACGTCACCGAGGTGCTGCCCGAGCCCGCCGAGGGCGCGCCGAAGAAGCGGGGCAAGGCCACGAAGGCCGCCGCCAAGCCGCGCACCGCCTCGCTGCTGAAGTCGATGTCGCTGGAGAGCATCACCCTCGACGACGCGCTGAGGCTGCTGTCGCTGCCGCGCGTCGTGGGCACCGACCCGGAGTCCGGGCAGGAGATCACCGCGCAGAACGGCCGCTACGGCCCGTATCTGAAGAAGGGGACGGACTCGCGCTCGCTGGAGAGCGAGGAGCAGATCTTCACCGTCACCCTGGAGCAGGCGCTGGCGATCTACGCCCAGCCGAAGACGCGCGGGCGCGCCGCCGCCAAGCCGCCGCTGAAGGAGCTGGGCGAGGACCCGGCGACCGGCAGACCGGTGGTGGTGAAGGACGGCCGCTTCGGCCCGTACGTCACGGACGGCGAGACCAACGCCACGCTGCGCCGCGACGACGACCCGCAGACGATCACCCCCGAGCGCGGCTTCGAGCTGCTGGCGGAGAAGCGCGCCAAGGGCCCGGCGAAGAAGACCGCGAAGAAGGCTGCCGCCAAGAAGGCCACCACGAAGAAGACGGCGGCCAAGAAGACGTCGACGGCGGAGAAGACCGCCGCCAAGAAGACCACGACGGCGAAGAAGGCGGCTGCGAAGAAGACCGCCGCCAAGAAGACGACGGCGAAGTCGGCCACGCCGCCGAAGGGCACGTCGACGCGGGCCGTGGCCGGCTAGGCCAGCCCTCGCCGTCACTTACGACGGCGCTCAGCCCCGGGTGGGGTGCCGGGGTGTGGGCGGCAATGGGGGGTCCGGGGGCGAAGCCCCTGGTG